>JANOMG010000338.1:0-3078 GCA_031420175.1 Nitrospira sp.
GTCGCAGCTCAGCCGCGCCGTGGAAGCCAGGAAGCCGCCCGTTCCGATGCTGGCGGATCTGAGGGAGTGCGTGACAGGGGAAACCCTGGTAATCCTGAGCGACGGGCGGCGGGTGCCGGTGCGAGATCTTGTTGGCGCCACTCCCGAGGTGCTTGCACTGTCCGAAGAAGGGCGCGTTATGACTGCCCAGAGCGACAAAGTCTGGCTGGTTGGAAATCGGCCTGTTTTCCGGGTTCGTCTGGCCAGCGGTAGGGTGGTACGCGCCACAGGGAATCATCGTCTCCTTGGAGCCAATGGATGGAAACGCGTTGGCGAACTGGGTGTTGGCGACCGGCTTGCGATAGCCCGTGAGCTTCCGGAACCGTCGGCCACGGAGACATGGCCTGATCTTCGCGTAGCTCTGTTGGGGCAGCTCATCGGTGACGGCAGTTATCTCAGTCATCAACCGATGCGGTATACGACGAGTTCCGAGGAGAACAGCGCGATCGTAGCCGAGGCCGCGCAAAAAGAGTTCGGGGCCAGGGTGACGCGCTACGCGGGCCGGGGCACCTGGCATCAATTGCTCATCAGCGGCAACGGCAACCGCTGGCACCCTGCGGGCGTCAACCAGTGGTTCCGCGAGATCGGCATTTTCGGACAGCGGTCGTACGAGAAACGGGTTCCTGCGTCTGCATTCCGACTGGGCAACGTGCAAATCGGCCTTCTGCTTCGGCATCTGTGGGCCACGGACGGCACGATCACGCCGAGAGTGAAAGGGCGAGGGAACCATGCGGTGGTGTTCGGCACGAACAGCCAAGGTCTAGCCCAAGACGTGGCCGCGCTGTTGCTCAGGATCGGCATTGTGGCTCGCTTCCAGCAGGTGCAGCAAGGGACGTATCGTCCCATGCATGTGGTGCGTGTCTCCGGCGGCATGGATCAGCAGCGGTTCCTCGATCGTGTCGGTGCATTCGGGCCAAAGAAGCTAGGCGCCGGCAAGCTGGCTGCCGCGCTCAAGGGAAGGGTCCCCAATACGAATGTCGATACGGTGCCCATCGAGGTGTTCTCGCAGGTGAAGCATGCGATGCGTGCGCGCGGCATTTCGCAACGCCAGATGGCGGTCATGAGGGAGACATCGTACGGTGGCACATCGCACTTCAGCTTTGCCCCCTCACGCAGCATGCTGGCTGAATATGCTGTAATTTTAGATGACGGTGTCCTTGCCGCGCAGGCCACGAACGACCTCTTCTGGGACCGCATTGCGAGTATCGAGCCGGATGGGATGGAAGAGGTATTCGATCTGACGGTTCCAGGACCGGCATCGTGGCTCGCCGATGGAATTGTCAGTCATAACTCCGGCGCGATCGAGCAGGATGCCGACGTCGTGATGTTCATCTACCGTGAGGAGGTGTATGACCAGAACTCCGAACGGAAGGGCATTGCCGATATTCTCATCAGTAAACATCGCAACGGCCCGATCGGGCGAAAAGAACTCTTCTTCCACGATCGCTTTGCCAAGTTCGAAAGCCTCGATAATCGCGAAGTCGTTTGACCCGGTCTCATCCCACTCGTATAATCTTTCTGATCTACTCAGGTGGATAGACTGAAGGCTTTTAGTCTTCAGCCTGAACACCTGAGCCGTTACTCTAAATCCAGCAAGAGGATCGTGCAAATTTTCACGACGCGTTTCATCCTGAGCCGAACGGCGAGTAGCCGAGGCCGTTCGTTACTCAGAGGAGTGGTGGGCGCGCTGGTTCCCTTGGCGCTCGTGGCCTGCGCCACAGCGCCTCAAGCGCCGAAAGAACCGCTCACCTCTGCCAACGTGCCCAAGGCAACCTCCTTGATCCATCCTCCCGATGCCGCAGCCTCTTTCCATTTTATGCTCGGATACCAGGCCGAGCTCATTCAGGACATGGATCGTGCGATTCAGGAATATCAGGCTGCGCTGAAGACGGATCCCACGTCCCAGTCTGTGAACGCGAGGCTGGCCGGTCTCTACTTTTCGTTGGGCGATGTGCCCAATGCCGTTCGTTATGCGGATCAGGCCGCAGAGGGAGCAAGCCAAGACGGTCAACTCCTCACACAGATGGCCGGCATATTAGCCAGCGCGGGGCAAGGGGAGCGGGCGGTGACATTACTGGATCGCGCCATCGAGCTCGATCCGGCGTCCGGTGATCCCTATTTTACAAAGGGCCTACTACTCCTGAATCTGAAGCGGCAGCCCGAGGCTGAGCAGGCTGTTCGAGCTGGCCTGGCGCGGGTTCCCGAATCGGCTGTCGGGCATTATCACCTGGGGCGCATACTTCTCGATGCGGAAAAGGGGGAAGAGGCGGCGGCGAGTCTGGAGCGGGCGATTGTGGTGAATGCCTCGTTTGAACCGGCCTATCTTGCCCTCGCTTCGATGTATGAATCACGCCAGGATCAGGAGCGGGCGGTCTCGGTGTTGCGGAAATATCTCCAGACGGTGAATCCGCGAAACCGGGATATCCGGCACCAGTTGGTTCGGCTCTATGTGGCGGCAAAGGATTTTCAGGGTGCCAGGAAAGAATTGAGTGATTTGCTGAGGGAAGATCCGTCGGACCTCGATGCTCAACTTCGACTGGCGCTTGTCTATGGCGAAGAGAAGGAATATCCCAGGGCCATCGATCAACTGATCCAGATTCTCAAGGCGCGCCCGACTGAGCTCAAGATCAGAGATTACCTTGGATTTCTCTACGAGGAGTCTAAAGACACGAAGAACGCCATCGAGACCTATACCTTTAATGTTCAACTGGAGCCCTCTTACTTCGAAGGGCATCTGCACCTCGGCGTGTTGTTCTATCGGTTGAAACAATTCTCTGAGGCCATTACGCATTTGACTAAGGCCATCACGATCAATCCGAAGCAACCAGAATCCCACATCGTGCTGGGCTTAACCTATTTGCAGCAGGACCTGTTCGATGATGCAGCAAGGGTCCTGGAGGAAGGCATCAGTCAGAACCCTACGAGCGCCGATTTGCACTTCAATCTCGGCACGGTCTATGACAAGCTCAATCGCTTCGATGACGTGGTGCGCGTCATGGAGACCGCGATCAAACTGGATCCCCATCATGCCGATTCGCT
>JANOMG010000339.1:0-9713 GCA_031420175.1 Nitrospira sp.
GCGTCCTCACTGATCCTCAACCGGGCCCATTTCTCTCCTTCTTTGCAACATCAAACCTTCTCGCCCCAAGAGCATCGTTGGAGTGCGCAATATTGATCAGACAGGACATCTTGATTAAGACATGATTAAGCCCAAGGTCACCACCCTGTGTATCCTCAAGAGGTCACATCACGATGAATCCAATGACATGCCTCGTTCGAATCGAGAGAATTCACTCACCAATGGAGGCTAGCAGGCAGGACGAGCTGACCATGGATTCCCCTTGCCCATCATTGCCCGGACCGATTCCCACGCCCGACCCGCCGTTGCCGCCCGATCCATCGCCGTTTCCAGGCCCTCCACTGCCTAAACCAGCTCCCACACCTCATCCGCCCCAGCCGCCAGATCCGTCGCCGTTTCCCGGCCCCCCGGTTACAATAGGCCAGTTCCCCCATCACTTTCCTGTAAATAGGCACCCGACCCAAAACACACAACCGGCCCGAAAATAAGCTGAGGAAACGACTCGTGAGTCTCGTGAAGCGAATCTCGGTGTGGAGTGTGGACGCTCCACGATCGACGAACGGACATTGGAGGAACGCTCGTTGCGCGCCCCTGCCTCGTCTTCCGATTGCGCCGACTCGCGCTGAACGCTAAACTTCTCCGACACCTGTCTGTGCCGTACGTCGCGGCACGACGCCTTAGATTCGCCGAACTTCATGTCAAGAATGGGAGATACCAATGTTTGAATGGCTGGTCCGTCCCGACGCCTGGATCGCGCTGGGGACCTTAACCGCGCTGGAAATTGTTCTGGGGATCGATAACATTATCTTTCTCTCTGTGCTTGTCGGTCGGCTCCCCGAGAAACAGCGTGTCCTTGCCAGAAGACTCGGCCTTGGCCTCGCGATGATTGCGCGCCTGGCCTTGTTGTTCTCGATCTCCTGGGTCATGGGACTCACCGAGCCGTGGCTGACAATGTTCAGCCACGCGATTTCCGGACGCGATCTCATTCTGGTCGGGGGCGGGATGTTTCTACTGGCCAAGGCGACGCTTGAAATCCATCACAGCCTGGAAGGGAGCGAAGAGAGCGATCTGGCCGTGGGCGCGGCAAGCCTGGGCATGGCCCTGGTGCAGATTGCACTTCTGGATATCGTGTTTTCACTAGATTCCGTGATCACGGCGGTCGGTCTGGTTGAGCAGGTATCTATTATGGCCATCGCCATCGTCCTGGCGGTCTTCGTCATGCTGATGGCGGCGAAGTCCATCGGAGATTTCGTTGATACGCATCCGACGATCAAAATTCTCGCCTTGTCGTTTCTGATTCTCGTGGGGGTCACCCTCATGGTGGAAGGGTTCGACGTGCATGTGCCAAAAGGCTATATCTATTTTGCCATGGCGTTTTCCGTCGCCGTGGAGATGCTCAATATTCGCATGCGGGGGAAACAGGCGGCACCGGTCAAACTGCACAGCCGCTATGCAGGGAACCGTCGCCAGAAAGAAACCTAGCCTGCACATCGTGCGGGACCGTGCTAAGCAATACGTGCTGCGAACGAAGGAATTGGAGGACGGAGGACGGGCCGATGCCGCGCTCAAAGGCTTGGGTCTAGAGACCCGGTTCAATCAACTCTCAAGGTGCGCAAACACCGAACCACGTTCTTCTGTTCGGCCTTGTTTTCATGACTCAGTCCTCCCTTTCTTCCACGCCCCAGCTTGTGACCAGGACCTCCCTGCCCTTCGCTGAGCGAAGATGTTCCGCGACACGCAAGCCGGTCAACGCTTTTCCCATTTTGTCAGGCGAATACTCTTCGAGAAATTCGGTCGAGACTACCGCATCACGTAGCCCGCCGATGTCGTCGGTTTCGATCCGAAACACCTGCGCCATTCTGCCGGCAGCGTACGAATCACGAATCGAGGCGCCCGGAAACTGCTCCTGAAGATACCCACGCACGGCCGCCAATTTTTCCATTTCAATTTCCGTATTCGTATCCGGTCCCCACGCCATGGCTTGCCCTCCTCTGTATTCTGATAATTGCAGTCTTCACTCCGCGCATCGAGGGCTACATTTGAGAGTGGCCTCGCTTCTTCTTGTTAGTCGAATAGCTTCCCACGAGATCCTCCCAGAGCCTGCCCGATTCGAACGCGGCCCCTTTCAGTTTCTGTTCGCAACGGATTGGAACTCGTTCAGGGCCTTGAGAATCTTCGTCCTCTGCTCCTCGAACGTGTCGCGGGCGTCCGCTTTGCCGAGGGCCAATTGCGCTTGAAGATGTTCGAGCTTGGCCTGCACCTCACTCTTTGCCTGCGCTGCCATTTCCTTCGACTTCTGCATATCGACCTGGACCTCCTTAAGTAAATCACACAACTGTTGCTTCCGCTCATCCAGCCGCTGCAGCGCCTGATGCTCCAACGCATCCAACTTCTTGTCTAGCGACGCTCTGAGTTCTTTGATTCGCGACATAGAACCCTCCACTGTGTGAAGTGTGTGTAGCAGAACCTGCACACCGGCTACGCCCTGCCAAGCCTGAGGATTCTATTCATGACAGCCCGTGCTGTTCGCGTCCGATGCGGCCATCGTAATCTCTGGAGGATTTGAACCGCTCGAATCGCCCATCCTTGGCGTAGCGCGCGACGCGTGTGCGTAAGGTCTCCATCTCGGCCACGGTCATCGGCGTGAAGCGCCGGACGATGTCGAGGTTCTGCTGCAGGACCTGTCGCGAATCGATGCCGCTCACAAGAGTGGCGATCGGCAGGCTCAGCACATAGCGAATGGCCTCTTCGGGGGTGACGAGGCCTTGCTTAATAGGTTCGGCGTTGCCGCTTAACGATTTCATGGCGAGGGGAGCGATGCCCCGTTGTGTGAGGACCGGCAGCACCTCCTGCTCGAAACTCCGATAGGTCCCGTCGAAGACATTCAACGGCATCTGACAGGTATCGAAGGGAAAGTCGTGCGCGAGCATCTTGAGATGGATCTTCGGATCTTTGTGGCCGGTGAAGCCGAGGAACCGCACCTTGCCCTGCCGCTTGGCTTCGAGCAACGCGTCGGCCGCGCCGTTTGGCACGAAGTGGCGATCGGGATCGTCGTCATAGACCACTTCGTGAATCTGCCAGAGGTCGAGATAGTCGGTCTTTAGACGGCGGAGCGACTCGTCGAGCTGTTGCAGGGCCACTCGTTTGTCGCGTCCATGCGAGCAGACTTTGGTCATGAGGAAGGCTTGTTGCCGGCGACCTTGCAGCGCCTTCCCCATGAGTTCTTCAGATCGTCCGCCGTTGTATTCCCAGGCGTTATCCAGGAAGGTGACGCCTGCCTCCAGTGCTTCGTGCAACACCCGAATAGCTTCAGCCTCGCTGTCCATGCCGCCCCAATGGGCACCGCCGAAACAGAGTGCCGACACCTGCACCCCCGTCTTTCCCAGCATGCGCTTCGGGATTTCCCCGGTCGCGACCTGCGCTGTCGCACTCAATGCCGCAGCCTCGACAGGAGGCGCTTGCCCCATGGCCTCAACCAGCCCTCGCGGACCGTCGAGCGCCAAGACCGACCCGGCCAGGCCGAGCGTTTTCAACAGCTGCCTGCGGTCGAGCATCTTCGACCAGAAATCTCTGTCCTGTGTCTTAGGTTTCATGGAAGCCTCTCCCCTTTCGGTTGACGGCCTGTAGATTGAGAAGAACGGGCTTAGGTCTACCCGAATGTTTCCGGAGCAGCGAAGTCTCCAGGATGGTCAGGCTACTCTCTTTCTCGGTTTCCTTCCTCAGCATGGCCCATGCCTGCCTCACCTCTCGATTTCACGTAGGAGAGCATGATCTAGCGGCCTTTTGCTACGTTGCCGAGGGAGGATCGTGGTGAAACGCGACAGAGGGAGCGACTGAGATGAAGAAGGGGGCAGGCGCGAACTCCCGAGCAGAATTACTTTCGTGCCAGCCGGGACATCGCGAAGGAGACAGACATCGTGAGCAGCGCACCGGCCATTGCCGCTGCCATGTCCTTCTGCGCATCCCACTCATCTCCTTGTGTTCCGAGGTAAGTGCTCCCCAATTCCGGGCTCACGCTGCTCGCCACCACCGCTTCCGCCACTTCAAAGAAACCGCTCTGGGCCAAGATGCCACTGACGGATAGATACGAGGACCACAATCCCCGCACTCCGGCCAGACGTATAAGAAGTTCACGAAGGGGATACACCAACAGGAAACCATACGAAAAATGTGCAATGCGATCGAACGGGTTACGACTCAAGCTGAAGAGGTCTTTGAGCCAAAATCCGAACGGCACCTCGGCATAGGTATAGTGCGCGCCGATGGTGTGGAGCGTCAGAAACAGGCCGATGAGACAGTAGGAGGTCGTGGAAAACTGAAACCGTCGGTAGGTCAGGGCTAAGACGGCGACGAGCGTCAGGGAGAGCAGATTTTCCAGCAACCAATCGCGACGATCGATCGGCGCGATGGCCAGCCAGGTCCAGAACAGCCCATAGAACAGCAGCAGTCCCAGCAGCAGGCGCCCGCTTCCTCCTCGCGCACCGCTCCTGTCCATAACGCCGGCTCTCATGTCAGGCCGGACGCCACGCCCTGAGGCTGGAGCGCAACGTCAGGCCTGCGCAGGCTGCGCACGATCATGAGCAGTACCACGCAGAGCAGCGCGCCATAGAACGCAGCGGCGATATCTTTCTGAGCGTCCCACAGATCCCCCTGAGAACCCAGATAGGTGATGCCCAGCTCAGGATGGACTGAACTTGCCACCCAAGATTCTAGAATTTCCCAGAGGCCGCTCAACCCCAAGACGGTCATGACCGGCAGATAGTAGAGCAGCCAGCCTCGCACGTGGGCCAGCAGCCGAAAGGCCTCTTCCATCGGATAGGCCAGGAGGAAGCCAAAACTAAAATGCACGACGCGATCGAAGTGATTGCGCCCGAGATGCAGCGACTGATCCATCCAGGCGCCAATCGGTACCTGCGCATAGGTGTAATGCACACCGATCGTATGGAGACTCAGAAAGGCGGTGATCAACACGTAGGAGGCCGTCGACAAAGGCATCCACCGGTGCATGGCGATCAATCCCACCACCAGCAAGGCCGGGAGGATGCTGGCGATAGCCCAGAACTCTCGATCCACCGGGCCGTAAGCGGTCCAGCCCGACAGCACCAGGTACCAGGCCAGCAGGCCCCATAACAGCGACTTGTTCTGAACCATCACAGAGCCTCCTGAAGTCGGGTTGGATGCCGTCTGCGCAGACATCCCCCTCTACTCTACAAGGGAAGTGGCTATCGTTCAAGCAGCAGGCAGCCTCGGGTCCTGCGAGAACAAAATCAAAATGCTCCCTCCAAGCCTGCTCCCTTCTCTCATCTCTCCAAGCAGGTGGCGGATGGAACGGATACGCGGTGAGGCTCCTGCCATAGCGGGCGGTGCTGACTAGGACACTGAAGCGGTGCCGAGTGCGACGGCATGGCGATGCTTCATCGCAGATTTACAGGAGCACTCGGCAGATCACGAACATGTTAGTTAGGGAATCACGAACCAACGCATTGTGGCACGACCGAACCGCGTACCGTTCGGCAGCTGCCCTCACTTTCCTCTATCTCCCAGCCCCCGCATCTCATCCAACCATCCCAACCGGTGCTTCTCGTCCATCCCTTCGATGGAGCCGATGATCGTCGATCGGATCGGCCCGATGCCGCAGAACCAGAGTATGTTGCGCCGGAGGCTCTTGAGGCTGTGGGCAAAGAAGATCCAGCGATAGACGAAGGCCGGCATGCCCATCGTCACAACGACTCTTGCAGACTTGCCGGTGAGCAGCTTCTTCGCCATCCCGCCGGACTTCTGATATTCGAACGCAAAGCCCGGGCGCAACACCTGTTCGAAAAATGCTTTGAGCAACGCAGGCATCGACCCGAGCCAGAGGGGATAGATGATGACAAGATGGTCCGCCCACTTGATCGCCTCCTGGGCTTGCCTGATTGCTTCCGGCGGTGTTCCCTTCTCAAAGTCTTCCTTCGTCCGCAGGAGGGGAAAGTCCAACGTGGCCACTTCGATGCGCCGGACTTCGTGACCGCCATCTTCCGCACCCTTCGCATACTCATCCGTCAGCGCATGACAGAAATGGCGCGACTGCGCATCGGGATGGCCCTGAATGATGACGATGTGTTTGGGCATGCCCCCCTTCTCGCACCATCCGCCAATCTCAGAAGAGAGGATGATGGGGAGCGCTTCCCGCCGGAACGTGATCGGCGGCTCCTCCCGCATTTCCAAGGAATCGCCAAGCCCCTCCCTCTTTGACTAGGTAGTGCACCTCGCGCACCCAGCTATCAATGGTGATGGGCTTCCCCGTCTGTTTCTCCGTCCCGTGGAGCCCTCCGGTGCAGGTCACATAGGCTTTTCTGGCGCCATCAGCCTGGACCAATCTCAGCTCAGTGAAGACATGGGATGAACTGATGTCCCGATAGTGGAGGAAGACTTCCTCCCATACTCGGCGCACATCCGATCTTTTCAAGCCATGGTAGTTGTAGGTCGTGGCGTAGAACTTCATGAGCGCATCGAGATCCGCCTCCTTGACCGCCGCTTCGGCCTCATTGAACGCTGCCACCAGCTCCTTGATGACCGGCTGATCGGCATCCGCTCCCACTCCCGGTGCAAATTCCACGGCTGCAGCGACGGGAGTCGGCGGTCGGCATTGGGTCAGGACCAGGGTTCCTGCCAGGATCAGGATGATCTTGAGCACGCCTCGTCGCTTCATAATCTCATAGCATGACGCAATGCTGATGCCATCGCTGCAAGAGTGGGAAGCCCTCGATAATTCAAGCCAGCAACTCTCTTCATCTATTTTCCACTGGGCCCAGAGTCAACAGGATGATGCCTAACTCCCCATGTGACACTGCCTCTCTGCCGCAAAACGCTACGTTTACTATCTGCCATGGCCCATCTGTGCCCCCAAAGTTCGCTGTGTGACTACAGGCACACCTGATGCACTACGGTTAAGTGAATTGGTGTGTGACAATGCCCAGTCCCTTACTCGACATCCGCAATCTGACCTTCGAGGTGGATCGCCATGCGATTCTCGACCGGCTCAACCTGACGATCGAATCGCAGGAAATCCACGCGCTTCTCGGCGCCAATGGATCCGGCAAGACCACGCTGGCTTACTTATTGATGGGCAGCGAGAGCTATGCGCCTGGTGCGGGAACCGTTCTATTCGATGGCACAGACATTCTTCCCATGAAAATGCATGAACGGGCTAGGTTGGGCCTGACCCTCGCATGGCAGGAGCCGCCCGGTTCGAAGGCGTCACGGTTCGCGAGTACCTGACCCTGGGCAAACCGGACTGCGATCCTGAACCGGCGCTGAGACAAGTCGGGCTCGCCCCGGATCGCTATCTGAATCGGCGAATGGATAAGGCCTTGAGCGGAGGAGAACGCCATCGAATCGAATTGGCATCAGTCTTGTCCATGAAGCCCAAACTCGCCATCCTCGATGAGCCGGCGGCGGGGATCGACATACTCTCGATCAATCACATTATCGACATCATTCGCGCCCTGAAAGCAGCCAGGGGATCAGTCCTCTTGATCACGCACCAGAAAGAGGTCGCGCTCATCGCCGATCGAGCTTCACAACTTTGCGCCGGGCGCATCATCTTCTCTGGCGGTCCACGGAAAACCGTCGATCATTTCCTCGGGCGGACCTGCGTTCGTTGCGACGGGGAAGTCTGTAACTATGTCCGAGCTTGACGAGCTGAGACGCACCCTCCCGATGGTCGGAACTGAGCCATTGATCCTCGACGATACGCGCATCGCGCATGTCGTGGCGCATGGGCACCGCATCCTCAGTCATCGAACCATTCACGGACTCCGCGTCGAGCTGGAAGAAACTCCGGATGCCACCATCGGGAAACTGATTGAGCACGTGCTTGGCCTGCACGTCAGGCACAACTACCGAGACGTTTGGGTGGAATATGACCTTGGCGGTTCGACCTTTGCCATCACGACGACGGAGATGGGCCATACTCCGGGAGCAAAGGGAGCCGTCGTAGCCTTTGAGGTGTCAGACCTCAATGCGTTTCTCCACAAGATGAAGGAGCGGGCCGTGTCGTTCGTCATGGAAGCGTTCGACACACCTGTCTGCCGTATGGCGGTGATCGAGGATCAGGACAACAACCACATCACGATTCACAAGCGGCACACGTGAGTACTTGAGGAGTACCCACAACGAGACATACTCCTCGTATGTCTCGTGAGGCCGCCCTTGCCCCTGTCGCACTTTGCAGCAGTGGAATTCTGAGGCTTGAGGCACTTTGCCCGGAGATCGAGGTCGGACCGCCGCCCTCATCTTCATTCCCGCACCGTAACCCCAAGCACTGCCACCATTCTTTCAATAGGGTCTTGCCACAGCCTGACGGCATGTCGCTTGCTTCTCAGTGAGTTTAGGGCTGAGGCTGAGCCTTTGAGCCACATACTGAAGAGTGACAACGCCGATGTGAGCCGCGCTCACGTGCGCAATAACTAAAGGAGGAATCCCATGTCCGTCGCGAAGATCATCGAGTTGAGTGCCGAATCGCCGAAGAGTTTTGAAGACGCTATTCAGAATGGGATCACCCAGGCATCCAAGACCATACACGGCATCAAGTCGGCTTGGGTGAAGGAGCAACATGTGGTGATCGACAACGGCAAGGTCGCCTTGTATCGCGTGGACCTAAAAGTCACATTCGTGCTGGATTGACGAGTCGTGAAGATAGCCAAGCAAGACTGGCGGGACGGGCGAGACAAAACGGAAATCGAATCTGTCCAGGTCTCGCCTTTCTCGCACGTCGTGCGCTTCACGCACTACAGTCTCTGGCGCCGGCCTTGGATCGTTCGGAGCATAGCCTTCGCCTTTCCCGTGTTTGTTGTCGCCCTTACTTGCACCATCGCATTAGGCGTATCTGACCAGCCCACGGAAGCCCCTACTCAGACAGTCCGCTCGACGCTCACTGAAGTCTTTCGTATCCTCGAAGACGAGAAGCTCAAAGATCTGGCCAAGCGCATCCCACGCAGGCATATGCTGGAAGAGGTCATCGCGTCCCACTTCGACTACATGGAAATGTCGAAGCGAGCGCTCGCGGCTCACTGGGTTCCACTCACGACCGGCGAGCGCGCCGAATTCGTCGAACTCTTCAAGAGCTTTCTTTCCGACCGCTATGCCGAAAAAATCGAAGGGTATTCGGGACAACAAGTATTCTATCTCTCTGAACGGATCGAGGGGAACTATGCGGAGGTGCGGACCGAGCTGCGGTCGAGCAAAGTCGAAATCCCGATGGATTACCGGCTGCACATGAAAGACGGGATGTGGCATGCCTACGACCTCGTCGTGGACGGGGTCAGCCTGGTGAAGAATTACCGCAGCCAGTTTGAGAAGATCATCCGCTTGTCGTCCTACCAGGAGTTAGTTCACCGGCTGCGCGAGCGCACCGTCGGCGAGGACAAGAAAAAGCAGGCTAAGCTCACTAACAATGTGGGCTAATTCAAACGAGCGTGGCCTGAACCGGCAAAAGCCTGTTCAGCTTCTTGTCGCGGCTCCTGATGTTGACGGTGAGCCAGAATCACCTGATCGACCCGCTCCCCGCACGTCACACAATGCCATTCCCTCGTCCCAGTGTCAGCAGAGAACTCCGATACCATAAACCCGCCGCACCGGTAGCAGACATCGAGCGCCGGCATCTTGCCTTGATTCGCTTTCGTCGTCACGGTTCCTTTCATACCTTTCTCCTTCTTTGACCACGTGAGAGG
>JANOMG010000340.1:0-10716 GCA_031420175.1 Nitrospira sp.
CATCTTGCGGTTGGTCGGGACCACGTTGACGTCGAGATTGTAGATCTTGGCAAACTCCGCCGCTTCCGTGTCCGCCGTGCCGGTCATGCCGCCGAGCTTCTTGTACATCCGGAAATAGTTCTGGAAGGTGACCGATGCCAACGTTTGATTTTCGTTGGCGATTTTCACGCCTTCTTTGGCTTCGACGGACTGGTGCAGGCCGTCGCTCCAGCGGCGTCCCGGCTTGAGCCGCCCGGTGAACTCGTCCACGATGATGACTTCGCCGTCCTTCACGACATAGTCCACATCCCGCTTGTAGAGGGCATGGGCCTGGAGTGCTTTGACGACGTGATGGACGAGATCCATATGGTCGGGGTCGTAGAGGTTGTCCACGCCGAGCAATTGCTCGACCCGGACGTTGCCGTCCTCGGTCAACGACGCGGTCTTCGTTTTTTCCTCGATCGTATAGTCGTGCTCCGGTTTCAGCTGCGGGATGATCGCGTTGATGCGGTAGTAGAGATCGGTTGTTTCATCCGTCGGACCGGAGATAATCAAGGGCGTGCGGGCTTCGTCGATGAGGATGCTGTCGACTTCGTCCACAATGGCGAAGTTCAGGTCGCGCTGCACGCATTGGGCTAAGTCGGTGACGACCAGGTTATCGCGGAGGTAATCGAACCCGTACTCGTTGTTGGTGCCGTAGGTGATGTCGGCGCGATAGGCTTCGGGTCTCGTGCAGGGGCGGAGAGACTGGAGCCGCCTATCGGAGGCCTCATAGGTCGGATCGAAGAAAAAGGAAGCATCATGTTGAATGATGCCCACCGAAAGCCCCAGCGCATGGTAGAGGATGCTCATCCACTGGGCATCGCGCTTGGCGAGGTAGTCGTTCACCGTGATGAGGTGAACGCCCTTTCCTTCAAGCGCATTCAGGTAGACCGGCAGCGTGGCCACCAGGGTTTTTCCCTCGCCCGTCTTCATTTCGGAGATGCGGCCTCTGTGGAGAATGATGCCGCCGATCAACTGCACATCGAAATGGCGCATGTTCAGCTTGCGGCGGGACATTTCACGACAGACCGCGAAGGCCTCAGGCAGGATGCCGTCCAGAGTCTCCCCGGCCTCAAGGCGCTTCTTGAACTCCTGGGTCTTGTCCGAGAGGGACTGATCGGGGAGCGGCGTCAGGCCGGATTCCAGGCTATTGATCCGCTCCACAATCGGGCGGAGCACCTTGATTTCACGATCGTTTTTGCTACCGAAGATGAGGTTGAGTAGTTGCGTGACCATGATACTGTCGTTCGGAACGAACGCCGATGTCTCCGAAAGTAATCCGCGCAGTATACAGGATCTTTTCCCTGAATCCTACAATCCAATAAGCAGAGGCTCTGGTATCGAGTTGTCGGCTTGACAGGCTTAGCGGGTCTCTATTAGCATCCAGCCGAATCACTCGGTCTTTATGCGATGAACCACACCATCCTCAAATTCGTGTCGATCTTTCTCGTGTTCTGTGTCCTGTTCGTCGGCGGATTGGCTCAGGCGCAGTCGGTCGAACATGCCGGACACCATGCCCATCATCAGGCTGCCACGCATGGGACCGTGCTCTGTTCCTGGATGTGTGCCGCCGGGACGGTGCTCGATAGTGCAGTGGTCACGTTTCAGGCCGAACTCAGTCCGATTGCACTCCTCACGCTTCCCCAATCTGCGCAGCCCTCGATTGAGCTGTGCCAGACTTCTCCCAGCCGCGCTCCTCCATCGTTCTCTCTGTAGTTTTCGTTGCTCATTTGGCTCGCAGCAGGGCACATTCCGTCTCTCACACGATCCACTGGGTGGGTTGTAGGACAGGCGGATAAGGACGATTCTTCAAGAGAGAAGGGGCTAGTGTCATCATGGTAAGGACACGGTTTTCCCTCGGATTCATACTCAGTCTTGCATTCGTCTTCTTCTCGTGGCCCGTCGTCCAACAGGCGCAAGCCTCCTGCGGTGCCGTGACCTGTTTTGTCGTGATTGGGTCTCAGCAGCAAGTTCCGCAGGCGGGTCTCCTCACGGTCAATGCGATTTACAATTACACGCCGATGCGATTACTCGGTGGAACCAATGGAATCATTTCAGCGGTGGATCAGGCGAACCGGACGATGATTCTGGATCATCATCAGGAGACTCGGACCATTACGCAGCAGACGACGCTTGACCTCAATTATGGTCTCACCGATCGGGTTGGACTACAACTCACGCTCCCATATATGTGGCGCTCGCACAGGCACTTCGATGGCATTGGAGAGGATGGACCAAATGGTGAACCGGTGAATTTCTCCGCCAATGGGATTGGGGACATTCGCGCGGGCCTCAAGTACAATGTGTTGCCCACTCTGAGCAGTATGGTGGTGCTGGGATTGGGTGTCTATCTCCCGACCGGCAATACACATGCGCATGACAGCGCCGAGAAGGTGATGGAGTCGCCCACACAACTCGGCCGGGGGCAAGTCGGGTTGAATCCGACCATTTACCAGACCTATGAATTGATCCCACATCGGCTCAATCAATTTGCGTCAGCCAGTTACCGCCACACGTTCCGAAACAACGATGGCTATCGGTTCGGCGATGAATATATGCTCAATGCCGGGCTGAATCTGGTGGCGACTCCATGGCTGGTTCTCACCGGCCAGGTTAATTACCGCTATCTGGTGCACGACAATTTCAGTTCGTCGCTCTATCGCTCTGCAACACCTGCCGACGGAGCTGGTTTCCCCGGTGACCCGATACCGATTGACGACACTATTAAGAACCGCGCGGTGCCAAACACCGGCTCGACCTACTATGCCTTTTCGCCAGGTTTCCAGGTCGGCCTGGGGCAGCTCATTGAATCGAGTTGGACGAACATGACGTCGCTCTACTTTTACGCGCAGATCCCGTTTGAGCGGGATTCCAACAACAATCTGGCGCAGGGAACCAGTTATATCTTTGGGCTTACACGCTCGTTCCAAGTGGCGAACCCGTCGTAACTGAAATGGTTGAAGCGAAGGAGGCTGACATGCGACCAAAGAGAACCAGCGCTGTGTTTGTGGGGCTTGTGTTGCTCGCTGCGTTGACGGCGCTGCCGGCCTTCGACGGCTGGAGCATGGGCTCGCGCGTTCCGGCGGTCGGGATGCAGGCGGAGGACTTCAGTCTGATCGATCTCGTGGGCAAGCCACAGAGTCTCAGCCAGTATCGCGGCAAGATTGTGCTCGTGAACTTCTGGGCCACCTGGTGCAAGCCCTGCACGACCGAAATGCCAGCCATGCAAGCCAGCTTCGACAAGCTCCGTGATAAAGGCTTTGTGGTGCTGGCGATCAACGAGTTGGAAGACGATGCGAAAGTTCGCGAGCACATCAAACAATACGGCCATACGTTTCCCGTGCTGATGGACCGCGACAACAAAGTCGCCAATCAGTTCGGGGTGTTTGGCTTGCCGGTCAGTGTGTTTGTCGACGAGAAGGGTATCGTCCAGGAATATATCAAGGGCGGCCTCCTCACCGAGCAGAAGATCCAGGCGATAGTCCATCGGCTTCAAGCGCAAGCCACGGTGAACGCGGTGTCGCTGAAATGAGCATGACCGTATGGTTACAGCGAGTGGTTGTTCCTGAAGGATTTGAGAAAGGTTTGAGTATGAGAAGTGATATGCGAGAAGGCCGAATGGCACATCGTCTGTTGAGGCATGCCGTTGTAGTGGGATGTGTCGCCGCAGGGTTGCTTCTGACGCCGATGGCGCAGGCCGAGCCCAAAGCCGAAAAAACGTTCACGGCGGTGGTGACGGATGCCCAAGGGGTCGATACCGAAATCCGCAATCTTATTTTCTATTGGGAAGAAAAAGTCAGCGAGACCGCCTTCGTCCCTCACGAATTGCGGCATCTCCCGGTCAAGCGAGGAAGCACGACCAACAACATCCCGTTCGACAAGATTAAACAAGTCGAAACCAAACTGGCCGGCAGTGAAGGGATCACGATGCTGGTCACGCTGGTGAACGGCAAGACCGGTGAGTTTGTATTGACGATGTCGGGCAGTTTCCGTGGCGAATCGGATTTCGGCCAGGCCGATGTGCCGGCCAAGTCGGTGGCCAAGGTGGTGATCAAGTGACGTTCAGTCCGAACGGACAGCATCGCCTGCAAGGATGGGTGGTGTCTGCGCTCTTTCACGGCCTGGCATTGACCCTGGCCCTTGGGCTCATGGCACAGGTCAAACCGGTCGTGCCGAAAGAAGCGTTTAAGTGGGACGTGGCCTTGATCGAACCGCAGCGGATTCAAGCGGACCCTCACGCTGCAACGACGCCAACTCAGGAACCAGCGAAGCCGACACCGCGGCAGGCCGCCCCGGCCCCCGCGCAGCCCCAGATGGTCACGCAGGCCGTGCAGACTCACGAGGTGACGCCGGTGGTGCAGCGTGAAATTCGCCAAGTGGTTGAGACGAGCCAGCCGACTCAACAGACCATGGCGGTGCAAACGAGGACCGAGACGGTGACGCCAATCAAGGAACAACAGCCGGCAGAAGTTCAGCGGACTCAGCAGGCCGTCGTCGAGTCGATCGCTCCTGTCGTCCATCATCATGCGGCGAGCACTGAACCGGCGATCACCGCAGCATCGGTGCAACAGACTGTGAGCCGTCCCGAGCCAACAACCAGCGCATCAACGCACCCTGTTGAGGCACGCGCCATTGAAACCGCTTCGCTGACGCGCGACCCGGACATGCCGGCTTCCCCGGCGCCGGCCGCTGCCCCTGCGAGCGACGCGAAGCCTGCTGAGGCTGTCGTGGGAGAGTCGGCGCCGCAGGTGGCGATGGCCACTCGTTCGACTCTCTCAGTCAAAGCTGATTACGGCTGGCTGGCTGAATCGCTGAGGCGAAGGCTGGCTGAACTCAACCGGTATCCCAGTGCCGCGCGCCTCAATGGCTGGGAAGGGAAGGTCGTGCTTCGTGCCGTCATTCGCGCGGATGGCCACCTGTCCGAAGTGAAGGTGCATAGAAGCTCCGGCTACGAGTCCCTCGACAACGCGGCCATGGAGGCCATCCGATTGGTCTGTCCGCTGCATCTGACGAATTCGATTGGCGCGGCCGAAGTCGCGGTATTGGTTCCGATGGTTTATAGCCTCGGAGGATAACCGGTAGAGGCGAGAATCTATGCGTATGCCGTCAATTCAGATGCTGGGAGTCATAGTCGTGCTGCTGGCGCTCGCCGCGCCGGGATGGGCCAGCGATAAGCCTGCGGTATTCAGCGAGTCTGAACGGGCGGCGCGTATCCAAGAGCTGCAGCGGGATCGCACGAAGGTGGAGCAGGAATTGCGCCAACTCCGCTCGCAGCCGGAAGGGATGGCGCGGTCCACGGCTCCACGGTCTGAACTCGCGGATCAACCGACGAGAAGCATGAAGGAATCGCTCGAATCCTTGCCAGGAGTGAGCGCTCGCCAAGGTTCAAGCGGGCGCGACATACCCCTGTCTATTCGAGGGTCAAAGTGAGGTGCATTATGATCGAACGGATAGGTAGAACCAAAAGATTTGCCTGGATGGTTGGAATTGCGATCGGCGCTGTCTCGCTTACGTCCCTCGCGCTGGCCGAGCCGGAGCAGACCTTGCGGTTCGGCCCGAAACTGACGACCGATCGTTCGGTCAGGGCGGTGGTCGGCCCTTCCGTCCGGATCGACGAGCAAGGCCGTATTTCGCTGGCCTGGGTGGAGGAGGACAAGGACACACGTACGGTGTTCTATTCGAGAACGGAGAAGCCGAAAGGGCCGATCGGGGCTTCGGTCACCGTGAATCAGCCGACCGAGGCGCCCTACATGCGGCAGGAAGCGCCGGCGCTGGCCATAGTCGGAGACGAGGTGTTCCTGACCTGGGCCCTGACCCATCCGAAACTGACGGCGGATAAACTCTTTTCAAACGAACTGAGGTTGAGCCGATCCACAGACGGTGGCAACACGTTTCTCCCGTCGATTCTCGTGAACGACGATGCGCAGGTCATCGGCCACAGTTTCGACTCGATCCATGTCTCTTCTGATGGTGTCGTGCATATGGCCTGGATCGATGGGCGTGAGGGCAAGAAGGAATCCGGCACCTTCGTGACACGTTCGACCGACCACGGTCGCACCGTCGCGAAGAACCTCAAAGTGGACGAGAACACCTGTGTCTGTTGCCGGACGTCTTTGACGACCGGACCGGACGGGACGTTCTATGTGGCTTGGCGCAAGATTCTCCCTGGCGATCTCCGCGAAACGGTCGTCGCGCGCTCCACAGACGGCGGCCAGACGTTCACCGCACCGGTGATTGTAGGCCAGGATCGCTGGGTCTTCCCCGGTTGTCCGCATCGGCCCGCCTCGATCGGGACGGATCGGCTCGGGCGGCTCTATGTCGTCTGGTATACCGAGGGCGTCGATGAGACCCCGGCGGTGTTTCTGGCCTATTCGGACGACCGCGGGGACACCTTTTCACCCAAACAGAAGCTGAACGTCTCCAAGGGAACCTTCCCCGATCATCCGCAGATGGCGGTGGACCCGGAGGGGCGTCTCGTCATCCTGTGGGAAGAACAATCGCCCGTCCGGCGTGAAGTTGTGATGAGCGTCTCCCTCGATCGTGGCCAGACATTCAGCGCGCCGCAGAAATTGAATGAGAAGAAAGGCCAGACGCCGACCCTCTCGATGAATTCGAAAGGGCTTGCGGCGCTGGCTTGGATGGAGCACGCCATGCCGAACCATCGGATGGTGGTGCAGACCCTACAACTTCCAGCCGTCAAAGTTGTCGCGAGGCAGGAGCCGTAACGTGTCTGTGTCATTGCGAAAAACGGCGATCGCGGTGGCGCTCTCTTTATTGAGCGTCATCTCAGCTGGCCCCGCGCTGGCCAGCGATCCTTTTGTCTCGCTCAAGATGAGCCGGTTGCCGTCGGGGAGCATGGTGGCGCCCTTTGAACTCACGACGCTGGACGGCAAAGTCGTCAAGTCGAGCGAGTTGGCAGGGAAGGTCGTGCTGGTGAATTTTTGGGCTACCTGGTGCGGGCCCTGCAAAGAAGAAATGCCGTCACTGGCGCGGTTGCAGAAGCAGTTGGACCCTGCACAATTTATCCTGATGACCGTCACCACGGATCTACAGCGCGAGGGTATCGCCCACTTTCTTTCTCAGTTGGGAGTGAGCCTGCCGGTCCTCTTCGATGAAGATCAGGACGTGTCACGGTCCTTCATGGTGCGAGGCCTCCCGACCACCATCGTCATTGCGCGGGATGGCACGTTGGTTGGGCGTGCAGTCGGGCCACGCGCCTGGGATAGTCCGGAGGCGGTGGCGGTGATGCGGCAGGTCATGGAGCGCGGGAAATGAGGAAGTGCTTCGTCCCGTTGGCTCTGGCCATTGCGACGCTCTACCTGACGCTCTCCGTTAGTGCCGTGGCCTGCCTCTTTGCGCATGAGAGCCAGCCCCGCTCAGCCCATCATCACACTGGAGGTGTGACGCATTCTTCGCTGTGTGCCTGGGCCTGCCACGCCAGTCCGACCGTTGATCTTCCTGCGACCACGCTACAGACGCAGCCGCTTCACTTCCTCGCGCTGCTGCTGTTGGTCGCCACGTCCCTGTCGTCGTTCCTCTCCCAGCAGTCGGCGCAGTCCCGCGCGCCTCCTCGTTCATAACGTCGCATCCACTCATCGTGCATTCGTCATCTTCCCTGTACTGACAGGGCCGCAGATCGCGCGGGCTCAGTCTGTGCTGAGGCAGGTGTGCCATTTCTCATTTTAAGAAGGAGTACGGGGCATGATGTCGTTCAAGCGAATAGGGCAAGTCGCTATGGCAGTCGCAGTGCTTGGAGGCATTGCTGCGATGAATCATGTCGCATCAGCGCAAGAGCCGGCACAGCCGGCGGCCACGCCACGTGAAGAGCAATTGCGCGAGCAGCTTAAGGGCATTCTTCAAGAGCTGGAAGATCTTCAGAAAGGCCGTGAAAGTCAGGTGCCGATTGCCGAACGGCCCAAGGTGGTCACTGAGAAGGTAGCACCGCAAACATCCGAGGCCATGCCGGAATATGAGCTGTCCGATCTCAGTATTGTCAGTAAACGGTTCCAGAAAAGGCCGGAGGGCCTTTCGTTGTCGGCGACGATCCCGGCAGAAACAAATTCACAGCCGACCAGGACGATGAAGGAGTCGATGGAATCGCTCCCGGGTGTGGTCCTGCGCCAGGCGAACGGCCCGCGCGATTTTAGCATGACGATTCGTGGCCAAGGCGCCAAGACGACCTTCGCCGTCCGGGACATTAAAATGTACGAGGACGGATTCATCCAGACACAATCGGACGGGTTGTCTCGGCTCGATATTCACGATCCTTGGTTTATGCGAAGCACCGAAGTGGTTCGTGGCGCGTCCTCCTCCCTGTACGACAACTATGCGCTCGGCGGCATGGTGCATTTCAGAACGAGGCGTGGCAGCGATATCAACGGAGTGGAAACGTTTCTCAGTGGGGGTTCTTTCGGATACCACAAAGAGGCCCTTGCCGTCGGACAGCAATATGAAAACCTCGACGCCTCCCTGTTCGTCAGCAACGTGGGAGAAGATGGATACATCAGGCACAGCAACTACAGCACGCAAACCATCAATTTGAATCTGCGGTTCAGGATCGACGACAAGCAGAGCTTCTACTTTAAGGCCATTACGAATTGGCTGGATACCTTCGTGCCGACTCGTTTGACCCAGGCGCAGTTCACAACCGATCATCGGCAAGCCGGCGGCACAGGCGCATGTACCTCCACGTCCTGCAGCGACTCCGAACGGCTGGCGCAACGACGGCTCGATCGGCGCACCATTGTCGGGGGTATGTACGAGCGGCAGATCAATGCCAACACGGTCCTCACGCTCGAAGCGGACTACGACGTCAAAGACATCAATCAGACCTTCTCCCAGATCAGCGACAGCATCAATCCGAATTACAAGCACTACGCCGACCTACGGCACGATGGCAGCCTCTTCGATATGCCGCTCAAGAGTTATGTCGGCTTTTTCCTCAATAACATGGAGCAGGAATCGCAGACGTTCCAGAACCTGGCCGACGGCAAGGGCACCAGGGGCACGCTCATTCAGAATTCGCGAGGAACCATCAGAAACCTCGGTGGCCGATTCCGGGAGGAACTGGAATTTGTGCCGAAAGTCATCCTCGCGGGTGGGTTAGGTTTTGAGCAATCGATGTTGAGCGTGCAAACGATTAACTACACGAACGGTGCGAGTCCGGCGCCCAATGGCGCGAACCGGACGTACTACAACTGGGCGCCGGAAATGTCACTGAGCTGGAAACCGGCGGAGGCTTACCGGCATTGGGTTCGTGCGTCGACTGGATACGGGATTCCCGGTTTTAATAATCTTCTCAGAGATCCGACCACCGGTCTCCCCGGTACGAACTTCGATTTGAAGCCGCAGAAGAATCTCAATTTTGAGGTGGGCACCGAGTCCAAGCTGACTCAGACTCTAACGGTTCAACTTGTCGGGTTCTGGACCTTCTTCAAGGATGAGATCATCACACAAACGATCTCGAATAATAACACCGCGTCGGTCAATGCCGACTCCTCGCAATATCGCGGGATCGAAGCCTTCTACGATTGGCGTCCGCTGTCAGGGTTGCGATTCTCCGGGGCCTATACCCATGTCGATGCCAAGTACATCAATTTCTCGGATCGGCAGGCGACCGGATTTCTGGTTCGCGACGGGAAGCATGTGCCCAACGTGCCGACCGACGTGTTGAATACTAAAGTTGAATACGAACATGCGTCGACCGGCTGGGGTGGCTGGTTCGAAGGCAGCTATTACAATAGCTACTTCCTGAACAACAGCAACACGTTCAGCATTCCCTCCTATGTCGTCGCGAATGTGAACATTCACAAGAATGTCGAGTTGACCAATTCCTGGTTCCGATTCGCCAAGTTCTACCTGGAGCTGGATAATATCGCGGATAAGAAATACGCCGCATCCGGCCAGGTCATTACCGGTGAAACCGCCGGGGCAGCCGCAGGCCAACAGGCCTTCTTCGCCGGCTACGGCCGGGCCATCTATGGCGGCGTGACGTTGGGGCTGTTCTAGCCTGTCGGGATATGCAGAGTGGTCCTGAGCTGAGAGGAGGGCGTCTTTGAGGCGTCCTCCTCCATCAGGAGCTTTGGATAATGCGATGAGTCAAATGACGACACCAAACGAGGTGCATAATGAACAAGTCATTGCTTCGGATGAATGAAGCGGCGGTGGTGTTGAATGTCAGCCGCTGGACGGTCTATCGGTGGGTCGATGAAGGGAAGTTGAGCGCCACAAAAATCTGGAAGCAGAGCGTGCGCGTGATCGGGAACTCAGTCGATAAGCTGATCTCCGAGAATCGGACAGATTACTGAGCGTCGGTTACGTGTATGCGACGGGTGAGGTGCGGCACATAATATCTGATGCAGCTGTTAGAGGAAGGATTACGGTGTCCTGATGGAAGGACTCAAAGCACTCGTCGAGTATGGCGTCATCGGGCTCTTACTGGGGCTGAGTCTCTGGGCCATCGGGGTGGCGGTGGAGCGCTGGCTGTTCTCCCGGCGGGTGGATGTACGACAATGCTCCACGCTGGACCTGTGCGAGATGATGTTGACCAAGAGGCTAGTGTAGTGCGTCATAAATAGATTGACAATCAACTCCGACGAGAGCTCGCTTCTGCATCTGGCTCCAGCGATTCTCCTATCGTCCGCAGAACGAGCGACGTTGACCGCATGGGCCAATGCGAAGAGCCTTCCCTTGCGA
>JANOMG010000341.1:0-4197 GCA_031420175.1 Nitrospira sp.
GCGTGCGTAACCGATCGACCTCGCCTTGAAGATACGAAATACTCCGGGCGACCTTCTCCTGACCGACGACTCCAGCTAATCCGGTTAACGCGGCACCAGTACTGTCCGGCATGGGGTGAAGCTCTCGCCCGAACACCAGCGTGTTGCCGTAATTCCACCCTCCATGGGGCAATTGGCGATCGAGCATCATCCGGATGGCTTCGCGAACACGATCATGCTGTCCATACCCTGTTGCCTTCAACGCAATCACCGCCAGCGCAGTGGGCTCGATCCAGGAATGCGTGCCACCGACCCAAGGCCATCCCTTTAAGAGAGGGTCGTGTGCAGCAGGCCCACCCGATTTCTGAGGGTAGTGAACTCCAGTCGTTTCAAGGAGAAATCTGACGGCACGGCTCTGAGCGGCATGGCTCGGAGGGGAGTCCTGCCATGCGAGTATGGCTAGCGCTGTGGGCCAATACGATTCGGAATGTTCCCGATGTACCCACACGCGGCCGTCTTCGCCCTGTTCACGCATGAGACGCGCACGGTGTCTTTCAAGAATAGCCTGCTCCCCTCCAGCTCCACGAAAGGCAAGAATTCCCCAGGCAGTCGCATCGACGCGAAACTGCCCACCAGACTGGTTGAGGATTCCTCCATCAGGTAGCAAACGGCTCGAGAGTTCTTTGTGGGCAATCTGCTTGATAGACGAACGCAACAAGGATGCCCCGATCTAGTGGGCGTTCAATATTGGGAACAACACCGTAACCATACGAATGATTGCCGGACCAATGGTCACAATAAGTATGTTCGGGAAGATAAAGAAAATGAGAGGCAACAGCAGTTTCACCGGCAACTTTGCGGCCAACTCCTCCGCTTTCAGTCGACGAGTGGTGCGCATGGCATCTGCGTGCACCCGAAGAGCTTGACCGATACTGGTCCCGAACCGGTCCGTCTGGACAAGGAGTGCGACCAAATTCCTCACCTCTTCCAGGTCCGTGCGATGCGCAAGATTCCTGAGCGCTGCTTGTCTGGACAAGCCGGTTCTCAACTCCAATGCCAAGAGGTTCAATTCATCGCTCAATTCTGGGTGAGCCCGCTTGATCTCTTCACCGACTCGACCGATAGCCTGATCCAATCCCAGCCCTGCTTCCACACAGACCACCATCAAATCCAAGGCGTCCGGAATGGCCCGCTGCAGCGCATCCTTGCGAGAACCAATGGCCCTTCGTAACCAGAGCGCTGGAGCATAATAGCCACAAGCAGCAGCCAGGACATAATAAAATGTAAGATTCGAAACACTCGGAAAACCCAGCAACTTTACCGGAATCATGGCCAGCAAGAAGACCATGGCGATGGCCAGCAAGAGCTTGGCGCCAATAAAAAATGCTGAAGCTTTCACGGATCGATAGCCCGCGTTGATCAATTTGCGGCGAGTCGCACGAACGTCCTCGACATTCGACGGCTGGTTCATCCGAGCGGACCATTCCAGCAAGGCATGCAACTGTGCCTTGAACAGATCCGCCACGCCGGCAGGACCCGCTTCAGATTCGACGGCAGCACTGGCACCCTCGGCCCGGCGACGCCAGGTCTGCAAGGTTTCTCTGGAATTGAAGTACAGGAAAACAGCCGAACTCGCCAGCATCACCGCAAGAAATGAGACCAGCGCGACGATGAGAGGGACATCCATACGTGACTCCTTAGACCTTGATCACAACCATGCGTTTCATGATGATCGCTCCTGTCACCATGAGAAAACTCCCGACCATGAGCATATTCTGTCCCATAGGATCCGTGAACAGGAGCCCCATATATTCTGGATTCATCTCGTACAGGAGGAACCCGACAACTATAGGGAGGCCAAATAGAATAATCCCGGAGAACCGCCCTTCCGCCGACAAAGCATTCACTTTCAGTTGCAACTCAAACCGCCTGCGGATCATTCCTGCCAGCGAGTCGATGATCTCGGCGAGGTTGCCACCGGTTTCCCGCTGAACCAACACAGACGTCACAAAGAACCGCAAATCCAGGCAGTCCAGTCGATCAGTCATATTCTGGAGCGCCTGAGGGAGAGCCACTCCCATGGACACCTCATCGAAAACACGCCGGAACTCGATGCCGATGGGATCGGCCGCTTCATCGCCCACCAGCTTCAGTCCCACCGAAAAGGCATGACCGGCGCGGAGCGCCCGCGACACCAGCTCAAGCGCCTCCGGCAACTGCCGTTCAAACATCGCCATCCGTTGACTTTTCAACCAATAGAGATACCCGATAGGAAGAGCCCCAAGTACACCAGCAAAGAGAAGGGCGAGCAACAAGGCCTGATGTATCGAAAGGGCAAACAGTAACGCGCTCAGCGCCAAGAGCGGCGTAGCCAGCACAAAGATACCCAAGGGCACCCGGCAATCCGCCTGGCGGTGGAGCAGACGAAGGGGCTGAAATCGACGCATCGTGATCAAGAGATCGTGCAGCCAAGGGATGTCGCTGAGCAACTCCTTTCGAACGATGTTCAATTGTGCTGTAGCCTCAGGAGCCGACCATTTTTGGATCCGTTCGACCGCGCGGTCCGTCCCACGGGGAGCCATCATGCGATGCAACGCCGCACAGCCTTGCAGAAACAGAAGGATCGTGCCAAAAATACCTAAGGCAATCAGAGCGGTCAGCATTCGTACACCTTTTGTGGATCGAACAGTTCGGGCGGAAGCGCCACGCCCTTCGCGGCCAGTCGTTCGGCAAATTTCGGTCGCACGCCGGTCGCCTTGAAGCGTCCTTTGACTTTTCGATTCTCATCGAGACCGGTCTGTTGGAAGGTGAAGAGTTCTTGTAACGTGATCAGGTCGCCTTCCATACCGACAACCTCTTGCACACTGATCAACTTCCTCGACCCGTCTGACATGCGCGCAATCTGAACAATCACGTCCAATGCGGACGACACATAATGCCGCATCGCTTTCGCTGCCAAATTAAACCCGGCCATCGACACCAGGGTCTCAATCCTAGTCAGGGCATCCCGACAGGAATTGGCATGGACCGTCGTCAATGATCCATCGTGACCGGTGTTCATGGCCTGGAGCATATCCAGGCTCTCCGCTCCGCGAACCTCGCCCAGGATAATGCGGTCAGGACGCATACGAAGGGCGTTCTTGACGAGCTCACGCTGCGCGACTTCCCCTTTTCCCTCGATATTCGCCGGCCTGGTCTCCAGCCGGACCACATGGTCCTGGCGCAGTTGCAGTTCCGCAGCATCTTCGATTGTCACGATCCGTTCGTTATTCGGAATGAATCCGGACAACACATTCAAGAGCGTGGTTTTCCCCGACCCTGTCCCGCCTGAGATCAGCACGTTTAATCGGGCCTGCACGATCGCCTTCAGCAACTCACCGATCTCCGGTGTCAGCGATTGCTTGTCGATCAAGTGGTGCAGCTGCAACGGATCCTTGCTGAACTTTCTGATCGAGAGAGACGGCCCGTCGATCGCGAGCGGCGGGATGATGGCATTGACGCGAGAACCATCCGCCAGGCGCGCATCCACCATGGGCGAGGACTCATCGATGCGGCGTCCGATGCGCGAGACGATCCTCTCGATGATCTTTTTCAGATGCGTATTGTCCTTGAATCGGACAGGCGTCAGTTCCAGCCGACCGGATCGCTCGACGAAGACCTGCTTGTACCCGTTCACAAGGATATCGTTGACGGTCTGATCAGCCAGCAACGGCTCCAACGGCCCCAATCCAAGCACCTCATTCAGAATGTCCTGCGTAATTTGTGTCCGCTCCCGTTGATTGAGCGGGACCGACTCTCCTTGCAACAATTGTTCGATCAGCTTGGTCAACTGGGCAGTCACGGCCTCCTGTGACATCGTATTGATCGCAGTGAGATCGAGCATCTCGATCACGCGCTGGTGGAGACGGTCCTTCAACTCCTCGTAGTGAGATGCGACCTCCGTCCCGTTTGTCTGATTCATCGTGAACATAGTGCCTACTCACCCTCCTTCTTGCCCTGGTTACCTAGCAGGCTGTTGAACAAGGCTGCCGGACTGTCTCGTTTGTTTGGTTTGTCTTGTTTATTTGGTTAAACCAGACCAACCAGATCAACCAGATGAACCATCTTCCGTCTCGCTGCTATACCACCGACGGTTTCCCTTTTGTCTCAAGCCCGAAGCTCGGAAGATAACGTCCGAAGAACGAGGTCTTCTTACTCTCCTCTTTCCCTGAGGCTCTC
>JANOMG010000342.1:0-16838 GCA_031420175.1 Nitrospira sp.
GCCATGCGTGGATTCGGCCAGCGCGGTGTCGTGGGAGTGCCGTGGACGCGATGGGGTGCACGCGATGCGCAACGGCTCCAGCAGCTCGGCGACGGGGTCATGGCTGTACGCTGAGCCGTTCTCCGCCTGGAATCCCTGGAGGATAAACGGGAAGCCCGCCACCCGTTGCCGGATGACCAGCCGCAGATCCGCCTCGCTGATCTTCGCGCAGGTGGCAACCAGCGGGTACGGGGTCCCGCCCCGCAGAGGGTCCAGGTGGGAGACCGAGATCCTCGCCCGCCGCTCGAAGCGCGCAGCCCCAACGATCAGGAGGGCGCGCGCCAGCCGCGGCTTGGTGGCCGGGCCGGACAGGGTGCCAGGCCGCGCAGCCATCTCGGCCAACCGCGCCCCGTCCGTGGCGGTGACGCGCCGGGAGCACGCGTGCCGAGGTACGCCGTGCCGTGACGACCGCGTCCCGTCCTGGCGGGACGGTCGCACGAGCCGGGTCACCGGCGGGCGTGAGAGCCCGGTCCTGCGCTCGAGCGCGCGAAGCACCACGCCTGTGGCGGGCCGTGTCAACCCGCGGGAGCCGCCGCGCGAGACCCCGGTGCCCGTCCGCCTTGGGGACGCGGAAGGCCCTCGCATCCTGACCGAGTCAGACCGGGAGCCGCGCAGACTCATGGCGCGTGGGAAAGACGACCCCGCTTCAGACTCATCTTGTATTGGAAGAGGCTGGAGTTTGACAGGCTCCAACCCCTTCCCTATAATGCTTCGTTCATCTGTGAGTCTTTTTAGGCAAGGAGTGATTTCATGTCATTTACATCTGCGCAACCATCGAACCTCAAGAGAAAACGTGAGCATGGATTCCGTAAACGGATGAGCACGAAAAATGGCCGGAAGGTCATAGCTCGTCGTCGTGCAAAGGGTCGAGCCCGCTTGACCGTATAGGTTAAGCAGGGATCCAGACCGGCTTTGCGAGGAATCTTGCCCCTCGGGTACGTATCCTAAACTAAGGAAGCTCCCTTCACAGTATGACGGTGTGCGGTCATGATCGAGTCCAGAGATCTGGTCTCGAAGGGGAATTCTTGTGCAAGCTGGCCTTCTCCCAGGATGATAGTGATGTTACAGGGCGAAGGTGACAGGGCTCTCTTCCTGAAGCGCAGCCGCGACATCGAGTATGCCAAGAAGCACGGCCGTCGAATCTCGACCGCCTTCTTTAATATGATGATTTGCGCGACTGATGTGAGCGGTAGTCGGGTCGGTATTGTGGTGGGGAAACGATTCGGGGGAGCCGTGAGCCGGAATAGGGTGAAACGCCTGTTTCGAGAACTCACGCGGCACGTGCAAGGACAATTGCTCCAGGGACAAGCCCTTGTGGTCTTCCCTAAGCGGGAGTCGATTGTGCAGCCATTTGCTGTATTGAAAGAGGCATGGCTATCGACACTCCAACGCCAACGGCTGCTGCGAACCCATGAGAACTAGTGTGCGCCAGTGCTGCCTAACGCTGCTAGCTGGTTACCGCTATTGGATCTCTCCGTTCCTGGGACCGGCCTGCCGTTTCGATCCAACCTGTTCTGAATATGCGACTACCGCGATCAGTCGATACGGATTGCTCCGTGGCCTCAAGCTCGCGGCCTGCCGTCTGCTGAAGTGCCATCCGTTTCATCCCGGAGGAATGGATTCTGTGAAGTAACAGGGTCTTGATCGTTCACATCGGATACCAATTGGTCATGGAAAAACGCGTTGTCATCTTTCTCGTTCTGTCGTTAGCGATCATCTTGGGGTATGACCTGCTCCTCAAGCAGATGGGGTGGCTCCCTGAGCCTCCCCCTATTCAGGACTCTGCCACTCGGGGTTCCTCGTCCTCCACTGAAGCAGATCCAATTCCCACTTCCGCGACGGAAAAGGACAGCACCTCGATCGGCATGAACGTCCCTCCCCAATCTGGTCAAAAGCCTGACACTCTTTCGTCGGATACTTCGCTCTCGACATCAGAACAGACGGTCACGGTGGAAACGGATCTGGTCCGAGTGGGACTGTCGAATCGTGGTGGGGTGATTCGAAGCTGGGAACTGAAGCGATACCATACCGCAGCGCCTGAGGAGAAGCCGGTACAACTCGTGTATCAAGTGGGGAAGTTCAGAGGCCCACTCTCGATTACTGTTGCGAACGCTGACATCGAAAAGACGATTCGAGAAGGCCTCTATACCATTGATAAGGATTTCACCCTCCTAGATGCTTCACATCCAGTTGGGCATATCACGATGCAGTTCCATGATCCCGCCACTCACCTCGGCGTCGAGAAGCGGCTGACCTTTCATCACGATAGTTACGTGGTGGATGTTTCGGTTGCCCTGGAGGGAGTGAATGAGTCCTACGATGTAGGATTGGGGACGAACTTTGGCATCGTGGAATGGGGCGAGGGGTTCATCGGTTTGATCGGATCGGCCTCGCTGGTTGATGACAAAGCAGAAAAAGAAACGCCGGACACGGAGCTCGAACGGAAGGGCTCCGTTCAATGGGTTGCCTTACAGGACAAATACTTTCTTTCGGTCTTGATGCCGAAACAGGCTACATCTGCATTGGCCAAGAAGGAAGGCGATAAGGTTGTATCTGCCGGCGTACGGATGCCAGCACCGGGAACAGGATCGTCGGTCGCACTTCAGCTCTATGCGGGCCCAAAGGAATACGACACTCTTCGCTCGCTGAACGTGGGTTTGGAAGATACAATCGATTTCGGATGGTTCATCTTCGGCAGTTGGACGGTTGTGAAGTCCGTCGCCAAGCCGATCTTCTACGTGCTGCGATTCATTCATGACTATACCTACAACTATGGGGTCACCATCATCCTGCTGACGATGGCGATTAAGTTGCTGTTTGTGCCGTTACAGTACAAGAGCTACAAGTCGATGAAAATGATGCAGCTGATCCAACCCAAGGTCGCTGCAGTGCAGGAAAAATACAAAGATGACCGCGACCGACTGAACAAAGAATTGATCAAACTCTATCGAGACCAGAAAGTAAATCCTGTTGGCGGCTGCCTGCCGATGGTGTTACAGATGCCTGTCTTCGTGGCTCTGTTTAACATCCTCTATATGACGATCGATTTGCGCCAAGCGCCTTTCATGCTCTGGATTACCGATTTGTCGGTGCAGGATCCCTACTATGTGCTGCCGGTGATCATGGGGGCGACGATGGTCATTCAACAGAAGATTACGCCCACGACCATGGATCCGACACAGGCGAAGATCATGTTGGTGCTCCCGGTGTTTATGACCTTTCTATTCGTGAACTTTCCTGCTGGCCTTGTGTTGTATTGGCTGACAAACAATGTCCTGACCATCTCCCAGCAAGTATTCACGGATCGGTTTCTGTTTCGTAATAAGACGCTCATTACTACAGGCCCGGAGCTGAGCGGCGGCGCAAAGTCCTAACCATACAGCCTCCCCAGGGCCGCTACCCACGAGCGTACGAGCCCGCGACAGTGGGAGCCGTCACGCAGTGAAAGAGTCGTCATGCAGGGAGGACTCGAAGATACCATCTGTGCCATTGCTACTCCCGCAGGCGAGGGTGGCATAGGGATCGTTCGGCTGAGTGGTCCTCAAGCCCTCGTCGTGGCGTCTCGAGTTGTTCGATTGCGTTCCGGTCATCCCCTCTCATCGGTTTCCTCTCATACGCTTCATCTTGCCGATCTTGTGAACCCTGCAGCGGTCGAACGGAAAGACCTCGGACTCGGTCAGGTACGGACGACCGCAACAGACCTCCTTGACGAAGCACTTGTAGTCTATATGAAGGCTCCGCGGTCCTTTACCGCGGAGGATGTAGTAGAAATCCAGTCTCATGGCGGTGCGTTGGTGCTTGGGATGGTCTGCAAGGTCTGTGTAGAGTCTGGCGCAAGGATGGCGGAGCCTGGAGAATTTACAAAGCGAGCTTTTCTCAACGGACGATTAGACCTCTCGCAGGCAGAAGCGGTACTCGACACCATCAGAGCGACATCGACGGCCGGACTGAACATCGCTCAGCGCCATCTGCGGGGCGATCTTGCGCGTGAGGTGGAACAGACTCGGACCTCTCTCTTGACAGTATTAGCCCATGTTGAAGCGGGAATCGATTTTGTGGATGAAGATATTTCCTTTCTTCAACATGAAGAACTCGTGCGCATCGTCAGTGAGGCCTGTGCCGTAGCTCAGAAGCTGGAATCGACGGCGCAGGAAGGGAGGATCTTGCGGGAAGGGGCCTATGTCGTTATCCTTGGGCGCCCGAATGTCGGCAAGTCCAGTCTCTTAAACCGTCTGTTAAGGGAAGAGCGGGCGATTGTCACCGCCATTCCTGGTACAACGAGGGACGTGATTGAGGAATCTATCGATCTTGATGGAGTGATGATTCGTTTGGTTGATACGGCCGGCATGCGGGACACGGACGACCTCGTTGAACGGGAAGGGATCAAACGGACGCGTGCCGCACAGGACGAAGCGGATCTTTTGTTGGTCGTACTGGATGGGACTGTGCCCCTCACGAGCGATGACCGAGAGCTGTTGAGTCTCGTCAGAGATCGTAAACATATCGTGGTACTGAACAAGGCGGACCTAACCGATACTTTGGAGATGGACTCAGTCTTTGCAGGCCATTTGGCATACCGTATATCGGCAAAAACTGGTTCGGGAATTGAGACGGTGAAGTCGGCCCTTCGTACTCAGCTCGTATCCGGGGGCTTTGAATCAGCGGAGACCGCCACGGTCACGAACGTACGGCATCGTGACGCATTACGCCGGGCGGTTGAATCCTTAGACCAGGCTCTTGAGTCCGTGCAATGTGGGATGCCCGGGGAGCTGGTCTCGATCGATGTGCGTACCGCAGCCGACGCACTTGGGGAAATTACCGGCGCCATTACGACCGACGAGATTCTGGGACAGATTTTTTCACAATTCTGTATCGGCAAATAGGAGCAGGTGAGCGTGGGACAGGTCGTTGACGTCATTGTGGTGGGGGGAGGCCATGCCGGCTGTGAAGCCGCCTTGGCTGCGGCGCGCATGGGTGCGCGAACCTTGCTGTTGACGATGGATCACGACCGCATCGCGCAGATGTCGTGCAACCCGGCGATCGGGGGAATCGCCAAAGGACATCTGGTCAAAGAAATTGATGCGCTGGGCGGAGAAATGGCGCGGAACACAGATCAAGCGGGCATTCAATTCCGCTTCATCAATACGAGTAAAGGCCCGGCAGTGCGAGCCCTCCGCGTTCAATGCGACAAGAAGCTTTATAGAGACGCCATGCAACGAACGCTCCGCCTGCAGGCAGGCCTGACGATCGGTGAAGGAACAGTCGATCGCTTGCTGACGCATGCCGGTTCCATTACAGGTGTGATGACGGGTCACGGCGATCACATTCTGGCAAAGGCCGTGATCCTGACATCAGGCACATTCCTTAAGGGACTTATCCATATCGGCTTGAATCATTTTCCGGCAGGACGAGCCGGAGAAGCATCCGCCGAGCACCTGTCTGATTGTATGCGCGACTTGGGATTCGAAGTAGGCCGGCTCAAAACCGGCACGCCTCCTCGCTTGGACGGGGCGACTATCGACTTTTCCGTAATGGTGCCTCAGCCAGGGGATAATCCGCCGCCCCCATTTTCGTATCGGACCGATCGGATAGAAAATCGACAGCTACCCTGTCATTTGACCCACACCAATCGCGTCACGCATGAGTTAATTCAGCAGAATCTGGATAGGTCGCCGCTCTACAGCGGCATTATTGAGTCGGTGGGACCGCGGTACTGTCCGTCGATCGAAGATAAAGTCGTACGCTTCGCAGATAAAGAACGGCACCAGATTTTTATTGAACCTGAAGGGTTGGATACCCCTGAGTTTTACCCCAACGGAATCTCCACGAGCCTACCGGTTGATGTACAGGCTGCAATACTGAAGACAATTCCTGGGTTAGAGCATGCCACCATGCTCAAACCTGGCTATGCGATCGAGTACGATTACTTTCCTCCACGACAACTGCACCCGACTCTGGAGACCAAAAATCTAGCTGGCCTCTACCACGCAGGGCAGATCAATGGGACATCCGGTTATGAAGAAGCGGCCGCTCAGGGTCTGATGGCTGGAATCAACGCCGTCCTGAAAATTCGAGAGGAACTTCCACTTGTACTCGACCGGTCGCAGGCCTACATCGGTGTATTAATTGATGATCTCATTACAAAAGATGCTCGCGAGCCCTACCGTATGTTTACCTCACGAGCGGAATATCGTCTTTTGCTGCGCCATGGAAATGCGGATCTTCGGTTAACGGATATTGGGCGACAGGTCGGATTGATCGGCGATGAAGTCTATGCGCGCTTTCAAGTAAAACGGAATGCCATCGAAACTGAACTAATACGTCTCGAAGAGTTTCGACCTAGGCTCACAGAAGCTGTTCGTGAGCGGCTGACAATAGCCAAGATTGAAGAAATCTCTGGGCCATGCACCGCGGCTCAACTACTACGACGTCAGGGAGCAGATTACAAAACCCTACTAGAAGCACTTGAGATTGAATCAGTACAAGACATTGAAACATATGAAGAAATAGAGCTTCAAATCAAATATTCCGGCTACATCAAACGTCAACTCCAGCAGATAGAGCGGTTCAAAAAGCTTGAATCAAAGCCTATACCGATAGCCTTTAGTTACGATGGGACTCCTGGGTTTTCACGAGAGGTCCGTGAAAAACTTAACAAAGTGCGTCCTGCTTCCATTGGTCAAGCTTCGAGAATTTCAGGTGTTACTCCAGCGGCAATTTCACTCCTCCTTGTGGCGCTTGAAAAATTCAGGGGCGAATCCAGCCGAGATAGTCTGCTACACGTCTCATCCTAGCCGGCCAAACGCCTCGTTTTACCTGTCCATTTCAGAATGTCTTGACCTCAGCTGTTGATTCACGTAATTGTTCCACGTGGAACATGAACAAGAATTGCGCAAATTCACGATTAGCTCTATACGGAAGCTTGGGCTGACTGTCGAGGAGAATCATGCCGAAAAATTCATGTGCTATCTTACGCATCTCATCGAATGGAATAAGACAATTAATCTCACCTCGATTGTCGATCCCAAGAAAATCATCATTAAACACTTTGTGGATTCACTCGCTGCACTAGTCGCAACAACTTTCCCGCAAAACGGTATAGTGCTTGATGCGGGATCCGGGGGAGGATTTCCAGGCATTCCTCTTAAAATCATGAGATCTGACCTCCACCTAGTCTTGGTTGAACCAGTTCAAAAAAAATGTTCTTTTCTCAACTCAATGATTGGCCTGTTAACGCTTCATGATGTATCTACGTTTAATGGCACCATCGAACAGTATGCCAAACGTCCACTCCACCAAGCGATTGACGTGGTTGTGGTACGGGCATTGAAACTTCAAGAAATAAGAAAGCACATTCCTGCGGTGCTGAACTCAAGTGGGAAAGTTGTCTTGTATCGAGCAGAGCCCATAAGCCATCAAGAAATAGGGAAAGAGTTTCATCTTGCAAGCGAAACAGCTCTTGATCTTCCGCAAGGATCTGGCAAGAGAGTCATTTCGGTCATTAAAATAGAGCACTCATAATATAATCAACGATATATGTACATGTTCCACGTGGAACATGATCGATATTGATTGGCTGACCCTGAAATATGGCAAAAATTGTAGCGGTCGCAAATCAGAAGGGTGGCGTAGGAAAGACCACAACGGCTGTAAATCTTGCCGCTGGCGTTGCACTCCTTGGCAAACGAGTCTTGCTTGTGGATATGGACCCGCAAGGAAACGCCACCAGCGGGCTAGGGCTTGATCCCCGCTCCCTACAGACAACCGTATACAACTGCCTGATTAATTATGTAAAATTTCATGATGCCGTACATGTCACAGAAGTGAACGGCTTGTCACTTTTGCCGGCAAATGCTGACCTGTCAGGGGCCGAGGTAGAGCTGGTGAACGTTGAAGAGCGTGAAAAAATTCTTCGAAATTACCTGCGAGACGTTGAGCAGCTATTCGACGTCATCTTCCTCGACTGCCCACCGACATTAGGGATTCTGACAGTGAACGCACTCGTCGCAGCACGTAGCATTTTAGTCCCTGTTCAATGTGAGTACTATGCCATGGAAGGGTTAAGCCGCTTGATTGGAACCATCGAGCGCGTTCGTCAGTCATTTAACCCTGATCTGAAGCTGGAGGGGATCGTCTTGACAATGTTTGATGCGAGGAATACGTTGGCGCGTCAAGTCGTTGAGCAAGTTCGTGAGCATTTCAAAGACGTCGTCTACAGCACCGTGATTCCACGAAATGTGACACTCGCCGAGGCTCCAAGCTACGGACGTCCGGCCATGTTGTATAACGTTGCATCGGCAGGATCCCAGGCCTATTTGTCTTTAGCCAAGGAGTTTGTGAGTCATGGAGAAAAAAGCACTGGGTAGGGGGCTCGACGCACTGTTACCTTCCATTAAGGCTGCACCGATGCCGGAATTGTCGGAGGTTCAACGCCTCCGTGTCGATGCCATTGTGCCGAATCGATATCAGCCACGACAAATGTTTGCACCTCATGAACTGGCGGGACTCACTGAATCATTGAAGCAAAATGGATTGCTGCAACCAATTTTGGTGCGCCGCAAGGGCGACGGAATCTACGAACTCATCTCCGGTGAACGGCGTTGGCGCGCGACGAAAGACGCGGGACTCGAAACAATTCAAGCCGTCATTCGTAATTGCGGAGACGAAGAGTCAATTGTTCTTGCACTCGTAGAAAATCTTCAGCGAGCAGACCTCAATCCCATGGAAATGGCCAGAGCCTATCATCGGATGATGAACGAATTTGGACTCACTCAGGACATAATTGCCCAACAAGTCGGTTGCGAGAGATCCTCTATCGCCAACGTCGTCCGTCTTATCAATCTGCCCTCAGAGATTCAGCAGCTGATTGAAACCAATCAGCTCTCCATGGGACATGCCAAAGTGATTCTTGGTCTTCCTGGCCAAAGTGAACAGCTTCAGGTTACCCAGCTCGTGATCTCAAGGGCCCTATCGGTGAGAGAAACGGAAAAACTCATAGAATCATCACCGGTTGCAAAGAAACGAGGGACAAAGAAATTACGGCGAACACCCTGGTCTGATGTTGAAGAGCGGCTACAGAAACGATTCGGAACCAAAGTCACGATTCAAAAAGGAAGACGTGGCGGGAAAATTGTTATTCACTACTTCTCTCCCCTGGAACTCGACGGAATTCTTGAAACACTTCTGAATTAACTCGCCCGCTTTTCTCACTCGTAAACTCGCGGGAGTATGAGGCATATTTATTGCATGTGCTCAATACATGAATGGACCATTCCTTACCATCTACTTACCTTCCAGCATCATAGTCACAGCGAAGTAGCGTGACTAACTCGAGGAGGCGTACTCATGTGGGGCCAGGAGAAACAAGAAGAAGCCAGCGCGGCCGAACAAGAGCGGGAAGAGACCACGAATGTCACTGCCAACTTAACTGCCGAAGATGCAAGCGGAATTATCGCATTCGTCGGGAAGGGCGTCGAGTTCAAGGGCACCATCTCTTATAGTGGAACAGTCAGAATAGACGGATATCTCGACGGAGAAATTCACACTGATGGCGTGCTGTTGGTGGGTGAGGAGGCCGTCATCCAGGCAAAAATCACGGCTGGAACGATCGTATGCAAAGGGAAAATAACCGGAGATATTGTGGCTAAAGAACGTGTGAAGCTTCGTGCCCCGGCGGTGGTGAGTGGCAGTGTAAAGACACCTGTCCTTTCAATGGAAGACGGCGTGTTATTCAATGGTGATCTCGAGATGGCTCACACCGTGCGTGAGCTTCCGCGGGAAACTCCCTTGCGGCCGGTTGGGGTCATCGCGCAACCAGACATCAAACGCATCAACGGCTAGATCATTAATTAATACGTAAGTATATATTTCTTTTTATATGGACGCGATGAGATGTGCGCGTACAGAAAGAGTCGGAGGAGGCCAGGATGTGGGCGATGAAAGAGCGGAACCAGCAGTCCGAATCTGACAGCGAGAATTTCACACTCCTGGGTAAAGGCGTGGACTTTAAGGGGATTGTCAGTTTTGATGGTACCGTTCGGGTTGATGGGCGCGTCGAAGGCGAGATCCATACAACCGGAACGTTAATCGTCGGAGAGCATGCCGTGATCAAGGGCATCATATCGGTCGGGGTACTCATGAATAGTGGCAAGATCAATGGAGTTATCACTGCCACTGAGAAGATCGAGATTCTAAAGCCCGGCACTCTTATCGGTGATATCCGAACCCCCGTGATTGCGATTGAAGAGGGCTCTCATTTCCATGGCATGTGTGATATGGGCGCACATCATTGGAATGACGAACGTGCCATATCAGTCAGAGCGCCCCACGGTCCTGCCACAGCCTCCGCACATTAGTTGTGGTTCCCTCCCCCTAGCCCTTTCGCTCTCTACTTCAGTACAATAGCCGCATTATGACTCGACCTACAGTTCTCCTCGGTATGAGCGGTGGAGTGGACAGCTCCGTGGCGGCAGCACTTCTGGTACGCCAGGGCTACGACGTCCATGGCGTCACACTTCAAGTCTGGGAACATGAAGACGACACCGTCGCGGCTTCCAAAAAATGGGAAGAGCGTGGGTGCTGTAAGGTCGGCATTGCCCGGTATGTCGCGCAGACATTGAAGATTCCACATGAGGTGGTCGACACCAAACAAACCTTTCGTACTGGGGTGATCGATGACTTTCTGGCCGGCTATCTCGACGGTACCACCCCCAATCCCTGTGTCCGGTGCAATGAACGCGTCAAACTGCGTGGACTGATCGAGCTTGCGGACGCACGCGGGATCAATTACGTGGCCACCGGCCACTACGTTCGCATTGGCGAGTCCGAGGGACTTCCAACGCTCCAGCGTGCGTCCGATCCCAAAAAGGATCAAAGCTATTTCCTCTATCGACTGCGCCAATCATGGCTCTCACGCCTTCTCTTTCCCATAGGAACCATGCAAAAAACGGAAGTCTGGCAGGAGGCAGAGGCCCTAGGCCTTCCTGCGGATGAATTGAAAGAAAGTCAGGAGATCTGCTTTGTCAGTCACGGCGATTATCGAACCTTCATTGAGAAGGAAGCCCCGAAGGCCAAGAAGCCAGGATCATTCGTCGATGACACAGGTCAGTATTTAGGTGATCACGAAGGGATCGCTTTCTATACGCCTGGCCAACGACGAGGCCTCGGTATTGCAACCGGCCGCAGACTCTATGTGCAGCAAGTACAGCCTGCCACGAATACGGTCGTCCTTGGGACGGAAGAGTCTTTGCGGCGTAGCCAGTGTGATATCGGGGATTTGAACCTCTTCGATCCGTCATTACTCACAGGTACCACAGAGGTGGAGGTGAAGGTGCGGTATGCCACTCCTGCCGGAATCGCGACAGTCCAGTCTCTATCGGAGGGTACCCTTCGAATACATTTCCGTGAGCCCCAGCGGGCGTTGAGTCCGGGGCAGTCTGCCGTGTTCTACCGAAACGATCGTGTCCTCGGTGGCGGAATCATCCAATCGGTCTAGTCTCATCACGACCATACCCTCGTATTGACAGCCATCGTCCGCCAATGCTAGCTTGGCGCGCCTCTTTTCGTGCAGACGCACGAAGGCTTTCCTTTTGTCAAAAAGAAGAACGAACGGATCAGCATAGTGATCAAGACAGCAGTTGCCCGACGTTATGCACAGGCACTCTTCGAGCTCCTCGACGCATCCATCATTGAATCCACCCGCGCAGCCTTAACGGGATTAGGTGAGGCGATCAAAGACTCCGTCTCGCTGCGCCATGTCGTGGCCTCGCCGACTTTTGGCGCCGAAGAAAAAATTGCCGTCCTCGCAGAGCTCGGCTCACGTCTCGGATGCCCTCCCGTCGGAAAAACATTTCTCGCACAGCTCGTGAAAAAGAATCGTGTCGGCTTTCTTCCAGAAATCGCTGAGGCCTTTGCGAAACTTGCCGATGCGTCAAAAGGCACCCAACAAATTACCGTCTCCTCGGCGGCGGCTTTGCCCCCAGCCGAACAAGATCGAATCAGCACTCGCCTGCGCGAGATGCTCAAACGTCAAGTTGACGTGACCTTTCACACGGATGCCCGCCATCTCGCCGGCGTTCAGATTCAACTCGGCAGCACGGTGGTCGATAGCACCGTCCGTGGGCGGTTACAAGCGATGCAGAGTTTGCTGACTAAGGAGTAGCCATGCAGATCAAGGCAGAAGAAATCAGTTCGATCATCAAAGAAAAAATCAAAGGCTTCGACAAACTGGTCGACGTCAAAGAAACCGGCTCAGTCATCCAGGTCGGAGACGGAATCGCCAAGGTCTACGGTCTCGACGGTGCGATGGCCGGAGAAATGCTCGAATTCCCAGGCGGCCTCTACGGCATTGCGCTGAACCTTGAAGAGGATAACGTCGGCGCCGTGCTGATGGGCGATGATGTCGGAGTCAAGGAAGGCGATCCGGTCAAGCGGACCGGACGTATTGCAGAGGTTCCAGTCGGTGAAGCCTTGATCGGTCGTGTGGTCAACGCGATTGGCCAGCCCATCGACGGAAAAGGTCCGATCAACTCGACACTGTCGTCCCGCATCGAAGTGGTTGCCCCCGGCGTGAATACACGTCAGTCGGTGCGCGAACCCTTGCAGACCGGCATCAAGGCCATCGACGCCATGATCCCCATCGGCCGTGGGCAGCGTGAGTTGATCATCGGCGACCGGCAAACCGGCAAGACCGCCATTGCCGTCGATACGATTATCAATCAAAAGGGCCTCAACGTATTCTGTATCTATGTCGCCATCGGGCAGAAGCGCTCCACCGTGGCACGCGTCGTCAAGACGCTCGAAGAGAACCACGCAATGGAATACACCATCGTCGTGGCGGCCACCGCGAGCGACGCAGCACCGATGCAGTACCTGGCGCCGTTCTCGGGAGCAGCCATCGGCGAATATTTCCGGGATAACGGCAAGCATGCATTGATCGTCTACGACGACCTCTCTAAACATGCTGTCGCGTATCGTCAGTTGTCCCTGTTGCTCCGTCGGCCGCCAGGACGCGAAGCCTATCCGGGCGACGTGTTCTATCTACACTCCAGACTCTTGGAGCGCGCGGCCAAACTCAGTGACGCGCTCGGAGGGGGAAGCCTCACCGCATTGCCCATCATTGAAACGCAAGCCGGCGACGTCTCCGCCTACATTCCGACCAACGTCATTTCGATCACCGACGGACAGATCTATCTCGGGAGCGATCTGTTCTACTCCGGTATCCGCCCCGCAATTAACGTAGGTCTGTCCGTCTCCCGCGTCGGAGGTTCAGCTCAGATCAAGACCATGAAACAGGTCGCAGGCACCCTTCGCCTCGACCTAGCCCAATACCGCGAAATGGCCGCGTTCTCACAGTTCGGCAGCGAACTCGATAAAGCGACCCAGATGCAGCTCGCGCGTGGCGTGCGCATGGTGGAACTGCTCAAACAGGGACAATACAAACCCATGCCGGTTGCCGATCAAGTTCTGTCGATTTATTCCGGCGTCAACGGATATCTGGACGATGTCGCCGTCGACAAAGTGCAACAGTTCGAAGCCGACATGCTGCACTATGTCCAACAGCACCATCCCGATTTGAAGAAGGAAATCGCCAGCATCGGGAAAATCGACGACAAGGTTGGCGCCAGACTGAAAGAAATCATCACGACCTTTAAACAGAAGATGGGATACGGCGCCAAGTAGCCGCAGCGCCTCGCGTTCAACCTTGAGCTGAACGCGAAAGCCTGATTGCTGAAAGCAAAGAACCATGCCGAGCCTTCAATCACTACGTCGTAAAATTTCGGCGTTTAAAAATACGCAGAAGATTACCAAGGCCATGAAGATGGTGGCCGCGGCCAAACTGAAACGATCGCAGGACCGCATTCTGGCCGCGCGTCCTTATGCCCTTAAAATGCGTGGCGTCCTCAGCAACCTGAGCCAACGAGTAAATCGGGCCTCCCACCCCCTGCTGCAAAAACGCAAAGCCAAGAAGATCGAAGTCCTCGTCATCACGAGCGATCGCGGTCTGTGCGGCGGGTTCAATGGCAATATCGTGAGGAAGAGTTCGGAGTTCGTACGGGAATGCGAGACACGTGGATTACAGGTCAACTTGAGCATCGTGGGACGCAAGGGGCGCGACTATTTTCGTCGACGCACCTGGCCGATCAGACAAGAGTGGACCGGCATCTTCGATAAGCTCACGTTCGAACATGCCATCGATATCGGCGGCGACCTGACCGACCACTTCGTCAAAGGAACATTCGACGAACTCTACATCGTCTACAACGAATTCAAATCTGCCATTCAGCAGCGTGTGATCGTGGAGAAACTGTTCCCCGTCGATACCGCAGCCGAGTTCGGGGCAGCGCAGGCGGAAGGCACGACCGGCGGCAGCTACTTCTATGAGCCGGACGAAGTCGAACTCTTGAACGTATTCATGCCGAAACATTTCCAGACTCAGACGTTTCGGATTCTGCTGGAATCAGCCGCGGCGGAACATGGTGCCCGCATGGCGGCCATGGACGGTGCGACGAGAAACGCAGGACAACTGATCAAGAAAGTGACCTTGCATTACAACAAGACACGCCAGACCGCTATTACTAAAGAACTGATGGATATCGTCGGCGGCGCTGAAGCGCTGAAATAGTCCGCCACGTTGAAGAAGGAGTGAGCCGTGAGCATAGGAAAAGTCATTCAGGTCATCGGACCAGTCGTCGACGTGGAGTTTCCTCCCGGACAACTGCCGAACATTTACAACGCCATCAAAGTGATTCAGGAAGAGAATAAATCCACTGGCACCCCCGCCGTCCGCATCACCCTCGAAGTCGCCCTGCATCTCGGTGAAAACCGCGTCCGCGGCATCGCGATGTCCACGACCGACGGTCTCACACGCGGAATGGATGTGCATGATACTGGCGCACCGATTTCTGTGCCGGTCGGCCGCGAAACATTGGGGCGATTGATGAACGTGTTGGGCGAGCCTGTTGACGAGATGGGCCCGATCAAAACGACAAAGACCTATCCCATTCACCGGCCTGCGCCGAGACTCGAAGATCAGGATACCAAGACTGAAGTCCTCGAAACCGGCATCAAGGTCATCGATCTTCTGGAGCCCTATAGCAAGGGCGGCAAGGTCGGCCTCTTCGGCGGCGCCGGTGTCGGCAAGACCGTCATCATCATGGAACTCATCAACAACATCGCCTTACACCATGGTGGATACTCGGTGTTCGCCGGCGTCGGTGAACGGACCCGTGAAGGTAACGACCTCTGGCACGAAATGCAGGAGTCGAAAGTCATCGATCCCAAGGACTTCACCAAGTCGAAAGTCTCGCTGGTCTATGGCCAGATGAACGAACCGCCGGGAGCCCGGTTGCGAGTCGCCTTGACCGGACTGTCCGTCGCCGAATATTTCCGCGACGAAGAGAATCAGGACGTGTTGCTCTTCGTAGACAACATCTTCCGGTTTACCCAGGCCGGTTCAGAAGTGTCCGCCTTGCTCGGTCGCATGCCCTCCGCCGTCGGCTATCAGCCAACCCTCTCGACCGAGATGGGACAACTACAAGAACGCATCACCTCGACCAAGCGTGGATCGATCACTTCGGTACAAGCCATCTACGTGCCGGCAGACGATCTGACCGACCCGGCGCCGGCCACGGCCTTCGCCCACTTGGATGCAACCACCGTGTTGTCGCGGCAATTGGCTGAGCTGGGTATCTACCCAGCCGTCGATCCGCTCGACTCCACCTCGCGAATTCTCGATCCGCAAGTCATCGGCGACGATCACTATAAAGTCGCACGAGGTGTCCAGTCTGTTTTACAGCGGTATAAAGACCTCCAAGACATTATTGCCATTCTCGGTATGGATGAATTATCGGAAGACGACAAAATGGCGGTGGCCAGGGCGCGGAAGATACAGCGCTTCTTGTCACAGCCATTCCACGTGGCTGAAGCCTTTACTGGTTCACCCGGCAAGTATGTGAAGCTCAAAGACACCGTGCGAAGCTTCAAGGAAATTCTCGCCGGCAAATACGACCACCTCCCGGAACAGGCCTTCTACATGGTCGGCCCGATCGAGGAAGTGATCGCGAAGGCAGAGAAAATGGGAGTGAAGGTATAAGCAGCGAACGAGTTGAGCGCCCTCCTTGCTCGTGCAACGCGCGGTCTCGGAAGACTCTCGAAGGACGCGCGCAGAGGAGGACACATCCTCCTCCCGCTCTCGAAAGGGGACCTAAAACGCATATGGCTGGAAAGATTTTATTAGAGGTTGTGACGCCGGAGAAGTTGCTCTTGAGCCAGCAGGTGGATGAAGTCATCGCCCCAGGCTCAGAGGGTGAGTTCGGCGTATTACCGGGACATTGCCAATTCCTTTCTACGCTGCGCATCGGCGAGCTTCGCTATCGTGTCGGGGATCAAACCAGCCACATGGCAGTCCTCTGGGGTTACGCAGAGGTCACACCGACCAAAGTGACCATCATGGCCGAAATCGCTGAAAAGGCCGAAGATATCGATGTTGACCGCGCGCAAGCAGCGGTGGAGAATGCTGAACAACGCCTGAAGGCCGGCGGCCTGCCGTCCGAAGTCAAAGAAGCGGAAATCAGCCTCGAAAAAGCCCGCCTACGAAAGAAAATCTCTGACCGCGCCTACAAAACCGGTCACTGACACACCTCTCAGATAATTCCGCACATGCCTATCCGGTTAACTCCACCCCATACAACTGGTTGTAGGTAGTGGGTGGCTGCTGGCTCCCGAGGCCGAGCAGGGGTTGAAAGGCTGCCATCGGAGTCCGGCGCCGGTTGAAGCGGACGGTGAACTCGTCCAGGTAG
>JANOMG010000343.1:0-1678 GCA_031420175.1 Nitrospira sp.
AGCAGATTGACGCCGCCGGCATTCTCGACATGGCGATGAGCGGCACGACGGCAACCCTGCTGGCGCGGCGCTGGGAAAGCGCCTTGCTGGTGAATGTGGACAACAACACCTTGCGCCGCCTGATGGACAACAAGCAGGCGATGGATGCGCTCATGCGCATCGAGGGTTTTCGCACTCTCAATCAGGAGATCGAGACCATCATCAACAAGTCGGAAGCGGTGAAGAAGGCACGCAAGGAGGCCAACGACGAGGAGCTATCCGCGAAGGAGAAGAAGGAACTAACCAAAGAGGAAAAGGAGTACAAGAGCCTTCGGAAGCAGATTCAAGAAAAGCTCATCAAATTCGCCACGCGGATTCCCATTTTCATGTACCTGACCGACTACCGCGAACGGTCGCTGAAAGATGTAGTTACGCAGCTAGAACCGGGGCTGTTCAGGAAGGTCACCGGCCTGACCGTGAAGGACTTCGAGTCCCTTGTGAGCCTGGGACTTTTCAACAGCGCCCTGATGAACGACGCGGTATACAAGTTCAAGCGGTACGAAGATGCCAGTCTGAGCTACACCGGGATCAACAAACACGAAGGCGAGGACATCGGCCTGTACGACACGGTGTTGAGCCGTAATGACTATCAAGCAACTTTCGTCAATGAGATGGGTGAAGCGTACCAAGGCACGAGGCAGACCCAATAAGCGGGCTAACAACCGGTTGCAGCGGACGGTCTTCTACGCGGCCTGCCGGTGAACCGGATCGTTAGGCATCGGAATGTGCGTCATCTGGCGGACTGGATGTACGGAGTTTGACTCTCCAGAAACCCCTATGATACCGTTTCATCTTCCTGTATTCGCACAGATAATGAGGGGTATTTCCCATGGCGGTCGAGAAGGATTTGAAAGCCATTCTTGGTAGATTGAAGTATTCAGACGATGCCAAGGTCCTCGCGCAGATTTCTGAAAATACTAAATTGGTCCATGCGCGCATGGCCGACATCAAGCACAAGCTGGTGGTCATGAGCGGAAAAGGCGGCGTGGGCAAGAGCATGACGACTGTGAACCTGGCGTTGGCCTTTGCGCGACAGGGAGGGAAGGTCGGATTGCTAGACGTGGATCTGAATGGGCCCTGTGTGCCTCGTATGTTGGGTATGCATGGTCAGTCATTGACCATGAGGCCAGAGGGAGCGATCCCCCCGGTCGGGCCGCTCGGCGTGAAAGTCGCGTCGATGGACTTCTTTCTGGACGATGCGTCGCCGGTTCGCTGGAAGGGACCGATGGATGTCAGCCCGGTGTGGCTGGGTCTGATGGAAATGAATGTCATTCGTGAGTTTTTAGCCGATGTCGTGTGGGGCGAACTCGACTATCTCCTCGTCGATTTGCCTCCAGGAGCCGCGGCGGACAAGCCACCCGTGATCGCTGGCTTCATTCCAGATTTGGCGGGAGCGATCGTCGTCACGACCCCGTCAGAAGTGGCATCAGACGTGGTGCAAAAGTCGGTCACCTATGCGCGGGATATGGGGATCAAGGTTCTGGGCATGGTCGAGAACATGAGTGAGTATCGCTGTCCCTCTTGCGGGGAAGTCAACGAGTTATTCGAGGGGAACACCGAAGCCATGTGTGAGGCGCTGGACCTGCCGTTGCTCGGACGAATTCCTTTCGACCGGAAGCTTGCGCGCACCTTCGACAAG
>JANOMG010000344.1:0-18159 GCA_031420175.1 Nitrospira sp.
GTCAGGCCCACGATCGGGTTGATTACCAATATCGGCCCCGATCATCTCGAGTTCTTCGGCAGCATGGAAGGATCGGCGCAGGCCAAGGCGGAATTGCTGGACTTGCTTCCGACCGATGGAACAGTGATTTTGAACGCCGACGATCCCTACTTCGACTACCTCGCTGCGCGGGCGCAATGCCGCGTCATGTCGTTCGGATTCTCGGAGATGGCCGATGTCCGCGCGAGCGGGGTCACGTCCGATGTTCGCCAGGGCACGAGCTTTCGCTTGCACCTCCCTGGAAAGAGCCGTCCCGTGACTGCGCGAATCAAGGTGCATGGAACACACAACGTGACCAATGCGCTTGCCGCCGCCGCGGTGGGTACGGCGTTGAACCTGCCCGGTTCGATGATTGTCCAAGGGCTAGGCCGATTCCGTCCTGCCGCGATGCGGTCGCAGGTGGTGACGCATCACGGCGTCCATATTATCAACGATTGTTACAACGCCAACCCCGCTTCGATGAAAGCCGCGCTTCAATTACTGGCAGAATGGAGTCCTGCCCGCGAACGGATTGCCGTGTTGGGAGACATGCTCGAGCTCGGATCTCGGACCGTTCAGATGCATCGGGAGGTTGGACAGTGTCTTGCCACGCAGGGGCTGTCGCGGTTGATCGTCTGTGGCTCATTGGGTCGGAAGATCGCGGATGGGGCCAGGCAGGGCGGGATGGCAGGTTCGCAGATCGACGAAGTGGTCGATGCGGCTGCCGCGGCTGACCTCCTCAAGAAGATCGTGCGGCAGGGCGACGTGGTGCTGGTGAAGGCGTCTCGCGGCATGAAGATGGAACAGGTGGTGCAGGTTTTGACGGGGATGAGGGCAGTCATCAAGCAGGCCTCGTGAGGAGTTGGCGTCCATCCCACGCAAGAGTCAGTCAGGCGGACGGGTCACTTTAAGGTAAAGACGGCATGCTCTACAACTGGCTGTATCCGTTTCATACGGAATATTCGTTCCTGAACGTGTTTCGGTATCTGAGCTTCAGGATTATTTACGCGGCCGTGACGGCGTTCTTGATCGCCTTTGTGCTGGCCCCCTGGGTCATCCGGAAGCTACAAGAGATTAAGCTGGGGCAGCAGATTCGCGGCGATGGTCCCAAGAGTCACGTGGCGAAGAGCGGTACGCCCACGATGGGCGGGATACTCATTCTCTTCGCAGTGGTTCTTTCGACGCTTCTGTGGGCGGATATCGCGAAGCCCTACGTCTGGCTGGTGCTCGCGGCCACGTTGGGGTTCGGGGCGATTGGATTTGCCGACGACTATCTCAAGTTCATCAAGTCCCAATCGAAGGGGCTGTCGGTGGGGCAGAAATTCACGGCGCAAGTGGCGGTGGCATTGGCGATCGCGCTGGTCCTCTATTTCCTGCCCGGCTATACCACCAAGCTCAGCATTCCGTTTTTCAAGAATGTCGTGCCGGATCTCGGCTGGCTCTATGTCGGCTTTGCCGTGCTGGTCATTGTCGGGAGTTCCAATGCCGTCAATCTGACCGATGGTTTGGACGGGCTCGCGATCGGTCCGGTCATGATCGCGGCGTTGGCCTATACGATCGTGGCCTATGTGGCCGGCCATCGACTCATGTCGGACTATCTGCTCATTCAGCACATCGAAGGAGCGGGAGAACTGGCAGTATTTACGGCCTCCATCCTGGGGGCGAGTTTGGGATTTCTGTGGTTCAACTCTTACCCTGCCACTGTGTTCATGGGAGATGTGGGCTCGCTTCCGTTGGGCGCAGCATTGGGCACGGTCGCGGTCATCAGCAAGCATGAGCTGCTACTGCTCATGGTCGGCGGGGTGTTTGTGATTGAAGCGGTCTCGGTCATTTTCCAGGTCATCTCGTTTAAGTCGCGCGGGAAGCGCATTTTTCTCATGGCGCCCATCCATCATCATTTTGAGATGAAAGGGTGGGAGGAGCCCAAGATCGTGGTGCGCTTGTGGATCATCGCCATCCTGTTGGCCTTATTGAGTTTGAGTACCTTAAAGCTCCGGTGATGGCATGGTGGGGGTAGCAGCAGTGGAACTTGCGGGAGCACGTGTCACGGTCATGGGACTTGCCAGAAGCGGCGTGGCGGCTTGCCGCTTGCTCCAAGCGGTGGGCGCACATGTCACGCTGGCCGATCGCAAGGAACCGGCGGAACTGACGGCGGTCATGGGCGCCATCGACCTCGATCACGTCTGCGTGACTGTCGGGGCGCGGTACGAATCCTCGCTCGACGAGGCGGACCTGGTGGTGATCAGCCCCGGCGTGCCCTATCGCCTGGCCTCGCTTGAGGCGGTGCGTCGGCGCGGGGTCAAGGTGATCAGCGAATTGGAGTTGGCCTCGCAGTTTTTCAGGAGCCCGCTCCTGGCGATTACCGGAACCAACGGCAAGAGTACGACCGTGACGTTGATCGGCAAGTTTCTCGCCGAGAGTGGCAAGCGCGCGTTTGTCGGTGGCAATTTGGGCACCGCCTTGAGCGAAGCGGCGGTAGAAGACCTTCGTGCCAGCCAGGCAGGAAAGCCGAGTCCGTACGATTACCTCGTCGTGGAGGCCTCCAGTTTCCAGCTGGAAACGGTCGATCGATTCCATCCATGGATTGCAGCCTTGCTCAATGTGACGGTCGACCATCAGGATCGGTATGAGTCGTTGGATGAATATGTCACAGCCAAGCAGCGGATCTTCGAGAATCAAACCGCGTCTGATTTTGCCCTGTTCAACCTCGATGATGACCGTGTGGCATCGTTGCGACAGCATGTTCGTGCGAAACGACTGGGGTTTACGAGGGCGTCGACGATCGGTGTCGACATGGATGGGGGTACGTTTCTCGAAGACGACCGGATCGTGACGACGGTGACCGGTGTCCGGCAGGAGATTTGTCGTCGAAGCGAGATCCGCATCATCGGCACCCACAACGTGGAGAACGTGATGGCGGCCGCGACCTATGCTGTGCTGTGCGGCTGTTCTCTCGACGCGATTCGTCGCGTCCTCGCGACATTCCCCGGACTCGAGCATGCGCTTGAAATCGTCCGCGAGCGCCGAGGGGTCCGATTCGTGAATGATTCGAAGGGTACGAATGTCGATGCCACGCTCAAAGCGCTGGAGAGCATTGATCAACCGATTTGGCTCATTGCGGGCGGACGGGATAAGGGTGGTGATTTTTCGCGACTCGCCAAAGCGGTGAGCCGGCGGGTCAAGCGCGTGATTCTGATCGGAGAAGCCGCGCCACTGTTGCGACAGGCCTGGGAGGCGGTTGCCACGATGACCGAGGCTGCCAGCTTGGGCGCCGCCGTGAACCTTGCGGCGCAGGGGGCCTCGCAGGGAGACGTCGTGTTGTTGTCCCCTGCTTGTGCCAGCTTCGACATGTTTGCCGACTATCAAGACCGTGGGCGTCAATTCAAGGCATTGGTTCATGCCTTACCGGCGTGACGTGCCAGGCGAGGGAGGGGCGGTTCTGAGCAATGGCGCATCGATCAGCGGGGACTTTGGCACTGCCATGGTCTCAGACCAGTCAACGATCGGGTACGAAGCGGGTGGCGGCGGACTACACACTGCTTGCGGTCACGATGACCCTGGCGTTGGTGGGGCTGGTCATGGTGTTCAGTGCGAGCGCCATCGTGGCGGGCAACCGTTTTCAAGATCCCGGGTTTTTTCTGAAGCGGCAGGTCGCCTGGCTCGCGCTGGGCTTGCTGTTGATGCACCTCACGTCGCGGATCGATTATACGCTCTGGAAGAAGCTCTCCATTCCCATGTTGCTGGGCATGCTGCTGCTGCTCGTCATGGTGCTGGTGCCGGGGCTCGGTGTGGCGGCCAAGGGGGCGCGGCGCTGGTTGCGCGCGGGGCCCATCTCGATGCAGCCGGCGGAAATGGTCAAGCTCGTGACGGTTATCTATATGGCGGCGTATCTGACCAGAAAAGGGGACAAGATCACGTCGTTTCGCGAGGGTCTGTTGCCGGCGCTGATCGTGCTCGGACTCCTGAGCGGACTGGTGTTGCTAGAGCCGGATCTTGGGACCGTCGTCGTGCTCGGACTCGTGACGGTCGGGATGTGTTTTCTCGCGGGCGCGCGCGTCTCCCACCTGTTGACGCTCGGTCTTTGTGCTATCCCGCTTGTATTGGTGCTGGTCCTTGGGTCCAGTTACCGACGTCAACGGCTCATGACCTTTCTGGCTCCGTGGAGAGAAGCGTCGGCCGCCGGGTTTCAAATTACGCAGTCCTTCTTGGCCTTCGGCAGCGGCGGTCCGTTCGGCGTGGGGTTGGGCGAAGGCAAGCAGAAGCTCTACTTTCTTCCGGAGGCGCATACGGACTTTGTGTTGGCGTTGGTCGGCGAAGAGCTGGGGCTCGTTGGGACTGCCACGGTGATTCTGCTCTTTGCGGTGTTCGTCTGGCGGGGGTTTCAGATCGCCACGCGCGCACGGGTGCCGTTTGGTCGTTATCTGGGCATGGGCATTACCTTGTTGATCGGCGGTCAGGCCTTGGTGAATGCGGCGGTGGTGACCGGGCTTTTGCCGACGAAGGGACTCACGTTACCGTTCGTCAGTTACGGGGGGTCGTCGCTCGTGGTCAGTCTGATCGGCGTCGGCGTGTTGCTCAGTATTTCACGGGATCGGCATGCCGGCGGGTCTCGCGGTGATCGTGGGGGGTCGGATCACGAATGACGATCGTCATGGCAGCAGGAGGAACCGGTGGCCATTTATATCCGGCTGTGGCGTTGGCGAGGGAGTTTCTCCGGCGCGATCCCATGGCTAAGGTGCTCTTCGTGGGGACCGCGCGGGGACTTGAATCGAAGGTGCTCGCTCACGAGGGATTTGACCTGGTCTTGATCAGTGCCAAGCCGGTGATGGGCACGGGGCTGTTCGGGGCGGTGACAGGCTTGTGCGCGCTGCCGGTTAGCTTGTGGCAGTGTCTGAGGATCTTGCGAGTGAGACGGGCGGATCTGGTGATCGGGATCGGCGGCTATACGAGTCCGATGATGCTGCTTGCCGCAGCAATGACCGGGGTGACGCGCGTGATTCTTGAGCCGAATGCACATCCTGGCATGGCCAACAAAGCGGTGGGGCCGTTCGCGCAACGAGTCTTTCTGGCATTCGAGTCGGCGGCTGACTCGTTCACTCGTTCGAAGGTGCGCGTGGTGGGGACCCCGATTCGCAGGGCATTTCTGGACGGGGTTCAGCAGAACCAGGAGAGATCTGGACCATTTCATCTGCTGATTTTTGGCGGGAGTCAGGGGGCGAAGGCGATTAATGCAGCGGTGATAGAAGGATTGCCCGAACTGATGACGCAGCTGCCACATCTCACGGTGACCCATCAGACCGGCGAGTCCGACCATGCACGCGTGGTTGAGGCGTATCGTCGCGCTGGAATCGCCGGACAGGTGACGCCATTTCTCTATGACATGCCTGCGGCATTACGGCAGGCGGATCTTGTCGTGGCGAGAGCCGGTGCCATGACGGTGGCGGAGCTCACGACGTGCGGCAAGCCGGCCATCCTCATTCCGCTGCCGTCCGCCATCTATGACCACCAGATGCGGAATGCCAAGGTGATGGAAGCCGCCGGGGCCGCCGTGGTGATTCCGCAATCAGCGCTCACAGGCCTCACGCTTGCTCGCACGGTGGCAGGCATTCTCGGGGAGCCTGAGCGAGTGCGGGTCATGGGAGCGGCCAGTCTAGCGATGAGACGAACCGACGCGGCTGAGGTCATCGTCCGCGAATGCTACGCACTCATGGACGGCCATCATGATGTCAACCAGTCTGGTGGGGCGACAGGGATCTAATGGTGCAGAGCAACGTCGGCAGGAACAATATTCGTATCCACCGGTTGGTGGAGTAAGGCGCGCGCCAATGTTTCGTAAAACGCAACAGATTCACTTAGTCGGAATCGGGGGATCAGGGATGAGCGGCATTGCCGAGGTGCTGCTGACGTTGGGGTACAAAGTGACGGGCTCGGATCTGCAGGCCTCCGATACGACGCGGAGATTAGAAGAACTCGGAGGACGTATCTTTGTCGGCCATCAGGAATCGAATGTCGGGGAGGCCCAAGTGGTGGTGATCTCCTCTGCCGTATCGGTACAGAATCCCGAGGTCGTGGCGGCCAAGGCGAAGCAGATTCCCGTGATTCCTCGGGCCGAGATGCTCGCGGAGTTGATGCGGCTGAAATTCGGGGTTGCCATTGCCGGCGCCCACGGGAAAACCACGACGACGTCGATGGTGGCCAATGTGCTGGCGCAGGGAGGATTGGATCCCACGATGGTGATCGGGGGGAAAGTGAATGCGCTGGGGAGTCATGCACGCCTCGGTCGAGGCGATCTCCTTGTGGCGGAAGCGGATGAGAGCGACGGGTCGTTCCTCCGTCTGTCCCCGACCATCGCCGCGGTCACGAATCTCGACCGGGAACATCTCGATCACTACGGCAGCATGGAGCGCATCAACGAGTGCTTCCTCGAGTTTATCAATAAGGTCCCGTTCTATGGATTGGCCGTGTTGTGTGCCGACGATGATCGGCTCAGGGCGCTGTTTCCGAAGATCGTGAAACGCTATCAGACCTACGGGCTCAGTGAGCCCGAGGGGGTCACGCCGGATTTCTTTGCGAGTGAGATCAGCTTGAACCAATGGGGTGCCGAGTTTCGAGCGCAGTTCCGCGGGCGCAATCTGGGCCCGTTCCGCCTGGCAGTGCCCGGCCGACACAATGTCTCCAACGCGCTCGTGGCGATTGCGATCGGGATCGAGTTGGATGTGCCGGTGGACCTCATCAGGAAAGCGTTGGCGGCCTATACGGGGGTGGAGCGTCGATTCCATCTGCGAGGGGAAGCCAATGGGATCATGGTCGTGGACGATTACGGGCATCATCCGACGGAGATTAAGGCGACCTTGGCTGCGGCGAAGCAAGGCTGGGGAGACCGGCGGTTGGTGGTGCTGTTCCAGCCGCATCGCTATACCAGGACGCGAGACGTGTTGGAGGATTTTGCGAAGGCCTTTGGGCAAGCGGACGTCCTGTTCTTGACAGACATCTATGCGGCAGGCGAGCAGCCGATTCCTGGGGTGTCCGGAGCCAAGTTGGCTGAGATTGTTCGTGCGGCTGGCCATCCCTTTGTGACCTTTGTGGAGCAGAAAGATGCGCTGGCCGATCAGGTATTGCCCCATCTGAAGTCTGGGGATCTGGTCATCACATTAGGGGCGGGGGATATTTGGAAGACGGGGCTTGCACTGTTGGCCCGGTTGACCCCCACTGCATGATGCCATGAAGCGAGGTCGGAAGCCTGTCACGACAACAGCAAGAGTGCCTGCGCGATTTACGCAGGCAGATGTGCGGGCCTCCGTGGCAGGTGTCCGGGGATCTGTGTCCTTCCAGGCTCCGTTGCGGGAGTACACCTCGTTTAAGATCGGAGGGCCTGCAGATGTTGTGGTTGAGCCGGCTGATATTGAAGATGTCTGTTTGGTGGTCCAGCAGGCGCGCGCCCGCAAGGTTCCTCTGTTTGTCGTGGGTGGAACGAATCTACTCATTCGGGACGGGGGCATCCGTGGCATCGTGGTCAGCCTGGTGCGGCTGCGGGCCATCAAGGAAGAACCGGGGGACGTTCTCTATGCCGAAGGGGGAGTGGGGATGCCGACGTTGATCGGCTATGCCATCCGGCGTTCCCTCGCAGGATTGGAATGGGCAGCGGGCATTCCCGGGACGGTGGCTGGTTGTGTCGTGATGAATGCCGGCACGAAGCTCGGGGAGATGAAGGATGCGGTCAAGGCCGTTCGCATGGTGAATCTGAAAGGCCACATTGTGGACCTGGAGGCAGGCCAGATACCGTTCGAGTATCGCCGGGCCTTGCTGCCGCGCGGCATCGTCGTGGGGGTGTGGCTTCAATTGCAGCAGGGGGTTCGATCGGAGATTGAACGAGTGGTCAAGGAGTACCTCCATTATCGACGGGACACGCAGCCGCTCGCGATGCCGAGCGCCGGTTGTGTGTTCAAGAATCCTCCGAACGATTCTGCCGGACGATTGATCGAGGCGGTGGGTCTCAAGGGCGCCCGTGTCGGCGATGCGGAAGTGTCGACGAAGCATGCCAACTTCATGGTGAACCGTGGTCAGGCGCGTGCAGCGGACGTGCTTGCGCTGATCGGGAAGGTCCGCAGCGCCATTCGTCGGCGGGCTGGTGTGCGGTTAGAGCTTGAACTCAAAATCGTAGGGGAGACGTAGCGTATGAGCCAGCCTCGCTTGACAGAGCGACCCCTTCTGACCCGTGCCCGCATCGGGGTGCTGATGGGTGGGCAATCGGCCGAGCGCGAGGTCTCGCTCAGGACGGGCACTGCGGTGCATCGGTCGCTGGTGCGCCGTGGCTACAATGCCGTGGCCATCGATGTCGGTCCGACGCTCTCTCAGGATCTGTACGATCAGAAGATTGCTGTGGCATTTCTCGCCTTACATGGCCCAGGCGGGGAGGATGGCGCGATTCAAGGGTTCCTGGAAACGCTCGGCATTCCCTACACCGGATCCGGTATCCAGGCCAGTGCGATCGGGATGCATAAAGTGACCACGAAAACGCTGTTGGCCTTCGCACGTATTCCTGTGCCAGCCGGCACCGTCGTAACGCGTGGACAGAAGGTCTCCTACGCCACTCTGTTGCGGGCGGTGAAGTTGCGCTGGCCCGTGGTGGTGAAGCCTGCGTCGCAAGGATCCACGATCGGCGTCACGATCGTGCGGAAGCCGGCGCAATGGCGTGACGCGTTGGCCTTGGCCCATCGCTATGATACGGATGCGATGGTCGAAGCCTACATCCCGGGGCATGAGGTCACGGTGTCAATCATCGGACGGCAGCATGCGGCGCCCCTGGTGCTTCCCGCGGTGGAAATTGTGGCGCCGGGCGGGTTCTACGATTTTGCGGCGAAGTACGAAAAGGGGAAAACACAGTATCTCTGTCCCGCGCCATTGACGGCGGCGGTGACCACGCAGATTCGCGCGTTGGCGTTGCGCACCTATGAGGTACTGGGCTGCGAAGGGGCAGCCCGTGTCGATTTCCGCATTACTCCGCGGGGCCGTCCGTATGTGTTGGAGATTAATACGGCGCCGGGGATGACGGAAACGAGTTTGTTGCCGATGGCGGCGGGGCGAGCCACGATCGACTATGACGAGCTGACCGAACGGATTCTCGAGTCGGCACTCGCCCGCGCGACCCGCTTCGACCGGTCGTCAGGGAAAGGACAGACGCCATGAAGTTGTCCATGCGGAAGCGGGCGGTGCGTGCCATAGGTCCTCGGCTCAATCAGTGGAAAGGCGTGCGTGCCAGTGAGGTTGCAGATCAACAGCAACAGGCGCGTCGGGAGAGACTCTTTTTGCGGGGACGACGTGCGCTACGCGTGGGAACATGGATCATCGGTCTTGCGGCGTTGGCGTGGGGGCTGACCATGATGACGCGAGAGATGGGGCCGGTTCTTCAGCGCTGGCTGGAAATCCGCGAGGTAGAGGTGGAGGGGATTCACCACGTGACGAAGCCGGAAGTGGTGGAGTTGCTCGCCTTGAAGCCCGGCATCGGGCTCCAGCAAGTCAGTACCGCATTTCTTGCCGAGCGCGTGCGGACGCATCCCTGGATCAAAGAAGCGATCGTCGAACGCCGGCCCCCGCATGTGCTGCATGTGACGGTATTGGAGCGCACGCCGGCCGCGATTATTCGCGCGGGCGCCGAGCATTGGCTGAGCGATGAGAGCGGGCACCTCTTGGCCAAGTTGGGCAGGCAGGATGAGCAAGCGCTGCCGTTATTGGTCGGGCTGGAGCCGAAGTCTCTTCTGCGGGGCGAGTCGCGTGTCCGCAACGCGGTGCAGTCCGGGGTCGTGTTGGCCAAGCGTATCGCTAATACCATCGGCGGGCGGGTTGAAGTGGATCTCGCGAATCCTTCGAGCGTGGTGGTATCGGCCAATGGGGTGCGGTTTCAATTCGGCAACGATTCCTTGGTCGATCAGTGGGAGCGGTTCCTAAAAGTGAAGCCCTCGTTGAAGACGGCGGCATTCGATGGGCGGAAGCATGAGGGAAGTGAGATCGATTTGCGGTACGACAACCGTGTGATTGTGCGTGAAAGGGGGTGAGGACTGTGCCGAAGCGTGATCAGATTCTTGTGGGGTTGGATATCGGGACCACGAAAATCTGCGCCATCGTTTCGGAAATCACCGATGAGGGGACGCTCAACATCATCGGGGTCGGGTCCAGTCCGTCTCGAGGGCTTCGCAAAGGTGTCGTGGTCGATATCGAGAGTACCGTCGAATCGATCAAGAAGGCGGTCGAGGAAGCGGAGCTCATGGCGGCGGTCCAGATCAATTCCGTCTATACCGGCATTGCCGGCAGTCACATCTCCGCGGAGAACTGCAAGGGCGTGGTGGTCCTCAAGAAGTCGGAGGTGACGCGGGAGGATATCCAGCGGGCCATCGAGAATGCCAGGACGCTGGCGGTCATCCCTCACGAACGACGGATTCTCCATGTGCTGCCGCGCGAATTTACGGTGGACGGGCAAGAGGGTATTCGGGAGCCGTTGGGACTGTCAGGAAACCGTCTCGAGGTCAATGTGCATGTGATTACCGGCGCCGTCACCTCCGCGCAGAATATCATCAAGTGTGTGAATCGCGCGGGGCTTGATGTCGTGGATATCGTGCTACAGCCTTTAGCCTCCAGTGAGGCGGTCCTGAGCCTGGAAGAGCGGGATCTGGGGGTCGTCATGATCGATCTCGGTGGAGGAACGACCGACCTCGCGATTTTCCTTGATGGGAGTATCAGGCATTCCGCGGTGTTGCCGATCGGCGGGCAGAATTTGACGAAGGATCTCGCCATCGGATTGCTGACTACGCAGACCGAGGCCGAGAAGATCAAGCTGCAGCATGGGATTGCCCTGACAGAATTGGTGCAGAGCCATGAGACGGTGGAGGTGCCATCGGTCGGGGGCCGACCCGCACGGACGTGTTCGCGTCGTGACGTCGCCGAGATTCTTGAGCCGCGAGTTGAAGAAATATTCGAGCTGGTCCGTCGGGAAATCGCGCGCGCTGGCTACGAGGGGATGTTGGGGGCAGGGGTAGTGATTACCGGGGGGACGTCGTTGTTGAAAGGGATGCCTGATGCGGCAGAGCAAGTCTTGAATCTCCCGGCGCGCCGCGGCGCGCCCAGTGGGATCGGAGGGCTTCGCGATATCGTCAGCAATCCCATCCATGCCACGGGAGTTGGGTTGCTGCTCCATGCCAGGCACCATGCCGAAGAGATGGCTACGGCTGGTCTGCGCGGCGGGCGGCCGTTGAGTAAGGCGTTTGATCGGATGAAGTCTTGGATGTTCGAGTTCTTTTAACCGTGACGCGCGGCGGATGACTGTCACGCGGATTCTATTATTTAAGGGAGGTGTCTTGATGTTTTCATTTGAAGAGGATGTCGTATCCCCCGTTCGGATCAAAGTGATCGGTGTCGGTGGCGCAGGGTGCAATGCCATTAACACCATGATCACGTCCGGATTGGCGCGGGTCGATTTCATTGCGGCGAATACCGATTTGCAGGCGTTGGACCGGTCGCGGGCCTCGTATAAGGTGCAACTGGGGCCTGAGCGGACCAGGGGACTCGGCGCTGGAGCGAAGCCGGAAGTCGGAAAAGACTCGGCGCTCGAAAGCAAGGATCAGATTCGGGAATGTCTTGAGGGCGCCGACATGGTGTTCGTCACTGCGGGCATGGGCGGTGGAACCGGGACCGGTGCGGCACCGATCGTGGCGAGCATCGCGCGCGAACTCGGCATTTTGACGGTCGGGGTTGTGACGAAACCATTTACGTACGAAGGTCATCGCCGGATGCTTCATGCGGATGAAGGGATTCGTGACCTCCGTCGCCATGTGGATACCTTGCTCGTGATCCCAAACCAGCGATTGCTCGGCATCGTCGATAAGTCTACGCCGTTGCTCGAAGCCTTCAAGGTGGCCGATGACGTCCTCCGGCAGGCCATTCAAGGGATAGCGGATGTGATTACGACCACCGGCCACGTGAACGTGGACTTTGCCGACGTCCGCACCATTATGTCGCATACGGGGCGTGCCGTGATGGGGATGGGTGTGGCACGCGGGACGAATCGGGCGATTGAAGCGGCGCAGAAGGCGATTTGTAGTCCGTTATTGGAGGAAGGTAGTGTCGAGGGCGCGCGCGGCGTGCTGTTGAATATCACCGGCGGACCGAACATGTCGTTGCACTAGATCGAGGAAGCCGCCACGATTGTCCAGCAGACCGCCGATCTGGAAGCCAATATCATTGTCGGCCAGGTGATCAACCCCGATATGGGCGACGATTTGGTTGTGACGGTGATTGCCACAGGATTTGAACGGGAGGAACAGCCTGCTTCGATTCCCGTGGCTGCGGTGCGGGCGGCACGCAATGGGCAGCAGATGGCGGCGGGAATGAGCGCGTCGATGGGCGACCGGTCATATGCAGAACGGCCGCTCAAGGATCTCGATCGTCCAAGTTTCTTACGACGGACGGGAGATCCGAGAGAATCGATGGACCGAGTCGCGGTGGTGACGGATGATGAGTGGGATGTGCCCACGTTTCTGCGCAAGCAGGCTGACTGAGCCGACAGGCCGGTGGGTGTGAGTCGTTTCAGTGGAGTATGGCCATGAGTGCAACGGTCATCACCGTTCCTGCTTTCGCGTCCGCGCGGGACGGAGTCCGGCATTTTTTTGGCACGCGCCGTCACGCAGACTCGCTAGCACTTGATGTCGGAGTACCCGCGCGTCAGTCTGGAGCGCAGGGGCGTGGCTGGCTGTTGTCTGTCAAACAAGTGCATGGGACCGATGCGCTTGTGGTGGATCGGCCACTGACTGAATCGGACCAGTTCCTTGGCGGGTGGGATGCACTGGTGACCGACCAGCCTGGCGTCACGGTGGCGGTGCGCACGGCGGATTGTGTCCCCGTGCTCGTGCATGATCCACGTCGGCATGTCGTGGCGGCGATTCATGCCGGCTGGCGTGGAGCTGTCGCCGGGATCGTTCCGAAGACGATCTCGCTCATGGTGGCCAGATTCGGATCGACGCGGTCGGCTCTGCGAATCAGCATTGGACCCTCGGCCGGTCCCTGCTGCTATGAAGTGGACGATCCTGTGCTGGACCAGCTCCGAGTGGGATTACCTGATTGGCAGTTGGTCGTGCGTGACTATCAGGGACACAAGGCGCGATTGGATCTCAAGGCCCTGATCCGTCGGCAAGTGGAGGAACAGGGTGTGGCTGCACGCTCTGTCTCATCGGTAAATCTGTGCACGATCTGCCACGGTGAACTCTTCTATTCCTATCGACGGGAAGGCCGTGTGAACGGGACGATGGTGAGCGGGATTACTCTTGTTTCTAGCCGGTAGCAGTTGGCCTGGCCGTATGCGCTGACATTTGTCAGGCGGTTTCGGTACAATACCATCGAACTTTTGAGAGACGGGGCTTCAGCTGTGACTGATCAGATGAGATGGATATACGGGTTGGTGGTTCAATCAGTGAGAATATTCGGTTCGTGTTCGAGCAGATCCGGCATGCGACTCAGCATACTGGACGGCCCGAGGGGAATGTGCGCCTGGTCGCGGCGACGAAATCGGTGGGGCTCGATCAGATTCGCGAGGGGATTGCTTCAGGGCTCACGATCCTCGGCGAGAACCGGCTCCAAGAGGCGCTTCCAAAAATCGAGAGATTACGGGGAGAGCCGATCCAGTGGCATTTTATCGGCCACTTGCAGCGGCGAAAAGTTCGGTCAGTCGTGGGGGTCTTTCACCTGATCCATTCGGTCGATAGCCTCGAACTGGCAGAGGAGATCGACCGACGGGCGAGGGACGCGGGGCTGAGGCAAGCGGTGTTGTTGGAAGTGAATCTTGAAGGGGAGGCGACGAAAACAGGCTTTCGTCCTGACGAGCTTGAGGGAGTGTTGCCGAGACTGGGGGCCTTGCCTCATGTGGAGGTGAAGGGGCTCATGGCGATTCCCCCTCCCACCAGCGATCCTGAGCAGTCTCGTCCCTATTTCCGTCGTCTGCGTGAGTTGGCAGAGCGACTCTCACATCAATCGATCAGTACCGTCTCGTTGAAGGAAATTTCGATGGGCATGTCGAGCGATTATTCCGTGGCCGTTGAAGAGGGGGCCACGATGGTGCGGGTCGGCACGGCTATATTTGGAGCACGGCGTGGTTAGTCCAACGATCACGAACAAGATTGCATTTATCGGAGGCGGCCAGATGGCAGAGGCCATGATCGGCGGGCTGCTCTCCGGACAGGTGTGCCCTGCCGAGTCGATATGGGCGACGGACCCCGTTGCCGAACGCCGGGATCACTTGAAGAGTCAATTCGGCATTCGGGTTGGCTCTGCCAACTGTGAGGCAGTCGCCTGGGCCGATGTGGTCGTCTTGGCGGTGAAGCCCCAGATGCTTCAGGTTGTGCTCACTGACCTTGGCCAGGCCTTGGCCCATGCGCTGGTGATTTCTATTGTGGCAGGGGTGACGATTCAAGCCATTGCGGAACAGATGGCCGGGGCGATGCGGGTTGTTCGTGCGATGCCGAATACTCCGGCATTGGTTCGGGAGGGTATGACCGCTCTTGCCTTGGGCAGCGCGGTATCTGAAGAGGACAGTCGAATGGCCAGAACGGTATTCGAAGCGGTCGGACGAGTGGTGCTGGTCGAGGAACGATTGATGGATGCCGTGACCGGACTGAGCGGCAGCGGGCCGGCCTATGTGTTTCTTGCTATTGAATCGTTGGCTGATGGAGGCGTGAAGATGGGGCTCTCGCGGCAGATCGCCGAGCTCCTCGCTGCCCAGACGGTACTCGGTGCGGCTCGGTTGGTGTTGGAGTCGGGGATGCACCCCGCTCAACTGAAAGACCGGGTGGCTTCTCCCGGAGGCACGACCATCGCCGGGCTCTATCGACTCGAGCAAGGGGGATTCCGTGCGACGTTGATGGCGGCGGTTGAAGCGGCGACGATCCGATCAAAGGAGTTAGGACACTGATGTTTGTTGCAGGTAATGTGCTGGCGGCGGTCGCGACCATCCTCGACTATGTGCTACAGCTCTATATGTGGGTGATCATTGCGCGCGCCCTGATTTCGTGGGTCAACCCGGACCCCTGGAATCCTATCGTGCAATTTCTCGACCGAGCGACCGAACCGGTCTTGGCGCCGATTCGTCGATGGGTCGGGTTTCGAATGGGAATCGATCTGTCGCCGATCATCGTGATACTGATCATTTGGTTTTTGCGGGAGGCGTTGGTAAAGTCACTCAAAGAGTTAGCCATGGGGATGAATTGATATGACCATGGGGGATGCCATGAGAATTACACCGCTCGATATCCAGCAAATGGTGTTCAGGGTCGGTTTTCGCGGGTACGACAAGGAAGAGGTCAATCGCTTCCTTGAGGAGCTGGCAGAGACGGTTGAGTCGCTGAATCGAGACCAGGCAGTCCAGCGAGAGAAGATCATATTTTTGGAGCAGCAACTTGCCGAGATGAAGCGGACGGAATCGACATTGTCGAGTACCCTCTTGTCGGCGCAGTCGCTGGCCGAGGATGTGAAACGGAATGCTCAGCGAGAGGCGGATCTTGTCGTCAAGGAGGCCGAATTGAAGGCCGGCGAGTTGATCCGTCAGGCCAGAATTGAGTTGACCGATACGCAACGTGATCTCTTGTCGCTTCAGAAACAGCGGCTGCTCATGGTTGAACGGTTGCGCGCGTCGTTGCGGATGTTCGAACGGATGTTGGAAGTGGAAGAGCAGGAAGCATGTCATGATGCCGCGACGGCATCGGAGAGCAAACTTGAAGGCGAGTCGACCCCGGCGTTGTAATAAGTTTGACCTGGTCGATTCTCGTTCAGTGATGTGTTCTTGTATGTGTTTTGCGCCGCCAGCCCGCAGCAGATTTTCCCACCAGTGACAGGTTGTCGTGCCTATGGCTACCCATCAGGTTATTCAAGCGGCATTGCAATCGGCCATTGATGGCGGGGTGTTTCCCGGCGCCCAGTTGGCGGTGCGCCGGCGTGGCGAGCTGCAATGTCTGCTGGTGGCCGGACGATTGTCGTCAGATCCTCCAGGCCTTCCCGTGCAAGCCTCCACCGTCTATGACCTGGCCTCTCTCACGAAACCGCTGGCAACGGTCACCTCCCTCTTGCTCCTGATCCAGCGTGCCAAGGTTGGTCTTGACGATCCTGTGCAACAGGTATTAGTCGAACTTGAAGGGACGCCGATCGGGCAGGCGACGGTGCGAGATCTCCTGACCCATCGCTCAGGCTTACCAGGTTGGCGGCCGTTATATGAACGGCTCGAAGCACGAGATATTGTCCTGGGGTTTTCTGACGGGAATCAGCTTGTCACGCAGCATGTACTGAGGATGATTGGTGACGAACCGCTGATTTATGCCAGGGGCGAGCGGAACGTCTACAGCGACCTTGGATTCATGTTGCTAGGATTTCTGGTGGAGCGTCTCAGTGGAATGACATTGGACCGGTGGTGTGAAGAAGCCATCATCCGACCGCTAGGGGCTGATCCACTGATTTTTTGCCCTATGGCAGAGCGCCCGCAATCACGTATCGATGTATCAAGAATAGCCCCGACCGAACAGGACCAACGGAGAAATCGTCTGTTACGTGGCGAGGTGCACGACGAGAATGCTGCGGCGATGGGTGGGGTCGCAGGCCATGCAGGACTATTCGGGACCGCCGAGTCGGTGTTGGCTGTGTCAGGGACCTGGCTGCTAGCCTATTGTGGGAACGAGTCGATTCTGGACGGTGAGCTTGCCAGGCAGTTTGCCACGCGCCAAGAGTCGACTACTGGATCAAGTTGGGCGTTGGGATGGGATACTCCATCGGTTCCGTCGTCATCGGGGTCTTGTTTCTCCGAGCGGTCGTTCGGCCATCTCGGCTACACCGGGACGTCACTGTGGATTGATCCGTTGTGCGAACTGGAGGTGGTGCTGTTATCCAACCGGGTACATCCCAGCCGGAAGAACGAAAAGATTAAGGTTTTCCGCCCGCTCATTCACGATCTTGTGTGTCGAGAATTTGCGTCCACGAGATAGTCGGGGCTACGCTGGGTCCAGATAATCAACCCAAGTTTCTTTTTCGGCGAGATACTTCGTGCCTTTGAAATTCGCGCGCGTTCTCAATCTGCTGAAGCCGAATTCCTGCATGGCGTTGATGAGTTCTTGGACTGCAGCGCTAATGGTCGGATGCGAGTGCCCTTCGACCGTCAGGGATTCATACATGACCTTGGCGGCGTAGCCTGATGGGGTTCGATTGACGAGAACTGCGCGATTGAAGTACCGATCGCTCGGGTCGACTCCTTCAACCTGGTGCTTTTCGACAAGACCTTCTTTTTTGAAGAGCAGCGGAAGCGAACTCATCACCACCTCCATGACACTCAAATGGAATGGCCCAGATCTCAATTATAGGGAGGGGCCGTGCCGACTGCAAGCCGTTGACAACCTCGTCACTCCCTCCTATCATTTCCCCCCGCCGTGGAAGGCCGATATGTTACGGAAGATATGAATATCCCCAACAGCTTAACCATCCTCCGTATTCTTCTGATTCCCTGCTATATCGGGTTACTGGTCTACGGCAGATTTGACGCAGCGCTTATCGTGCTGATCGTGGCTGGCATCACTGATGCGCTTGATGGGGCGATTGCCCGCTTGACGAATCAGCATACCAGGCTGGGGGCCGTGCTGGATCCTCTGGCCGATAAGTTGCTCCTCACCTCCGGGTTCATCACACTCTCGATGATTCATTTGATTCCGTCGTGGGTCACCATCCTCGTGGTCAGCCGAGACTTAATCCTCATGCTGGGGACGGCGGTGGCGCACTTCACAGAGTCCCACGTGGATATTACTCCCACCTTCTTGGGCAAGGGCACCACGCTGCTCCAGCTATCCTATATTGTGATGGTGATATTTCTGAGTTCTCGTCAGATCGATCCCAGCATCATGCTGCCACTCTTGTTTGGCATGGTCTCCTTCACGCTCTTGTCCGGGTTGCATTATCTCTACCGAGGCTTTCGGCACACGAGTGCGATCAGCGGCTAAGGCTCTGTATTGCATGAGCCTGCGCAGAGATTGTGCATTTGTTTGACAGGTTTGGGGGTGGCCAGTAGACTCGCCTGGTAGGTATTTCCTGATGTCTACAACCGGCCAGGACGATGGCCACATTGAAGGGTGA
>JANOMG010000345.1:0-8627 GCA_031420175.1 Nitrospira sp.
TTTAGAGTACAAGTTGAGCGCGCCCAAGGGGGTCTTGCTCTATGGACCGCCGGGATGTGGGAAAACCTTGATCGCCAAGGCCGTCGCGAATTCGATCGCGAAGAAGCTCGGGCACCTCACCGGCAAAGAAGTGCGGAGTTACTTCTTGCATGTGAAGGGCCCGGAGTTGCTCAATAAATATGTCGGTGAGTCCGAGCGCCAAGTCCGCGAAGTCTTCAAGAAAGCGAAAGAGCGGGCGGCGGACGGTAATCCCGTCATCGTGTTCTTCGACGAAATGGATGCGCTCTTCCGAACGCGAGGCACCGGGATCTCCTCCGATATCGAATCGACGATCGTCCCGCAGTTTCTCTCGGAAATCGACGGCATGGAACGACTCCGCAATGTGATCGTGATCGGAGCCAGCAATCGCCAGGATCTCATCGACCCGGCTGTCCTCCGTGCCGGACGATTAGATGTGAAGGTCAAGGTGGGTCGTCCCGATGCGGTGGCGGCCAAGGATATTTTCTCGAAGTACTTGAGCATCGACCTGCCGTTTGCCGAGGAAGATTTGAAACGCCATGGCGGAGACGCCAAGGCCTTAGTCGAGCAGATGACCGATCTCACGGTCGGGGCGATGTATGCGTCCTCGGAAGAGAATAAGTTCATCGAGGTCACCTACGCGAACGGTGAAAAAGAAGTGCTCTACTTCAAGGATTTTGCAAGCGGTGCGCTGATCGAAGGCATCGTGTCGCGTGCGAAGAAGTTTGCCGTCAAGCGGGCGATCGCGAAGGAAGGCCGGGGCCTTCGAGCCGAGGACTTGATCCGCGCCATTCGGGAGGAGTTCAAGGAACACGAAGACCTGCCCAATACGACTAATCCTGACGACTGGGCGAAGATCTCCGGGAAAAAAGGCGAAAAGATCGTGCATCTTCGGACGATCAGCGGAAGCCCGGGCGACTCGCGTCAGATCGAAACTGTCACAACCGGACATTATCTCTAGACGTCACACCTATGCAGGAATGTAATTCGTTGACGACTCCCCGCGTATTGGGAACAGAAACAGAATTCGGCATTGCATCGCGCGATCCTGCCGCCGCAGACCCCGTCTCCAATTCAATCGCCGTCATCGGGCACTATCCAGGCCTACCGGCTCCTTTGGCCGTCTGGGACTATGAAAATGAAAACCCGCTGCTCGACGCGCGCGGCTTCGAGGTCGAAGGGGAACCAGAACGGCCCAATCCCGAGTACAATCGTCAGCTGAATAAGGTGTTGGCCAATGGAGGACGTCTCTATGTCGACGGTGCCCATCCGGAATACTCCACGCCTGAGTGCACCAACCCACGAGAAATAGTGGCCTTCGAACGAGCCGGCGAGCAAATCCTTGCGCAGTGCCTTGAACAGATGGCGCGAGCCACCGGGCGGGATCATTGCGTGTTGTACAAGAACAACTCGGACGGCAAGGGGAACAGCTACGGCTATCACGAAAGCTATCTCATGTCCCGCGCGGTGCCCTTCGAGCGCATCGTGAAGGTCTTGGCGCCGTTCTTTGTGACGCGGCCCATTTTCGCAGGGGCAGGAAAGGTCGGCGCAGAGAATGAGACCAGCCCGGCGGATTATCAGATCTCACAGCGTGCGGATTTCTTCGAATGCCTCGTCGATCTCAACACGATGGTCAGGCGTCCCATTGTGAATTCACGGGATGAGCCGCATGCGGAGCATAGCAAGTACCGGCGGCTGCACGTGATTGTCGGAGATGCCAACATGGCGGAACTGTCGACCTATCTCAAGGTCGGCACGTTGTCCATCGTCTTGGACCTGCTCGATGCCGGCGCCGATTTACCGCAGATCGAGTTGGCGGATCCCGTCGGAAGTATCAAAGAGGTGTCACGGGATCTGACGATGAAGGGGCCGCTCAAACTTGCGGGGGGACGCTCGACAACGGCGGTGGCGATTCAACGAGCCTATTTGAAGGCCGCCATGGGATACTATGCCTGTCACGACCTCTCACAAGTCACGAAAGATATTCTCGTTCGCTGGGAAGACGTGTTGGATAAGCTCGAACAGGATCCTCGGCTCTTGGTGCGCGAGTTAGATTGGGTGGCGAAGCGCCAGATGATGGAATCCTATATGGAGCGAAAGGGCTGCGGGTGGGACGACCCTCGCGTACGGTTGATGGATCTTCAGTATCACGACGTCCGCTCTGACAAGGGCCTCTACTTTACGCTCGAACGCAGTCACCTGATCGAGCGAATCGTGCAGGACGTCGAGATCGCGCGAGCGGAGTTCACCCCGCCTCCGGGGACGCGCGCCTATTTCCGTGGACGCTGTGTCAGCAAGTTTGCAAAGTCGCTCTATGGGGCTAGTTGGACCTCGGTGCTCTTCGACGTCGGCAACAACCAGGTTAAGCGAGTGCCGTTGATGGACCCGCTCCGAGGCACGGCGTCGTTGACGAGTGACCTCCTTGATCAGGTCGAGACCGTCGACGCATTGCTGGCGAAGCTCAAGGCTTGATGCAGAAGGACTCATCGGGATTGCTATTATGAAATTGCCATTTCTTCCTAACCACGACGACCCGAGTTTCTTCGACTTTTTAACCGCGCATCATCCCGCGCTGACTCCGACCGGCCGCAGCGGTTTCTTATCGTCCCAGGCCGCGGCTGACCCGATGCGAGGGGCCGGATCGATGAGCGTTCCCCAGGCCACCACGGTGCTGGCGATCAAGTATCAACAGGGTGTGGTGATTGCCGGAGATCGTCGAGCGACGGAAGGATTTCAAATCGCCGAGCGCCGGATCGAGAAAGTCTTCAAGATCGACGACTATTCCGCGATGGCGATCGCCGGTGCGGCCGGTCCCTGCATCGAAATGGCCAAGCTGTTCCAAGTGGAGCTGGAGCATTACGAAAAAATCGAAGGGGTGCAACTCTCCTGTGAGGGGAAGGCCAATAAGCTCGGGCAGATGGTCAAGGCCAACTTGCCGATGGTCTTTCAAGGGCTGGTCGTCATGCCGCTCTATGTCGGCTACGACCTGAAGCGCGCAGAAGGCCGCATCTTCAAGTACGATCTCGCGGGTGGCCGGTACGAAGAGTCGGATTACCATGCCATTGGGTCGGGAGGGAAAGATGCGCGCAATACGATGCGGGAGCATTTTCTGAAAGGCTTGGCTGAGCCGGACGCCCTCAGGCTGGCTCTGCTGGCTCTGTACAATGCAGCAGACGATGACGTCGGCACCGGAGGCCCTGATTTCGTGCGGGGCATTTACCCCACGGCGAAGATTGTGAACGCAGGTGGCATCACCGACGTGTCCGAGCAGCAAATTCGTAGCATCTATGACGGGTTGATCGCGACCCGCCGTTCTAAGGAGACGTAAGCATGCCGATGCCCTACTACGTCTCGCCCGAGCAGATGATGCAGGACAAGGCGGAGTATGCCAAGAAAGGCATCGCCAAGGGCCGTTCCATCATTGCGATCGAATATGTGAATGGCATTCTTCTCGTCGCGGAGAATCCCAGCGCCTCGCTCTATAAGATCTCCGAGATCTACGACAGCATCGCCTTCGCGGGGGCCGGTAAATACAGTGAGTTTGAAAATCTCCGGAAGGCCGGCATCAGACATGCGGATCTCAAGGGATTCATGTACAGCCGGGAAGATGTGACCGCCCGCTCTCTCGCGAACGGTTACTCGCAAAGCCTGGGTACCATTTTCAGTCAGGAGCAGAAGCCGCTGGAGGTGGAAATCCTGGTGGTGCAGGTCGGGCACAACGGCCATGCGAACGAGATGTATCGCATTTCCTTCGACGGGAGCATCATCGACGAGCGTACCTTTGCGGTCATTGGAGGCAAGTCTGAGGCCATCCAAACTCTGTTAAAGGAGAAGGGCCTGACGCAACCTCCTGAACTACGAGAGGCCCTGTCGCTCTGTATCACCGCACTCGAACAGATCGGAAGCCAGAAGCTTTCGCTGGAGACCCTGGAAGTGGCGGTTCTGGACCGCACCCGCGACGGCAGAAGGTTCCGTCGTCTTTTGCCTGCCGATACCAAGCCCCTCCTCGCGCCCTAACTTGTTCATTTGGTCTGTTCGGTTTGTCTGGCTTATCTGGTTGCCTGAGACTAACCAGATAGACCAGAGAAACCAGATGGACCAGACAGACCGCAGCCGCGGATCGTGCACTTCTGTTGAACAAGGCGGGGGCGGCTGGTATTCTGTGTATATGCCTATGCTGGAACCAAGTCCCCTGAGACGACGGATCTTCGGTTTGGAGAATGAGTACGGTCTCATCTTTTCTCCGAACGGACGAGTGTATCTGCCGATGGAGAAGGTCCTGGGCTATGTTTTTGAAGGTCTCATTCCGAACAGTTGGCCCTCCAACGCGTTTCTGGCGAACGGGGCGCGCTTTTATCAAGACACTGGCTGTCACCCTGAGTATTCCACCCCCGAGTGCGACAACATTCGAGATCTCGTCATTCATGACAAAGCCGGTGAGCGGCTTCTGGAAGCTTGCCTGCCTGCGGCTGAAGAACGCTTAAGAGAAGAAGGCCTGTCCGGCGAGATCTACATTTTCAAGAACAATACGGACTCCCTCGGCAATACGTACGGGTGCCATGAGAATTTCTTGATGCGCCGCGACGTCGATTTCTGGAAAGTTACGGAGCAGCTCACTCCCTTCTTCGTCACGCGTCAGATATACAGCGGAGCGGGAAAGGTCCTGAAAGTATCTGGCAAACCGCAGTATTTCATCTCGCAACGGGCCCAACATATTCACGAGAAGACCTCCTCCTCGACGACGTCCTCACGCAGCATCATCAATACCAGAGACGAGCCGCATGCCGATGCGGAACGCTACCGACGGCTCCATATCATTGTCGGGGACTCCAATATGTCGGAGTTCGTGACCTATTTGAAGGTTGGCACGGCGACATTGGTGCTGTCCATGATCGAGGAAGGATATGCCGTCCAAGGGATGGAGTTCGAGGACCCCGTCAAAGCCATTCGGGAGGTGTCGCGCGATCCCACCTTGAAGCGCAAAATTAAGCTGGACGATGGCCGTCAGATGACCGCGGTCGAAGTGCAGCGGGTCTATCTGGACCGCGCGCAGGAATATTTGGCCAAGCAGGAGCACGATCCAGTCCTAGACGATGTGTGGAAGAAATGGGCCATGGTTCTCGATAAGCTCGAAGAGGATCCGATGCAGCTCGTACGAGAAATCGACTGGGTGACCAAGCGTCATCTCATCCAGTCCTATATCGACAAGAAGGGTTGCGGCTGGGACGACCCGCGCGTCTTCCTGCTCGATCTCCAATATCATGATGTCAAGCGGACGCGTGGGTTGTATTATTTGATGGAGTCTAGAGGGCTGATCGAACGGGTGGTGGAGGAGGACGCGGTGCAACGGGCCATGTCGACTCCGCCGCAGACCACGAGAGCAAAGGTGCGTGGCGATTTCATCCGATTCGCCCGCGCGAAGAATCGCTCCTATACGGTGGATTGGACCTATCTGAAGCTCAATGGTTACTGGGAAGAAACGATCCTCTGTATGGATCCCTTCAGCGCCGTGAATCGGCGCGTGGACGAATTGCTCTCGCAGGTGGGGGGGCTACGGCTGTACCGATGATGATGACTGCTCTCAAACAGGCGCAGTTGCGGATCTCAAGACTGGATCGGACGCTGATTACGGCGGTCGTGTTGCTGTGCAGCGTCTTTCCCGTCGAGCTATTTCCGAATACGCCACCTCCACCGAAGGGCCTCGATGGACAATACAGTGGAAAGCAGGGGCAGGTGCTGGTGGTGAAGGTGAAGGGCGAAGAGCAGGCGACGGAAGTGAAGGGCAGATTTCTCGATCGGACGATTCCCTTCTTCCGTGAGCTCAGGCCAGGGGAGCCGCCTGGCTATGTCGGGTTGCTCGGGATCGACATGCAGGACGATCCCGGGACCTATGAGCTGGCCGTGGAAGTGAAGCAGGGTGAGCAGGCGAAGCAGTTGAGCTTCAATGTTCTGGTGGCCAAAGAAAAGTTCGCCGTCGAGCATCTGAAACTGCCGAAAGAGAAGGTCGATCTGGACGAGAAGGCGGTGGCTCGCTGGAAAGCGGAGCAGGAACAGATCAAGCAGGCGCTTGCAGAGAATTCACGACTAAAACTCTGGCACAGCAACTTCGTGGAGCCGGTGAACGGCAAGCGCACCGGCATTTTCGGCAGTGTGCGGATCATGAACGGCAAACCGCGCAATCCGCACAATGGAGAGGATATCGGCGCGCCAATGGGGGCCGATGTCGCAGCCACGAATGACGGAATTGTCCGCATCACCGTCGATCATATTTTCTCCGGCCGGGGCGTCTTCGTCGATCACGGACTGGGGTTCTATTCGATGTATTTTCACCTGTCCGAGATTCTGGTCAAAGACGGAGATCTGGTCACAGCGGGGCAGATCATCGGCAAGGTCGGGGCGACCGGCCGCGCCACCGGCCCACATCTCCATTGGGGCGTCAAACTCAACGGCGCCCGGGTGAATCCCTATACGCTGCTGGATTTACCATTCAAGAACGGTATAACACCTCCTACTGCTGTGACGGTTCCCACTCCTGAAACTGCACCGACTCCACAAGCTGTTCCGGTCGGAGAATAGCCTCACAAGATGCTGGAACAGTCCGCCAGCCAGGAAACGGTGAGCGATGACCGATGAAATAATGTTCACTTCAGCGTTCCGCGTTCATGGTTCAAAGCCTCGGTATTCGCTCGCTGGACGGCCTGCTTGAGCATCCTGAGACTATTCAGTCTCCGACACCATTCGGAATCCTTCAACCGAGTTTTTCCGTAGTCTGCTAATGCCAGCTCCGTATCTCGTTCCGTTCGTCCATCTGGTTCGTCTGGGTTGCTGTCCCTTCCGGCTAACCAGATAGACCAGATTGACGAGATAGACCTGTCCCGCGTCCCGCCCTTCTCGCCCTGTCCCCCATAGCCAGAATTGAGGTTCCTTGCGGGACCACGGCAAAGCAGGTATCCTCTGTCGCCCTTAGGAAATCACCATTGAGAGGCGCCGGGTGCCACGAAACGATCAAGCCGTCCGCCAATTGGTGATTCTGCATAAGCTTGAAGCCTCCCGGCATGGATTGACACTCGAACAATTGACCCGGGCGCTGGACCCAGGCTCAACGCGCCATCCGCGCACACTTCGTCGAGACCTTGCCGCCATTGAAGCGACCGGCTGGCCGCTTGTCACAGAGCATGTTGACGGTCAGGTGCGCTGGAAACTCCTTGAAGGGTTCCGCAACATCCCGGCGCTTCGCCTCTCACCCACCGAACTCATGGCCTTGACGGTCAGCCGCCGTCTCATTGCGCCGTTGGAAGGGACGGAGCTCCACACCTCGCTGCAATCGGCCTTGGGCAAAGCGTCGGCGGCATTGTCCCCACAGGGATTGGAGCTAGCGCAGCAACTCGAACAGACCTTTTCGGTCGGACTCGGTCCGCATAAGCGCTATCGGCATCACCGTGAGGTCGTCGAGCGAATTACGCAGGCCATCGGGCACAAGATGCGCATCCAAATGCGGTACGATTCCGCGTCCCGTGGCCGGATGACTCGTCGGGAGGTCGATCCGTATCGGCTCTGGTATGCGTCCGGCGGGCTCTATCTCGTCGGCTACTGCCATCTGCGTAACGAGCCGCGCATGTTCGCGGTGGAGCGCATCAAGTCCGTGACGCCAACCGACTTGCCCTACCAGATACCCCTCCAGTTCGACTTCGACGCATTTATCGAGGATTCGCTCACCGTCATGCGCGGGCCTCGAATGACCGTGGAGCTGGAATTCAATAAGCCGACAGCCGCCTGGGTCAAAGATCGCATCTGGCATCCCAGCCAGCAGCTCACACGATTATCGAAGGGACGCATGCAGATGATTCTTTCCGTCGCGAACAGCCGTGAAGTGGTGGGGTGGGTGCTCAGTTTCGGCAGCGGAGTACGGGTGGTGCGGCCCGACAGTCTGCGAGCGGCTGTCGTGGAAGAGGCCGGCAATATTGTTCGAGGGAGTTCAGGGGCAGCGCAATAAGGACGATCAGGTCGAAGCCGGCACATAGAGATGTACGCCCGGAATCTTTTTGAAGTGAGCATCCAGACTGTACACACGACAATCGTGCTCGATCGCCAGGGCGGCGATGATGAGATCCGACAGCGGCACGGTCACACCCTTGCGAAGCAGATGTGCCGAAAGGTCTCCCGTTCGCAGCCAGGTGGATGGGGTGACTTCATAGTACGGCAAGGCCAGTAAGGCTTCGGAGAGGGTATTTCGTTCGGACGGTGCTCTGCAGCCTTGAAGCAATTCGGCCAGCACGACGCCAACGAGGGCAACCTCATCGGCGTCAATGAGCAAGTCGAGGGCGGTTTTTTCCGGCGAATCTGGACGGTTAAAGAATGGAATCCAGACGGAGGTATCAGCGATGACCATGTCGGCGGCGTTTCAAGGAGGCTTGATGGAGGATCTCAGCCTGTTCCAGCTTGTTCCAATCCAGGTCGAGATGGATCGTGCCGCTCAAGGACTTGAGCTGATCCAGTTTTTTTCTCCGGATCAATTCCGCTGCCGCCTGATGGATTGCATCGGTCTTGGTCTTGGCGGACGTCACCTCCATGAGCTCCCGAATGAGTTTCTCGTTGAGATCCAAAGTTGT
>JANOMG010000346.1:0-2030 GCA_031420175.1 Nitrospira sp.
TCCAATCGGTCTTATCTTTCGTGATCTCGTACTTCTTTCCGCCGTACCAATCCACCATCGTGCCGACAAGCTTGTCTGAAGACACCGCCGGCTTGATCTTGCCCTTTCGGTCCGGCAATTCAACCAGGGGTTTCATCACGTCCGTCTGAGAGCCGGTCGTCTGGAGCGTGTTGTAGACGCGCCAGAATCCCCACATACCGGTGACGTAGTGCTGAGGAATGTGGCAGTGAAACACGAACTCTCCGGCCAGGGCCTGGAGACCGCCGGAGCCACCCTCGATGACTTCATCGAAAACCTCAGAAGGCCCGATGGATTGGACGTCCAGCCGGTCGGAGGTGTCACGCATCGCCGGGAATTTGACCGGTCCGTTTTTGCTCAGCGTCGGATCGAGCTGACTGGTGCCGGGCTGTCTCGCCCAACGGATCGATCCTCCATGCAGATGGTGCGAATGGACGATCTCGGATCCGCCGATCATGCGGTACTTGGCGGGATCGCCCAGATAGGATCGCGGAACCGTTGTGGCCGGGTCGCCGAACGTGTAGGAACCATAACCTTGGGACTCGTCGGAGAATCCGATTAAATGCGCCTGCTGCTCAAGCCTCGTTCCATGCGGCTCGCTCCGATAGTTGAGCAAGCGCGCGGCCGGACGATAGGTGTCGGTATGGGGGTCGCGCTGCGGCAGCATGTCTCCGGTCCGACTCAACAAACGGAACGTCTCGTCTCCGGCTTCATGATAGAAAATCACGAACTCCCGGAAGTCCGATCCGTTCGCCATGTCGATCATGGCTTCCCAGCCGCTAGCCATTTCTTCGCCGGTGAAGGGACTCAGATGACGGGACCCACGAGGTTCCACGACAACGGACCCGAGCATACCCAGCGAATACTGCTCGCGCGTCGCATGACTGTGGAATGCCCGGCCGCCTTCCTGCAAATCCGGTCGAATGTACCACTCAAACTCCCCAACCTGTCCTGTTGCCACGAGAGCTTCTGGATTGTTGCCGTTGGCCGGTTTGCCCGTGCTGCGCACGAGCATTTGGGAGCCATTGATAACCATGTTGGTCGGCTCGTCGGCAATCTGGTTGCGGAGCGTGACCTGCAGGCAATCGCCCTGGTTCGCCCGGACCACAAGCGGTTGAATCAAATCGCCCTGAAGACCGTGGGACACCGCGCCACCGGAAAAGGTGGGGTCATCGCTTTCACGCGCTGCCTTGTTCTTCTCTTCCTCGCCTCGAATGCCCGGGACATTCTCGGTCAGGGCATACATGTAGCCGGGATAAAAATCCCCGAACCGGTTCACGGTAATTTCGACATTGATTGCCGAAATATCGAATGCACGGACCGGCGCGCCGGCGGGGCAGCGGCCCCCCTGCGAGACCTTGACCTTGTCCTGATCCTCAGCCACCAGCAGGACGCCTTGCTGCATCGCGTGCGCACCGGCTCCCTGGAAAGGGCCTTTGCTCTGCACCTGCTTCTCAATCTGCTCAATGGCCCGCGCCATCTTGTCCTGCAGCATCGGGCCCGCGGGCTGATGGACGACAGTCACCGCCGCCGTGTCAGAATTCATCACCGCCGCATGCTGATGAGACGCCACTTCCGCCCACGCCTGCGTGACGCCTACGACGGCAGTGAGCAACGCGACGCCTGCCTGATTCGCAATCTTTCTACTGGTCATCCTTTTCCCCTCCTGAACAATATCCGTCGACTACATTCCATCCACAGCAGCTCTGTCGGCTTCACGCTCGCGCTGTTGAAGCGCACCCGCGTCCTGGCTAGAAAAATAGTCTGGTGAAGGTTCCGCTCTTCGCGGTTGCGATCTCAGGAGGCCAGTCCATTAATTACGCAGCCTTCACCAGACAGGTCTGTACATCTCATTCATCATTCACTCACCGAATCTGGCGGTGAGTCAGCAAGTCTTATTCCACTAGTGGGGATTGAAGTCGAGGTACGGTTCCCTCAATGATTCATGCAGACTTTGATTCTGCCGGAGGTGAATCGCGTCTGGACATGGGACCGTGACGCCCCATGGTCTC
>JANOMG010000347.1:0-1907 GCA_031420175.1 Nitrospira sp.
GTGACGGTCACCACGACTGCGCTCCGCACATGGCCGAGAAAGAAGAAGAACACGAAGACGACCAGTACGATTCCTTCGATCAAGGAGTCGCGCACGGTGTGGATGGCCGCATTGATCAGCTCGATGCGATCGTAGAAGGGGAGGAGCTTCGTGCCTGGAGGAAGGATGTTGTTCTGCTGGAGATCTTCCACCTTGGCCTTGACTGCTTCGACCACCTGACGCGCATTGCCCCCGCGGATCATGAGCACGATGCCTGCCACGACCTCCCGCTCTCCGTTGAGCACCACAGCCCCATGGCGAACGGCATGGCTGATGAGGACTTCCGCGACATCGCGGACGAAGACCGGCGTGCCGCCGGACTCCTTGACGATGATGGACTCGATATCGCTCAGGGTCTTGATCAGTCCGAGGCCACGGACGATCGCGCGTTCGGCGTGCCGTTCCAGCACGTTGCCCCCGGCGTTGGCGTTGTTCTTCGCCACCGCCTCGTACACGTCATCCAGCGTCAGAGCGTATTTGTGGAGCTTGGCCGGATCGACGAGGACTTGATACTGCTTGACGAACCCGCCCATGCCGTTCACATCGATCACGCCCGGCACGCTCTTGAGCAGCGGGCGCAGGACCCAGTCCTGTATCGTGCGCTGATCCGTCAGCTCCGCCTCGAGGATCTTGGGATCGGTTGCCGTCGCATTCGGCCCTTCCACATAATATTGATAGACCTCACCGAGCCCGGTGCTGACAGGGGCCATGACAGGCTCCAGCCCCTCGGGCAATCGCGCCTTCACCGCCATGATCCGTTCGAGGACCAACTGGCGGGCGAAGTAGATATCGACATCATCCTTGAACACGACCGTGATCTGAGACAGGGCGAATTTGGAGAGGGATCGGATCTCCGCTAACCCGGGCAGACCGGTCATCTGGAGCTCGAGCGGATAGGTGATGAATCGTTCGACTTCGACCGGCGAGAGACCCGGCGCGTCGGTCAGCACCTGTACCTGGATGTTCGTCACGTCGGGGTAGGCATCGATCGGGATAGACTGAAAGGCGAAGACACCGGCGACGGACAACAGACAGGCCAGGCCAAGAACCAGGATCCGTTGCCGCAGCGAGAATTCCAGAAGAGAGGCGATCATAGCGCCGGCTCGATCTTGTGCCGTTCCATCTCAGACTTGAGCGCGAACGATCCCTTGGTCACGACTTGCTCGCCCGCGCTCACCCCGTCCAGCACCGTCACCATCTCTCCTTGCTCATCCCCCAACTTGACCGTCCGCACCTCGAATTCGTTCGTCCCTCGCTGGACAAAAAGTATCGTGCTAGCGGGCCCGTTTTGGACAGCCGCAAGCGGCACGGTCAGCGCATCCGGGGTCGGTGCCGCGTAGACGCGCACAGTGGCGAACATTTCCGGTTTCAGCAGCCGATCGGGGTTCGGCACTGTCACCCGCAGGCGCATCGTGCGGGTGGCCGGATCGAGCACATCGCTGATGTAGGTGATCGTTCCCGGAAAGATGGCGTGGGGATAGGCGGACGCAATGACATCGACCCTCTGGTCCTTGCGGATGAACTGCACGTCCTTCTCCGGCACGTTGCCGACCACCCACACATCCGAAAGATCTGCCACGGTGAAGAACTTCTGGTTCGTCTCGACCACCTCGCCTCTGGTGATATTGCGCATGATGACCCGGCCGTCGAATGGCGCGCGCAGTGGCACGTCGGCCTTGATTGTATGCTCGCGATCCAGCCGCTCGACTTCCTGCCGAGGCACGCCAAGCAGTTCGAGACGATTCTGCGTCTCACGCGCTTCAGCTCGTGCCGTTTTCATTTCGGCCTCGCGGCGCTGCAACTCGGCCAGACTCACAGCCTTGTGTTCATGCAGGTCCCTGGCCCGCTCGTAGGCAAGTTCGGCTTCG
>JANOMG010000348.1:0-3425 GCA_031420175.1 Nitrospira sp.
CCATCATGTCTTGCAGGGTCATGTTATTGAGCAATTGGGCGATGCTGTCCTGGACTTTCAGGAGCGGAGTGCGGATATGGCAATTTCCCAGCTGCATGCAGAACTCGCCATCCTTCTCGTGCGAACAATCGGTGATACCCAAGGGGCCTTCGATGCTTTCGAGAATTTGCGCGATTGTAATCTGGTGCGCGCGTCTGGCCAATACGTACCCACCCTTGGGACCATTGTGACTCTCGATCAGTGCGTGCTTGGAAAGAGTCTGGAGGACTTTGGCCAGGAGCTCGAGGGGGATGTTATATTCCTCCGCGATCTCCTTCGTATTCACCACGCGTCCAGGCATCACATCGCCGAACTGGGCGGCAGCGATGTGCTGAAGGGCCATGAGGGCATAATCTGCTTTTTTTGAAATCTTCAACATTGCTATTGCCGATCTTCCAGGTCGGAGACTATAATGATCTCCGATCAATAAGGTCGGACTAACAATAGCATGCAGGTTTCGGAACTGTCAACAGCGAGAAGTAAGGCTGAATTGGGCTGAGAAAGGAACGAGCATATGGGCGGAACCAATCCCTATATTGAAAAGGCTGACTATGAGCTACCTCAGCGAGCCTATACCGTCACATTTATCGCCTCTGATGGTGTGGTGACGAAGGTTGAGGTCGATCCAGCCAAAATTCCCTATGGCCCGACCGGGCTTCCAGGAAGTCTCTTGGACGTGGCGATGGGCAGTGGGGTTGCGCTGGAACATTGTTGCGGGGGGGTCTGTGCCTGTTCGACCTGTCACGTCATGGTGAAACAAGGGCTTGAGAGCTGTAGCGAAGGCACAGACGATGAATTTGACGAGCTGGATGAAGCACCGATGACCACATTGCAGTCACGGCTCGGTTGCCAATGTGTGCCAAACGGGACGAAAGACATTGTTGTCGAGATCCCGTCAGTGAACAAGAATCTCGTGCGGGAAGGGCACTAATCGTAGGTCTCTGTTTTTATTTCTTTCCGATCGTATCCTGCCTCTACAAAATAAGCCCGCAACGGTCGCACAAATCCTTTGACCCCGCTGAGTAATGGCGCCATTTTGGGTCTGTTTGTGATGAGGGGGCGCAGCAGTTTCATCGTCGCCTCGACAACCTTCTGGTCCGTCCCATTCATCACCATTGGCGTATATCGGAACGAGGGCTGTTGCGCGGCTAAGGCCAGCAGCTCATCGTGGTAGAGCAGTTCACTCTCAGCAGGACTGACGGCAATCAGGGTGGCGTGCGCCAGTGAGCACGCCGCCGCCAGCTGTTTCAAAATGCAGTGAATCGGAACCAAGCCGGTATAGCGACTGACGAGGAGCAGTTCTCGATCCAGTGAGGAGGGCAATCGGAAGTTCCCATAGGGACCAGAGAGCAGCAGCTCATCGCCGGTTTTGAGGCCGTAGAGATAGCTAGACCCAACTCCAGTGGGGACTCGATCGAAGACTAGGGTCAGTTGCCCGGTAGGGGAGGGGGGCTCTGCCAGTGAGTAGGCGCGATTAAGAGGTGGTTTAATGCTCACCGGTAGCTGTAGGGAGATCCACTGACCTGGCTGGAAGAGGATTTTCTGCGTCTTGGGGAGCAGAACCAGTTGGCGAACGTGGGGGGTGAGATCTGTGACCGAGAGGACCGTTGCCGGTTGTGTCAGTTCCGCCATGACGATCTCCTTATCTCTTCTCTTATCAGAAGGCCGCTCTAGATGAAAGGGTGCGCCACGACCGATTCTGTACAAGACTTTTCACCCCATGCTATAGATACCGAACTTTCTCCAACGATACAGGATCAATCTATGAGCCAGGTCAGAGTCAGATTCGCGCCCAGCCCAACGGGTTTTCTCCATATCGGTGGGGTCCGCACGGCGCTGTTCAATTGGCTCTTTGCCCGCCAGCAGAAGGGCGTGTTTGTCCTTCGCATCGAAGACACGGATCAGGACCGCTCGACCGATGAGTCGATCCAGGCCATTCTTGAGGGGCTGAAGTGGGTTGGACTTGATTGGGACGAGGGCCCTTTCCGCCAGACCGAGCGCATCGATCTCTATCGCAGTTATGCGATGCAGCTTCTTGAGAAGGGGCAGGCCTATTGGTGTGTCTGCAAAGCGGAAGAACTCGAGGCGCGACGGAAGGAAGCCGAGGCCAAGGGGCTGTCGCCGAAATACGACAGCCGTTGCCGTGATCGTGGCCTTGCCAATCAGGCCGGCGACGCGGCCCTGCGCTTTAAGGCACCTCTAGAGGGAGAGACGGTGGTCGACGTCCTCATCAAGAGCAAGATCGTATTCGATAATAGCGTGCAGGACGATCTGATCATTCTTCGATCGAACGGTTACCCGACGTACAATTTTTCAGTGGTGGTCGACGATGGCTTGATGAACATTACCCACGTGGTGCGGGGAGACGATCACCTGACCAATACGCCACGGCAGGTTCCGATCTTTCAAGCCCTTGGGTTTCCCGTCCCTCAGTTCGGGCATCTGCCGATGATTCTGGGCTCTGACAAATCCCGCCTGTCGAAGCGGCATGGGGCCACCTCGATCATGGCCTATAAAGACATGGGCTATCTGCCGGATGCCATGGTGAATTATCTTGTTCGGCTCGGGTGGTCGCATGGAGACCAGGAACTTTTTACCCGCCAGGAGCTGATCGAGAAGTTTTCCTGGAAGAACGTGCAAACGTCCCCCGCTGTGTTCAATCCCGATAAACTTATCTGGGTGAATGCGGAATATATCAAGATTAGCCCGCCGGCTCAGGTCGCTCAGATGCTGTTGCCTCTCCTGGAAGCAGCGGGATTGATAGACGAAGTTCAGGCTGTTTCGACCGACTGGCTCGCGCAGCTGGTCATCCTGGTAAAAGAACGGGCGAAGACGCTCCTGGAGATGGTCGAGTGGGTGAGGCCCTATTTCGGGCAGGCCGTGACGTGTGACGAAGAGGCGGCGAAGAAATTTTTGACACCGGCTATCGCCCCGGCTCTCGGCAAATTACTCGCGCGATTCGAATCCTTTCCTGCTTTCTCCAAACCGCAATGGGAAGAGGCCTTTAAACAGCTGGTCGAAGCAGAGGGGATGAAGATGGGTCAGCTGGCCCAGCCGGTCCGCGTGGCCCTGACTGGTCGAACGGCTAGCCCTGGCCTTTTCGAGGTGATGGAGGTGTTGGGGCGAGACCGGACGTTGTTTCGGCTTCGCCAGGGGATCGACCGGGCCTCCCACGCGTGAGGCAGTTCTTGTCTCTAAATCAGCATCGATCTTGACGAAGCCAAGAGCCGTATATTATTGTGAACGCAGGTTGGGGGATCGTCTAGCGGTAGGACGTCAGTTTCTGGATCTGACTACCTAGGTTCGATTCCTAGTCCCCCAGCCAAATACGCTTTCCCGCCCGCACTTTCAGAACTATGCCTCGGTTTCGTACCGCGCTGGGGGAT
>JANOMG010000349.1:0-2932 GCA_031420175.1 Nitrospira sp.
GCTCCGTCCAAGCTTGCTTATTACCCCCCTCACCCCCTCGCTCTTGGAAGGGCAGCTTCCAGTGATCCTCCACTGCGCGCATCGAGCGACCACCGTTTTATCGTGGGGGCTCTGCGAGCAAGAAGGGCACCTGGCTACTCCCGTTCTCCCTCTATTGACTGCCCTTTCCACCGGCCCCTATAATCCCCGCCAGGGATTGAGCCTTGACGTCCTGATTTAGCTAAGAAAATGGCAGAATTTACGCACTTCAACGAGTCAGGCCGGGCGCGGATGGTCGACGTCAGCGCTAAACACTCGACTGAGCGGGTCGCGACGGCCCAAGCTACAGTTTTTCTCCTACCCGAAACCCTTGAAAAGATTCAACAGGGCAAGATCGCCAAGGGCGATGTCCTATCCGTGGCGCAGGTCGCCGGCGTGATGGGGGCCAAGCGGACCCCGGACCTCATCCCCATGTGCCATCCATTGCTGATTACCAGCGTCGATATCTCCTTCAAAGAAGCATCCCAGCCGAATCAAGCAGGCCTTTGTGCCATCAGCATCTTCGCTACGGTGAAAACCACGGGGCAAACCGGGGTTGAGATGGAAGCGATGACGGCGGCCACCGTGGCGGCATTGACCATCTATGATATGTGCAAGGCGGTCGATCGCGGGATGAGTTTCAGTGAGGTGTGTTTGCTTTCAAAATCAGGGGGAAAGTCTGGCACGTACACGAGGCTAGGCTGAGCCATCATGGTCACGATTAAGCTATTCGGTATGACGAAGTTGCTAGCGGGGAATCAATCCTCCCTCTCGCTGGCATTGACGAATGGACGACGAGTGAAAGATTTGGTTGAGCTTCTTGATGGCGGATATCCGCAGATCGGGGCACTCATCCATACGAAGAAGGTCCTGGTGTCGATCAATCAGGAAATTGCCCACGAGGACATGGAAATTTTGGATGGTGACGAGATCGCATTGTTGCCCCCATTCGCAGGTGGATCAGGTATGGAACCGATAGATGAGAGCCAGCTCGTTCGGGTGCAGCGCGAGAACTTCTCTCTCGATCGAGAACTCGATCGGGTCAAGAGCCGATCGAAGCGGATCGGGGGGATCGCGACGTTTCTCGGGATTGCCCGGGATCGTTCGAAAGGGCGGGATGTCGACAGCATTACCTTCGAACATTACGAAGGGATGGCGGAGAAGAAGCTCCGCGAGATTCGCGAGCGAGGGTTGAAAGATTTCGACATTCTGGAACTCCTGATCATCCATCGATACGGCGAGATGACGATCGGTGAAAACATCGTGCTGATCATTGCCGGTGCCGAGCATCGGGCGGAGGCGTTCCGTGCTTGCGAATGGGCGATTAGTGAATTGAAGCAGATCACCCCGATCTGGAAACTCGAACATACGCCGGAAGGCGAAGTCTGGGTTGAGGAACATCCGTAGGCGTGACGAGTGCTGTGTGATTAGGATGGGTGACGAGTCGAATATGACGATGCCGACGCCTGACAGTGCCCCTCATTTTGTCGCTGCCGATACGTATGGCCGGCCGCTGCGTAGCTTGCGTCTGTCCGTGACGGATCGATGCAATCTCCGTTGCAAGTACTGCATGCCGGAAGAGGACTATGTTTGGCTGCCGCGTGAGAATGTCCTAACCCATGAGGAAATGGCGACGCTGACGGGCTATTTTACCGACCTCGGCGTGGACCGTGTGCGGCTGACCGGTGGAGAGCCGCTGCTGCGGCGTGATTTGCCCCGGCTGATTCGTCTCTTGGTCCAGAACCGGCGGGTGATGGATATTGCGTTGACGACGAACGGTATTCTTCTGGCAGATCAGGCCGAAGCGCTGTTTGATGCAGGGCTTCACCGCGTGACGGTTAGCCTCGATACGCTCAGACCGGAACGGTTTCGTCAGCTGACACGCCGCGATGAGTATGCGCGCGTGATGGAAGGGATTGAGTCGGTGGCGCGCGCGGGCTTCACGGGTCTGAAACTCGATACGGTGGCGATTCGAGGCTTCAACGACGATGAATTGGTCGCGCTGATTGAGTTCGGCAAGCGCGTGCAGGCGGAAGTGCGGTTTATCGAATATATGGACGTCGGCGGGGCGAACGAGTGGTCGCAACAGAAAGTGTTGTCCCGAGCCGCGATGCTCGCGCTGCTGAGTGCGCACTATGGGACCATCGAGCCGATGCCGGAGCGGGGGGCTGCGCCGGCGCAGCGGTTTCTGTTGCCGGATGGCACGACCTTCGGGATCATTCCGTCAACGACCACACCGTTCTGTGCGACCTGCGATCGCAGCCGTGTCACTGCCGACGGCATGTGGTACCGCTGTCTGTACGCGACGGCGGGAACGGATTTGCGGAAGCCGCTCCGCGTTGGTGCGTCCGCAGATGAGATGCGAGCGGTGATTCGTGCCGGCTGGGAAGGCCGCCGCGACAGGGGCGCAGAGGACCGCAAAGCGCTTGAGCGTGACGGGTTACGTGTCGGAGGGCTGATCGGTATTGAGAAGCTCCGCGAAGATCCCCATCTCGAAATGCATGCGCGCGGCGGTTGACGTCCCACCTGGCTGCCTACCTCTGTGCCATAGCTCGCATTATTCACGAGGGTTCGTGACGAAACCGCCGAGACGACAGGCGAGACGGGCGCGCGGAGCCGTGAGGGAGGGAGGCATACTTGAAATAGTATGTTAACAGACCGAGCGGCGAGCCCGCCCGCCGTCAGGCTTGTCGTATCGGCGGATGCAGTAGAAGCCTTCGTGAATTATGCGAGCTAAGGCCAAACTTTGTTGATGGCTCATGCTGGATACTGAATTCCTCACAATCTTAGGACTCGGGTTTGTGTTGGGGCTTCGCCATGCCCTGGACGCAGACCATTTGGCGGCCGTCTCCACGGTGCTGGCGCAGCGACCCTCGTTGCGCGCGTCCGGCATGATTGGATTCAGTTGGGGGCT
>JANOMG010000350.1:0-3095 GCA_031420175.1 Nitrospira sp.
CCGTCGGCGTGAATGTTCTGGTCGCCGAACTCCACAGACCTATCTGAACATCACCAGCATTCACTGTCACATTTACGCCAGCAGCGGCATTTAGCACCGCGGTACTCTGCACCGCGGTGATAATCGCCCCCGCATCACCGCCGGGAAGCTGGTAGGTACCCATGGCAGCCGGGGTCATGCCTTCATACAGAAGACCCAAGGTCCTCGCCCCGGCCAATGCCCCGGCATCCGCCGCATTCTGCAGCTCGTTTCTGGCCACCAAGGAGTGGCCGATGTCGAGCGCTCCGGCAGCCATCGCTAAGAGTACGGTCATCGTGAGCGCCACCATCACCGCCACGGCGCCACGTGAGTTGTTGAGAGGCTTCACCAGATGTTGTGTCACGACGTTGTCCCTCACATAGCTCCTTGCAGCGATCGTCGCGTTATTCATGGCGCATGATGGTTTGTCCCGTCAGGGGAAGGGGCCTGGGCAATCCCAGCAGAGTCGGGATATAGGGGATCAACCAGGGGTACCGATAGGTGGTCGCCACCGTAAGGGTGGCGGGACTGGCCCCTCCCGCCCCGGTCACCGCGATGGTCACATCCGCTGGATTAATCCCTGTATTAGTCAGATACGTAGTGGCGATCGTGGTGATCTGTCCTGTCGTCGGTTTCGGGGAGACCTGGATGATCCCTGCCCGTGCCCCTTCCCGGCTGGCATTGGTGATCAATTCGCGGCTGTACATGATCATGCCGAACTCAATAGTGCCGAAGAGGATCGTCAAGAGCACCGGCAACAGGAGCGCAAATTCAGCCGCCACCGCGCCACGCTCATTCAGCTTTCGCATGGGATCCACCTTACTCAGTTAATTCGTTTTAACGCCGCTGCTCACGATCGATTTGTCGAATCCCGCGTCAGGCTTTTCGAAATTCTTCCGATAGGCCTCCATGGCCGTCGCGCTCACTTTCCCATTTTGGCCTTCGACCGGGTCGAGCTGTTCGCCGGCTGTGGGATTTAGCACCTGCTTCGCCAGCGCATCCCGATAGGCCGTTCCCCAGTTCGGACTGATCGTCGTAGGGGCACAGGCCCCGATGACCAGACCCAAACCTATCATTGCCAAGATACCGTTCAATTTCATCATCACGATCTCCTTCTTCATTTCTCACTCCGCCAACTTGAGCCCGTCTCGCTTAGGGAACGATATGTCCGACCTGTCCCTCCATCGCGCTGACTTTCCTCACACGGTTGGTGAGGACTTCAGCCGCGGGCGATTTTTGCCCCAACTTACCTCCGAAACCACTCTTTTCAGAGAAGCCCATCCAATAAAACTCGAAGTCGTTCGGTTCCACGTAATAGTCGGTCGGCAATGTCTGCGCTGTCATGTCCAGCGGCTTGACCAGATGAGGCGTGACAATGATGACCAACTCCGTTTCGTTCTTTTGGAATGAGCTGCTCCTGAAGAGCGAACCAATAATGGGCAGTTCGCCGAGGTACGGGAACTTTTTCACTGATTCTTTGACATTATCGCGCAACAGCCCGCCGATCGCGAAACTCTGCCCGTCAGCCAATTCGATGGTCGTGTTCGCCCGGCGCGTCGAAATAGCCGGAACCGTGAAACCCTGTGTTCTGAGGGCATTCTGAAAGTCCAGTTCGGATACTTCCGGCGCCACATTCAGACTGATGTGCTTGCTGTCAAGAATGTTCGGCGTGAACACCAAACCAACCCCGAACTTCTTGAACTGGATCGTCACCAATCCAAAGGCCTGGGGCACAGGAATGGGAAACTCACCCCCGGCGAGGAAGGCGGCTTCCTGGCCATTCAACGCTACGAGGGTCGGCTTGGCGAGCACTTTAAGGAGGTTCTCTTCTTTGAGCATATCGACAAAGGCTGTCCACGAGACGGACCCGGCAGTGGATCCGAAGATTCCGGTGATAGACTGGGATCCAACTTGGGCGGCCCCACTGAGTGACGTCAGTTGACCGAGGAGACTAATTCCGAAACTTTCCGGCGCCAACACCGAGAAGTTGATCCCGAACCGTTTGATCAACTCTCGATTCATCTCCGCCACCCGCACTTCCAGCATGACCTGTTGCACGCCCCCGACCTGCATCGAATTGATGACTTTCTTCGGCGCATAGGCTTCCGCAATGCTCAAGGAACGGGAGAGACTGTTGGCGCTTGAGGCCATGCCGGAGAGGGTGATGTGATCATGGCTGGAGGTGACAAGAATGTTCTTTTCCTCCGGCAACGCGATATGGAGATTCTCCTTCAGGCGGCTCACATCCGGCGCGATCACCACATCGTACATGCGTATCATCTTGCCGCTCTCGTTCCAAAGCGTTAAGTTCGTGATACCGGCCGCCTTGCCGGTAAGGTAAATCTGCGTGGGGGACAACACCACCGTATCCGCGACCTCCGGATTGGCCAGGGACGCCCGCTTGATGGCCACCGGCAGGTCCAATACTTTCGACTTGCCCGAGGTCAATTCCAGTCTCTGAATATCACGCTGTTCCGTTGTGCCGCTTGCCGGAGTACCGGCTGCCGGCTCGTCTGCATAGGTCACCGGTGCTGCACAGAACCCCAACAGCAATCCCATTGTCACGATCACGTCACGTTGTTTCATCGACATGTTCCTCCAAAGCCTTCGTCACTATTCGCTTCACGCTCAAACATGAACTGCGTCACACACGATTCAGAACTTCACGGAATTCACAACCGTTCCCTTGATCACTTCCACCGTCACTGACTGGACATCCGGCGGCACGGTACCGCCGGGCGGCTCGGGATAGACTTTGAGAAAATTCAGCACCTTCTTCGGTGCATAGGCCTCTGCCACGGCCAGCACTTGCGTCAATCGCGATTCACTCGAGATGGTGCCAGACACCGTGACATGGTCATGGGTTCCCTTGAGATGCAGATTCGTTTCATCGGGGAGCAATTCGCCAAGATGCTGTTTCAAGCGCGCGAGATCCACGCCCACATCGAGATCGAACACGGCGAGGACCTGGTCGTCCTTGCCCCAGAGCGTCAGATTGGTCGAGCCGTAGCCTTTGCCCGTCACATAGATCTGTTTTGGACTGAGGACGATAGCATCCGCGACCTGCGGATCGGCCA
>JANOMG010000351.1:0-14128 GCA_031420175.1 Nitrospira sp.
GCAGGGCTCGGCCTCTACCTCTATACCGTCGAACTCCCCCAGCAAGAGTCGCACGAGCAGCAAGAGACTGCCGACAAGAAAGTCCTGCTCCTTGACCAGCAAGCCCTCTCAGGACTCACAGTCAAAACCGACCGGCATGAACTCGTCTTTGCCCGGACTCCTGAGAAGGGCTGGATGATGACCGCGCCCCTTAAGACTGACGCGGATCAGCGGGAGCTACAGAATCTGATCAGAGCCCTAGTCACAGGCGCCGTAACCCGTATCGTCGAAGACCACCCGACTAACTTGACTCCTTATGGACTCGACGATCCGATTACGACCATCACCATCCTGGCCGGGGACGCACGGGAGACGCTCTCTATCGGAGATAGTGGGCCGCTCTCCTCTACGCTGTACGTTCTTCGTGAGTCGGATCGCAAGGTCCTGCTCACCAATCTGGCCCCCAAAGACTTCGTCAACAAAACCTTGATGACGTTTCGACGCAAAGACCTCTTGCACCTCTCACAAAGCGATGTCGAACAGATCCGCCTCACCTATCCGACCACAGAAATCGCGCTCTATCAGACACAGGAAAAACCCAAGAGCAAATGGAAGCTGCGTTACCCGATTGAAGCAGAAGCGGACCAAACGGAGGTGCGGACCCTGCTGTTCAGACTCGAAGAGCTCAAAGCATTGGGCATCGTCGATCCAGGCCCCGAACGAGACGCCCTGGCCAATACACTCACCACTCCCAAAGTCAAAGTCAAAGTCGCCATCCATACGGCCGATGGGGATCAAACGGTCAAGCTCTACCAACCGGACCCGGCCAGCGGCGAAGCCTTTGCGGAAACGACCCCTACTGGCCCGCTGTACCGCATCAATCCCACCGCGATCAAAGATTTGACCAAGGAACTATTTTCGTTCCAAGACAAGCGGCTGCTCGGCATCGATTACACCGACATCGCCATGCTCTCGGTAAAAACCGCAACCGAACACTATGTTTTGATCAACCAACAAAAAGAATGGGTCATGGAAGATCGGCCGGAACCATTGGACCAACAGGCCACCGATCTCTTTGTCAGCCGTGTCGCGAATGTGCCGGCCGAAGAACGGGTCATTAAACAAGCCGGACCATTGGCGCCCTATGGGCTCGTGGCACCGGCAGCGGAATTTATCGCTACGGGGCGTGATGGAAAGATTGCCGGGAAACTTTCAATCGGGAGCCATGCCAACGGATTAGCCTATGCGATGGGACAACGGATCCCTGGCATCTTTCAGATTCGCGCCGACCTGCTCACGCAAGTTCCGGCAAAGAGCGACCTCTTCGCTCAAAAAACCGAGAAGACACCGGCTACACCGTAGGCGGAGTCGATCACCTTCTCTCCCTCAACCAGGCCACTCCCAGCGATACTCCCTATACCATCGCCCAGAGCCATGTAGCGAATGAGGAAGTGACGCCACATCCTTTTACTCAGGAGACCTCCCTGCCTGCCTACCTGTTCAAGTTTCCCTGAAGCAAGACCGATAGAGACGTGGAACATCCACTATCTACAGATACGACGGTTGGCTCAGCCACTTCGGCATCTGACCGAGCCCAGAGGTCCTCATGGAGAAACAGAAACCTGTGCCCCCATCCCCCACCAAAACAATTCTGATCGTTGACGATGACCCGTCAATGCGCCTGATCTGCGTGAAGACCCTCCGAGCCGATGGATTTACTGTCCTCGAAGCGGAGGGCAGCTCAGAATCCTTAAAGATCTTAGCCACCCATACAGAACCGATCGATTTACTCGTGACCGATCTGATGCTTCCACCGCCAGGCCTAGAGTTTGCCTCCACCCAAAATCCCTATCCGCGGGTCCATGGTCACGAAATCATCCAACGAACCCTGGCCATGAAGAAGACGCTCCGGGTGATCCTGATGTCGAGCTTGTCTGAAACAGATCGCAAGGCCTATCGCCTCGCCACCGATCACGTCCCCTTTCTCCAAAAACCATTTTCCGTTGAAACCCTCATGCAACTGGTCCATGAGGTGCTCGCAGCGGTACCGCTTTCATACGACGAGTCCGCCAGCGCGTCGATTGCCAAGCAAGACGTTCGATGGTATGGCTGACCGCTCGTTCCGCGGCACCTCAATCGCGACCCTCCAACCCTCAGATAAATCTTCACGGAGTCCTCGTGGAGCCAGGCGTCTGTGACCGCACTCCCCGCTAGACTTTCCTCGATTCCTGAAGTATCGTTGCCCCCGTTGCCCCCGTAGCTCAGTTGGATAGAGCAAGCGTTTCCTAAACGCTAGGTCGTACGTTCAATTCGTATCGGGGGCACCAATTTTTCAAGTAGTTAGTAATTTGTTTTTGGTAGATCCTCTGTTCCGTGCTCGTGATTGTGCTCAAAGTGATCTCGATGGATCAGATGATTCTTGATATCTTGCAGACCTCAAAGCATAAGCATAAGTTTCCCCCTCGCGACAGCATCGTTCAGATCAAGTCAAAGCTAGCCATGACCGGCAATTCTCGAAGCGGTGCCGCGATAAAACAGATCACTGAGGCTTACAGTTCCAGCGCCGAATCGGTCTTGGAAGAATTCACGGAAAATGTGCTCAGGAATCTTTCTAGTCTTGGGCTGAATTCCCAGCATAGAATCTTAGAAATAGTTAGCGAGGCGTCCACCAACGTCATTGTTGAAGCTAGAGGATGCGCCCTTAGCGAATTTCCGGATGAGAATTTTAAACAGTTGGCCTTGAACCATTTTACAGAAAAGAGCTCCCCTATTCTGGAGCACTTGCAAAGGAAAGTCCGGCTGAAGGATTTGGATTTGGGGGGGGGCACTATGAGCTCGGTTCAGATAACCGGAAGTCAGATCGGGAATCTCGTACTCGGGTCTGTGACTCAGTCAGAGCTTACAGCCACGGTTACCGAGATAGCCAAACAGGGCGGCACGGAAGCTGAGCATAGGGAAGGCACTTCAAAGCATGGTCGAAGTAGTCGGAAGAATGGATGCCAACAACAAAGCGGAGCAGGCCGAACTTTTCGATCTTCTAAAGGGCCTGTTCCAACGAATCAAATTGCCGAAACAAGAACGAAGCCGGAGTACGATTAAAGCGATTTGGGATCGCGTTGTTGAGGTGAGTCAGATTAGTAATGAAGTCACCCAGATTGTCCACGCAGTGCTTCCGATGATACCTGCCCTGTTGAGTCGCTAACATACCTTTTCCTCTCGCCTGCTGGCCATTGTCGCCAGCGGGAAGAGCCATCAGACCTCGACCGGCTTCCGGATCCCCTGTTTGCTTTCCCATGTTTTCTTGCCACGTTGTGGAGGCTGGGCTAGACTTTTCCCACACTCCATGGCACGAGCAAAAACATCAGAACCGTCCCGCTCACGGTCCAAAGCTGCCACGATTGAAGAGCTCACCCGTAGCGTCGGGAAGCTCCAGGAATTCCTCGCGCAGGTGGAAGACCTTGGCCGAGAAGGCTTCCCCTATATGGACGCAGCCAGGGCAAGAACAGAGTTACAATTCCGTGAATATGTTCGCCGCACCTTTGGCGAGAAGTCCCCAGAATTTCAGGAACATCGCCACCACAAACTTCTCACGGACAGTCCTGAGGAGACGCAACAGAGCATCGCCCTGATCAAGACCCTGATTGCCAGGATTGAGCAAAAGAAACATGCGCTACAGGGAGGAGCGCCTCCCCAACCACTCCCGCCCACACCGGCGATGTCACCCATTCCCACGCGTCCACAAATGACGCTCGTGCCGGCATCGATCCCAACGGTCCAGATGACCATGTCGCACACAGCACCAATTGCGCCACCGCCACTGATCATGTCCGTCGCCATGACGACCCGTCTCGATCCGTCATCAGCCACCGCAGCACCGAATGTACCCATGCCTCTGCCGGAACCGTTGCCGAATCCACCGGCACCGACTCAGACGGCGACATCGTCTGCGCCACCTCAACCAGTGATTTTCCCTGCCCCGGCAGCCCTACATCTGTCGGCACAGACTCCGCAGCCCGTACTGGCGGCTTTGCCAGAGGCCAGCAGACCAACACCACCGCCACGACGTGAACCCGAGACTGTCGCTCGGACGACGCTCTCGGCCAGGCCAGCGCACGAGGCGCAACAGCCGTCTCCCTCAATGCCGGCCAGCTCTTCTCAAACCCAAGCGACAGCGCCTCAATCTCTTCTGGCTGAATCAGATCCGCTCGACCTCGTCAAGGGACTCTGCAGTCGATTCCACGCTGTGGCTCGGCAATTGCGGCTCCGTGGGGAGTACCGCGCAACGTTAAGCGTGGAAGACGAGTTCGATGCACAAGATCTGCTGCACGCAATCTTGCGGACCCAATTCGACGATATCGGCACGGATGAATGGACGCCGAGTTATGCAGGGGGATCCTCGCGCACGAGCTTTCTACTGAACGACGGCCGACTGGCGGTCATCGTCAAGAAAACACGCCCTGGCCTCAACGCGAAAGACCTCAAAGACCAACTCAGGATTGATGCAGACCGGTATCGATCCCACGATCGCTGCGCGACGCTCCTCTGTTTTATGTACGACCCCGAAGGCCGCATCGGGAACCCTCGAGGCCTCGAAGCGGATCTCACCAGTGTCAGTGATTCATTTATCATCGACGTACTCGTCGCCCCGAAATGAGGATATGAATGAAGAAGTCGAAGCCTGCCGTCGCCCCGCTCAGCACATCGCCAGGACGCGCTCCCGCATTGACAGAGACGGCGGGCATCCGCTACGTTGGCAACGAACCCGCTATTCCTGCGGTGCCTTGTACGATTCACGCTCCAGTCGATGGCGGGATTATTATGTCGGATCGAGCCTACGTACTCATCAATGTATTGCCGGGACAGACGAGCGATGTGGTGCGGGCGCTGTCCGGAATCAAGCAGATCAAAACCATCGACCCCTGCTGGGGCAAGCCGGATATTATTGTGGTGGTGGAAGTGACCGACCAGGATGCCCTGACTCAGTTAGTGCTGAAGCGGATTCATGAGATCGACGGCGTCTCGCAAACTGATACCCATCTCGTCTATCGATTGAAAGACAGCAAGGCCAAGTGACCCACACGTTTCGCATACTCAGCCTCGCCCTCCTCGTCATCTGGGCATCGGCTTGCGCTGGCCCTCCCATCCCCCATGAACCGGACGTGATCGATGTAACGCTGCCCGCGACGGCCGATCGGGTAAAAACAGCCGTGACCCAGGTTCTAACCGAGGGAGGCTACACCGTCGATCGAACGGATGACGAGAACCTGACGACCGGCTATCGAAAGGAAATCAGCGGCCCCTGGGACTGGTTGCTCCGCTGGCGTTTCGGTACCGGACGAAGCCGTGTGGACGCGCTGGTGACAGCGGCATCTGAGCAGAGCAGCAGACTTCGACTGCACGTGCGGTATGAAGGGAAAGACGGGATCTTCACCCGGTGGGAAGAGTCACCGACCGCAAAACCCCAAAGCGCGGAGAATCAATTGCGACTGATCAAGAACGCGCTCCAAATTCTGTAGCCCTACTCTTTCTCTCCGCTGTCGGCATCGTCGCCAAGGTCCAATCCGAACCGATCAGCCATCCGATAGAGCGTCCGCCGATCGATGCCGAGAATCTTTGCGGCTTTGACTTTATTCCCCTTGGTTTCCTTCAGCACGCGGACGAGATGCCGCTTCTCGATCTCCTCAAGCGTCAAACAGGCCTCGTCGCTGTGGTCGATCGCTCCGGCGGTCTCCTTCGACGGCAGCTCGATCTGGCGTAACGACGCCGGCAGATCGTCCGGCGTGAGGAGCGGACCGTGACTCAACGAGACGGCCCGCTCAATCGCGTTTTCCAACTCGCGTACATTGCCGGGCCACCGATACTGCGTCAACAACGCCATCGTCTCGGGCAGCACCCCACGCACCGCATGCGCCGCCCCCGCCGCGCATTTCTGCAAGAAGTGATGGACCAACATCGGAATATCTTCCCGCCGCTCCACCAACGACGGCAACGTGATCCGCACGACATTAAGCCGATAAAATAAATCGTCCCGGAACTTCCCCTCCTTGACCAGCTGCTCGAGATCTCGATTCGTTGCCGCAATAATTCGGACATCGACCTTCGCTGAGGTCGTGCTGCCGACACGGCGGACTTCGTGATCCTGCATCACCCGCAATAACTTGACTTGCAAGGACTGACCCATCTCACCGATTTCGTCGAGAAACAACGTGCCGCCGTTCGCGGACTCGAATAGGCCGATCTTATTCCCCACCGCGCCGGTAAACGCGCCCTTTTCGTATCCGAACATTTCCGACTCCAGCAGGGTATCAGGCAACGCTCCGCAATTCACCGGAATGAACGGCTTGTCCCGACGAGGCCCATTCGCATGAATTGCCCGCGCAATCAACTCCTTGCCAGTCCCGCTTTCCCCTTGTAACAGGACCGTGCTCTTACTTTCCGTCACCCGCGCGACCAGCTTATACACCTCCAACATGGCGGTGCTGCTTCCCACCAGCGGGGACCATTCATCCTTACTCTTCAATTCTTCACGGAACCGGGCATTCTCCCGGACAAGTTGGCAGTGATCGAGACTCCGCTTGACCACCAGCTTGATATCCTCTTTCTTAAACGGCTTGGCCAGATAGTCGTAGGCCCCTTGTTTGATCGCTTCGATCGCCCCTTCAAGCGATCCGAAGGAAGTCAGCACGACGACCGCCGTGTCCGGGCTCATCCGTTTGAACTCACGCAACACGGTCAATCCGTCGACCGCGCCCATTCGAATATCCGTCAGCACCAGATCCACGCGCCCCTGGCGTCCACGCGCAATGACTTCTTCTCCGCTGGCAAAGGCCTCAACGGCATACCCTTCCTTCTTTAAGGCCTCTGCCAAGAGCTCCCGTGCAACCGCATCGTCATCAACTACGAGAATATTCGCTGGTGGCATCAATCCCTCTTTCTCACGCGCGTCGAGTCGGCCTGTAATCCAGGTAAGGTCACCGTGACAGTGGTCCCGCGCCCCGGTTCGCTCTCAAGCGACAGACTGCCGCCATGAGCCAGAACCGTTTCGCGGCTTAAGAATAGCCCTAATCCAGTGCCCTTGCCAACCGCCTTGGTCGTAAAAAATGGCTCAAAGGCTTTTTGCACATTGGCCTCTGGCATGCCGCATCCGGTATCCCGCACCGCAACCGTGATCACCACAGGTGACATCGCGTCGGCCACTCGCCGACCGAGGTCCAGTTCATCCGATGAGGCGGCACGAGTTCCAAGAACAACGCTCACCGCACCATGCGGCGGGGTAGCCGCTAAGGCGTTGGCCAACAGATTGACCAACACTTGGTGTATTTTCTCCGCATCAGCCCACACGAGTGGGAGACCCGCGGGAATCTCGACCGTTAAGGAAATCCCTTTTGCATGAAAGGCCGGTTCCATGAGCACGGCCGCCGGGCTGATGACCTGCTCGACGGGCAACCACGCCGGTTCAGGCTGACGAGGTCTGGTTGAGGACAGCAAATCCTGAATGATCCGAACCACCCGGGTTAGCTGCTCATCGATAACCGTGACTCGCTTCTTCATCTCAGGTGTGACACCCGGTTCTTCAGCCAGCGCTTGCACGTGCCAGGCAATCGAGTGCAGCGGCGTCCCGACCTCATGCGCCACGGACGCCACCAGCTGCCCCACTGCGGCTAAACGCTCCGATCGATTCAGCTGGTCTTTCGCATCCACCAACTGCGTATTGGCCTTCAGGAGATTTTCCGTCTCCTGGGCCAGCGCGGCACGCGCCGCCTCCTCTCTCGCCTTACGCTCTTCCCAGGTCATCCCGATATAGGCGACAACCAGAAGCATGCCTGCGACCACGCTGCGATTGATCACCGCCGACTGAAACCGCCCCGGCTTGGTCGGTTGCATCAACCCCATATAGGTCGCCACGATACAAGCCACCACCGTCACAAGCATCAAGCCGCGACTGCGCACCGTCGCCACCAGCAAAATCGGCAACACAAAACCGTACGCGCCAACAATGTTCGCCGGGGCGGCCATTTCAAGCGCAACAATCGCCAGGAACACCGCCCCTGCGATCGCCAGGACAATGCGGTTTTGTTTCAACATGGGGATGAAGGATGAGCAAACTTCCGATCAGCCATTGTGCGATCTCCAGCAGACTGTGAGGAAATTATTTCAATACAGTAGCCCCTTGAGGGCCTGCTCGTCAGGGACAAGATATGAACATCGCAGAAGGATGCTCAAAAAGACTGTTCCGCAAGGTCGCAGCGAGTGAAGGACCGAGGCGTACCCCTTTGGGTACATTGAGGGTCTGAACGATGCGAGAACGAAGCTGGCAGTCTTTTTCAGCATCCTGAGAGAGGGTCTTACCCTAGCGGGCGGACTGAACGCAAGACAGCCCCAAGCTCTCGCATACGTTCATCCCCCAGGATCTCGTCCACCGGAACCGCATACTTACGGGTCCAGTTCGGATGACTGTCGACCGTCCCGGGAAGATTCGTTTGCGACAGCTCACCCAATCCATCTTCGAGATTCGCCAACACGAGCCAGGACGGCGTGCGAGCCAGATAGAGATGAATCGCCCGACAGAGATCGCTCGTCATGGCAGGCGCGGTAGACAGATCCTCGGTCACGCCATTCGGCAAAAGACCCTCCTGCTTGAGGGCTCTGAGGATCCCCTCTTTGTCGCGCTGTCGTTCCTCCCAGGCCTGACGGCGTGCCTCGTCATCGGGAAAGGCGCCCAATCCCGCCCGTACTTGTAGATCCTCCCCGGACCAAAATCCTGTGAGCGTCGGCAAGTCGTGCGTCGTGGCCACCGCCAATGATTGTGCAGGATAATCGCCCGGCGACTTCCATCCTCCGTCCGCACCACGCTCGAAGTAGAACACACGATACGACAGGACTCTCGCCTTCGCCAACTGCGCTCTCACCCAATCGGGGACCGTGCCGAGGTCTTCGCCAATCACCAGCGTGTTGGATCGGGTACTCTCCAATGCCACAATCGCCAACAAGTCTTCAAAGGGATACTGCACATACGTCCCCTCGGACGCAGGCCGTCCGCGTGGAATCCAGAAGAGACGGCAAAACGCCATCACATGGTCCAAGCGGATGGCCCCGCCGGAACGAAAATTATGCCGCAACAGCTGGATCATCAGCTCATAGCCGCTGGCACGGAGTGCGTGAGGGTTGATCGGGGGCAAGCCCCAATTCTGTCCCTCTGGCGCAAACGCATCCGGCGGAGCGCCGCAGTCGGCCCCGAGCGCCAGCACCGATTGATAGACCCAGGCCTCGGCCCCATTCCGATCGGCACCAAGGGCCAGGTCGTGATACAACCCGATCGGCATCGCCTGCTGCTCAGCCGCTCGCCGAACCTCGTTCAACTGTTCACTCGCCACCCACTGGATGTATTGAAAGAAGCGAATACGTTTCCGGTGTCGTTTTGCATATTCTCGAACCGGTTGGCCCGGCGTCAAAAATTGTTTGGGCCACTCGTGCCAGGTGACCGACTTGGATTGAATCAGCCGGCGTTCCTCCTCCAACGTCTGGAAGGTGGCATACAACTCAAGCGGCGTGCCTTCAGACTGGATAAACCGCTCCAAGAGCCAGGCGCGCGCCGTCTTCGGTTGAAGGTTCGGTTCCTCTCCTTCATAGGCATCTTTGAGGAATGTGCGGTACGCCAAATCGAGCATCGTGCGCTTGGCGGTGGCAATCGCATCATAGTCCACCCGCCGGCTTTCTCGCAGCGCCTGAAGCTTGGCTTGAAAGTCAGGGGCGCGGAACAGTTGCTGCGCTTCAGCCGACCCATAAAATTCAGGCAGCCGTTCGAGATCGATATAGAGTTCATTGAGATACAGTCGACTGAACGGCGCATAGGGGCTGATGTGATACGGCGCGGTATTCCGCAGCGCATGCAAGGGATTCAGCCCGATGACTCCGGCCCCGAGCCCTTTCCCGGCCCACTCCACAATCCGTCCGAGGTCGGTGAAATCCCCGCAGCCCCAATTCCGATTGGAGGATAACGAATAGAGCTGCAAGGCCAGTCCCCACAGCCGCTGGTTCGCCACGAGCGGCGGCGGAACATAACATTGGCGAGGCGCCACGATGATGCGCATCGTCCCCACAACCCCGCCCACTAAGCCTTCGGCCCGTACGGTGAGACTGTAGTACCCGAGCGAGAGCCCCCTCGGGGCCGGAATCTCGACACGCACATGCCGTCGACCATTGAGGAAACGAACCTCCACGGTGGGGAGACCAGGCCCTGCCAGCCCTTCCTGCACCACGGCGTTTGCTTCATCGCGAAGCTGCCACTCCACCGCAACCGATTGCTCTTTCCCATCTTCGAGGGCAAGACAACAGGACACGGAAGCTCCCGTGTCATCGTCACGCAGAATCCGCACCGGATCGCAGGGACGTTGCCACGGCGCCTCATCCCATTCTCGCAGCGCCTGTGTCAGGGATGCGGTCGAATCGACCGTCAAGCCCATGGCGGTCAGAATAGCGCGCCTGGTGTCATCAGAGGTGAGGTGAAGCGTCCCTGCGATATCGTGATACTCAGCCACAATGCCGACTCGTTCAGCGAGTCTGGCAAGAAGGGTCTGTTCGGTCTGGTCCTGCATGAGCGAGAGTCTGCGTGAAGACCACCGGCATGTCAAGCTATCCTATTGTTCTTGCAGAAGAATTACTCGTAATCCTTTTTTGCGCCGACACCTCATTCCTGTTCGGTTTGGCACCAGTTCCTGAGCCTATGACCGTTGGCAGGAGTTGGTTGACCACCGGACCTATTCAAACGCCATGTCCAGGCTCGCGAACAACTAAAAAGGGACGCTCCTCAACGAGCAGCCTTCTTTGTGCTCCATCCGCGTACATGGTAACATTTGACAATAGCGCTCCCTCGCAACAGACGATCGCCCCTCTCGCATCACGACCTTGAGGAGGTCCCATGTCGAAACAGCACAAGCCCACAGCTCCTTTCTTGTTAGCAACGTTCCTACTCGCACCACTGGTGGCCGCCGCCGCGGCGCCTCCAGCAGGCCGTATCGAGATCACGGCCGACTACCGCTACGCCGCTCACGAGACGGAGAACCTTGCGGAGGCAAAGAACCTGGTCTGCCGTGAAGCCTGGCGCCTAGCCGTAGTCAATTCTCCGCTCTATCGAGAACAAACCGCGTCGGTCATCGACTCTCCACTTCTACGCGACCTGGCCTATACCCTCGCCACACGCCATGTGCAAGACCAACAGATCGTCGAACAGACGGAACAGGGACGCACCCTCTCCTGCCGTGTACAGGGATATCTCCCCACAGAAGAAAGTACCCGTGTCATTCGGACGCAATTGTCGGGCGGACCACCGTCGGCAGAGGGCCTCGACCAGAACCGCGCACTACGTATCCTCAGCGTGCGGGAAGAACGTAGCGGCACAATCGCCGTGCAGTACCAGGCCTTGAAACGATTGGACTGGCTCGGCACCCATTACCAGGGTGGGCTGAGAGAATCGGCAGATATCATGGTGGACTTCTACGACGGCCAGGGCCTGCTTATCCGAGCCGATCGGTTTCCGGCACGACGCACCGCATCCGGCGACGATGTCCTGAACCCTGGAGCCGTCGCGATCCTGAAAGTGGTCAAACCGGCAGGGGCCAACACCCATCGTGTCTGGCTGGTGAAATAGCGCCCAGCATCCAGCTCCGTCCGGCTTCAGAATATATTCTTGCCGCTGCCCCTACCGATAGCGACAACTGAACACCTCTTCGGACCAGACGTAGGGAGGATGTACGGTCATGTCGTCGGCGCAAGAACGTGTCCAGTCCTGCTCGAATATCTTCACCCTCCCAGAAATTTACCTTCGTGTCCGGGACGTGGTCGACGATGGACGATTTGGCCAACGCCTTAAAGATCGACCCGGCCATTTCCGCCCGGCTGCTGAGAATCGTCAATAGCCCGCTCTACGGCTTCCCCAAACAGATCGACAGCATCACTCGCGCCGTCAACCTGATCGGGATGCAGGCCGTAAGCGACCTGGTGGCGGCCAGTACCATCGGGCGGACCTGTACCGGCATGACCTCCGACCTCATGGATCTTTCATCCTATTGGCACAAGAGTGTCTTGTGCGCGATGATGGCAGGGAAAATTGCCAAAGCCAGCGGCATCGAGGATAGCGAACGGTTCTTTATCGCGGGATTGTTCGGGATATCGGCCACTTGCTGCTCTATCAAACCGTGCCTCAACGGGCCCAGTCAGCGCTCGTCAAAGCTGGAAACCTCGACGCACCACTGGCGGAAGTGGAGCAAGCCAACATCGGGTGCGACTTCACCGAAGTCGGCGCGGAGCTGATTCGGTTCTGGAGCATGCCGGGCCAGATTGAGCGGCTATTCGCCACCAACTGAGTCTCAACGAAGCCGGCGAATTTAATCTCCACGCGTCGATCGTTCACCTAGCCGGTGCCGCAGTCGAACACGCCGAATTAGCCACGGCCCAGGCAAGCCAGCCGCCCGCGTTTCATACGTTCGCCCTCGCCTGTACGCAATGCAAAGTCGACGAGCACCAGGCCCTGCTCAAAGAAGCGCAAGCCCAACTCCAAGACACCCTCGCCTGGATCTATCCGTTGACGAAGGCGGCATAGCCCGACGCCTCCCGCACCTCACGCCCACGGCCTTCGCTCGACAATGCAAAATGTCTCTGTGTTTCTTCACCACCTGCACACGACGCCAGAGCTTGATCTTTGTACATCCTCACGCTACGCTGTCATCCATGAACTGGGAACAGCGCATCAGTATTGATCCTGGCAAGCGTGGCGGCAAGCCCTGTATCCGTGGGTTGCGCATCACGGTCTACGACGTCCTGGAATATCTCGCGTCTGGCATGAGCGAAGAGGACATCCTCTCGGACTTTCCCGATCTGACCCGTGAAGACATCCGAGCCTGCCTCGCCTTTGCGGCCGATCGGGAACGGAAGCTGGTATCCCTTCCACCCTCGTGAAACTACTCTTCGATCAGAACCTCTCGCATCGACTCGTCACGTCCCTCCAGCACGATTACCCCGATCTCCACGCACGTGCGCGACATTGAGCTCAATACGGCCAGCGATCGCGAGCCATCCGTGGTCATACAACAGGAAGAACCAGTCATAGAGCGGCAATTTCTGGATATCGACCGTCTCGGGGGGTGGGCCAGAGAGAAAAAATGCTGCCAGTGCCAGAACACGAGGCTGAGGGCCGCCAATCCTCGCAGCGCATCCAGCGAGTACACACGTTCCAAGCGGCTAACACCGTGGTTCGGCATGCGAGGAAATTATGGGGTTATTGTGAGGTGCCCAGCCGACCAATCGGGGGCATGGAAGAACACCACACTGTAATCCACGGCGACGAGAATCCGACACCTTTTTCGTTAGTTCACGTGTTCAGACTTCCCGTCGATCGGGCGAGATTCACGCGCGCGGCGTTGAGCTGGAAGAGGGCGTTGACGAGGTTTCCCCTGGCTCGGCGCCCCGTTTCGGTTCGAGGTTGGCTAGTCAGACTTCCCGTCGATTAGGCATCGGGAGTCCGTTCAATGGCGGCAAACTCGCGATTGACACGCAGGCTTTCCTTGCGCACTTTCTTCGAGGGCTCAGTCAAACGTCTTGCCCGGAACAACGCCGGCGCCTGTCGATTCATATGCTCGACCGCTCGGCGGATGCGGCCATGGATAAATGAAGGGAATCCGCACAACGACGACTTGTCTCCAGGACGTCTTCTGGTAGTTTCAGCGAGATAGCTCCCATAAATATACCTCACTCAACGCGATGCTCAAGCATCGGACGCGCTGGCGGACGGAACAGCCTCAGCGCGCTTGACACTTAAGACAGTTGATGGCCCCGAATCCCTCCATAAAAGTCAGTCTGGCTTTTCTTCAGACAGCAACCTCCGCACACAGCACCTCCGCTTGTTCCAGCACCGTCTGCGTCGCTTTTTCCTGTTTGTCCGGCGGGTAGCCGTACTTCCGCAAAATGCGCTTCACCAGGACACGGAGTTGCGCTCGCACGTTTTCCCTTACCGTCCAATCGATGGTGACGTTCTTCTTCACCATCTCGGCTAGCTCGCGAGCGATCTTGGTCAGCGTCGGTTCGCCGAGCACCTTCACGGCGCTGTCGTTCGTTTCTAGTGCGTCGTAGAAGGCTAACTCGTCTTCAGTCAGGC
>JANOMG010000352.1:0-2587 GCA_031420175.1 Nitrospira sp.
GTACAATTTCGATAGTCTCTTGGTCGGCGACGGGACCTCGATCCTCACCGACGCCAAGCAGGCGGTCGAACAGCGGCTCCAGCCCACATCATGACGCTACGTAACGGACTCTCCGAAGAGCTCAATCGCCAGGGAAATGAACATTTCTCGGGTGGTCTCTACACCGATGCCTATACCTGCTATGCGAAGGCGTTGGAATGTGACCGGCTGACTGGGGATCAACGGGCGTTAGCATCCACGTTGGGAAATCTCGGAAACATTTGTGCGGTCAGTGGGCGTCGGGAATCGGCACAGACCTACTACCAAGAGGTGCTGGAACTGCAGAAGATCCTGGGGGATGAGAAGGGGATCGGGACGACGCTGGGCAACTTGGGAAATTTGAGGGCCGATGCGGGTGAATGGGGCCGCGCCAAGGCCTACTATCTCGAAGCGTTGGATCTCATGAGTAAGGTCCACGATGAGGCCGGCAAGGCGGTGCTGTTTTCGGATCTTGGGTTGGTCGCTCGCGAGACCAACGAGTTCGAGCAGGCGATTGGATACTATGAACAGTCGCTGGTCCTGATGCGGCGATTGGGGAATCAGGGCGGCGTGGCCGATGCCTGGCGCATGATTGGTCGAACGTTCTTGATGCAGCAACGCTATGACGACGCCATTGCCTGCTGCCAAACCAGCCAGTCTATTGCTGAGCGATCACGTGATGAGTTACGGACGGGCGGCGCTCGCTATGTGTTGGTTCAGTGTTATGAAGCGACTGGCAAGCTGCGGGAGGCGGCGGATCTTCTTGAACTGGTCGTGCATATGGATCGCAAGTACCAGCTGCCGAAACTCGAAGAGAATATTCAACGGTTGGCGGCCCTGCATGCCAGTCTTGCCGGGCAGGACGGTCCACCACCCCATCGAAAGGCGCGCGTATGAGTACTGGATCCTCGACAGCCTGGACGGCTTTCAAGGCCTCGCTGGCCCCTGTGTTTCCCCAGTTAGTGGAGTTGGAACCAGGCGGTGCGATGGGGATGGAACTTGGTCACGATGGATGGCTGCTGGAGCTCACGCCGGACGGAAGGCTCCTCTGCCAGTATGGGATGTCGTTAGACGATGTGATGACCCTGCTCTCCGATGGGACGCCGGAGGATCTCGGCACCGACGAGATCGCCAAGCAGGCCAAGTATTACATCCAGCCGGCGGTCGCACAGTACCGAGCGAATTTGCTGCAATCAGGGTTCTCCGAACGGACCGAGATGAACGACAACTATGTGGCAGCTTGCTTTGAACGAAATGTGGACATGGCAAATCCTCTGGCCGCGCAGGACCTGATGCGTTGGTGTGTGCGGACGATTGGCGTGGAGCGGTGAGTAGGCGGATCGAGACGTTCGATAACTTGCGCGACGCGATCACGGCCTACCGGTTACCGCGAGTCCTGATCGCCGCCCTTGAGCTGAATCTCTGTACGACCATCGGTACGGAGACATGGACGATTCCCGCCCTGGCTCATGAGATGAACGTCAGTGAGCGGGGTCTGGCCATTCTCTGCCGGAATCTCGCGATGGCTGGCCTGCTGAAGAAAAATGGCGAGACCTATCGGAACAGTCGGCTGGGTGCTACGGCGTTGAACGCACGGCATCCAGCCTATCGTGGAGACTATCTCCGGCTGATCACGAGCCATTGGGCCGATTGGGGTCGCCTGCTGGAGTCGGTGAAGACGTGACTGCCGCTGGATCATGATGAACCGGAGGAGCCGGACTATCGGCGTCGGTTCACGTGGGCCATGCATCACCGGACTCTGGAAACAGCGCCACAGATTGCTGCCCAACTCAACCTGCGTGGGGTGCGAACCCTGCTCGATCTTGGCGGCGGTCCCGGCACCTATGCCATGGCCTTCCTCGCAAAGAATCCCCAGCTCCATGCCACGGTGTGCGACCGTTCCGCAGCCCTCGACGTGGCGAAGGAGATTGCGTCGACTCACAAGGCCGGCGCCCGACTCTCCTATCTCCCATTGGACCTGCTGACGGACACCATTCCCGGCACCTACGATGTCATCTGGTACTCGAACGTACTCCACATCTATTCACCACAAGACAATCAGGCGGTATTTCGGCGTTCGTTGGCCGCCCTGAATCCCGGAGGCCGGCTGCTGATTCAGGATGCCTTTCTCCACGACCGGGAAGGTCTGTGTCCCGAAGAGGCGAGTCTCTTCGCGGTCTCAATGTTACTGTTTACCGAGCGGGGCAATACCTACACGGCAGCCGAGACGAAGGCCTGGTTGACGGATGCGGGATTTACGCGGATCAAGCTTGTACGGATGAAGAAGGGGACGGAGGACTGGGAGGACGGGATCCTGGAAGCGCGGTCTCCTGGAACGCATGTAAAAACACGCGTCCGCCGAACAGGATCAGCGAAAAGTTCGCGGTCCCGCTCATCGCACTGAAGAAGAGGGCACCAATCTCCGCCTGTCCGCCCAGGATGCTTGTGATCGTGGCAAGATCTAAGGCCAATCCCACCGTTCCATAGATGACGCAGGCCATGGCGGTCCAGGTCCATCCAATCCAGACGAGACCCGCGAGGGCGAGAGGACAGACGACCAGATAGAGCA
>JANOMG010000353.1:0-5556 GCA_031420175.1 Nitrospira sp.
AGTAATTGATAGAGGCGCGATGCTTGGCTGGAGAAGCCCAGCCTGCGATGGGTGTCGGCGACGGCTAACAAGGTCTTTGTCCCGGCGTATTGATGCTCAGGAGTATGTCCGTGGTTGTGGAACAGGGCCACCGCTAAGACATCTTTCCCGGCCTTGAGTGCGGCTTCTAACTGGGGTTTCAGGATGCTGGTCAGATGACGTCCAGCCATCTGTGGCCATGGATCATCTTGAATGGTACCCGCCCGTCTCGCGACGTCTTGATACCCCTGAATGGCACGTAACGGATCGCCTTGTAATTCGTAATGTTCTGCCAGATGGAATAGGGCCTCACTCCCGAGGACATCTCCATGATGGGTCTTGGCAATGTCCTGATACACCTTCACGCCATTGGACGTGATCACGGACTCGTCGCTCGGGCTCGCAGTCCCCTTGTCGCTGTTCGGCACGGAGCCCTTCTCAGACAGGACAGGTCGCTCCTCCATCTGCGCCAGGCGCATACGAGCAACCACGGCGGCCGGCATGCCCACGTACCGTTCCTGCGCGACGTGGTAGAACAGCTCCGCATGGGTTGACTGACTCAGTTGGCGGTGACTGTCGCCGAGACGCACAAGTGCCGCGCCGGCATACTGGTGCGACGGATACAGGTTATACAGCAGGATGTCGATCGCACGGGCCCGCTGTCGCTCGTTCGTGTCGACGAGCACATCGCCATACTGCTGCAAGAACTGCGGTTCGTTTTTGAGGAGATCCGGCCAGCGCTGGTAGAGCATGTCGTACAGGGGTTGGGCCTCTCGCTTGCGCCGGAGCGCATACAGGGCGTTGGCCAAGCCCACTGTCGAACGCCTGAGGACTCGATCGTCGCTCGTGCGTTTCCGGACCGACTCGAACGCCCGTTCTGCTTCCACCCAACGTTCGCGTGATTCAAGGATGACGCCCAAACTCAACAGGGATCGGTCTGCATCGGCTCGAAGCTGTACATGCGATGTGGCATAGTCATAGGCGATAATGGCCTCCTGCCACCATCCCATCTCGACATACAAATCCCCGATCCTCCAGAGCGCACGGGACGTATTCGGATCTTTCGGGTACTGACGAACCTGGGCCCGATAGTGGAGAATGGCTTCGGACCGCCCGCGAGTAGTCGGATCTTCACGCAACGCGATCTCCGCAAAAAATGCCTTGATCGATGGCATCAGTCGGCTGTCAAGATCCTGCTTGACGAGCGCGGAGAATCCTTCGCGGGCCAGAGCATATTCCCCATGCTTAAATGAGGCAATCGCCTCCTGAAACTGCAACGAATTCGGGCCTTCTACAAGATGGTCGTAGCGAGGCCCTTCATCGGGTAACGTGAGCCGTGAGGTCGCCGCTGGAGCATTCGCCTGAACCGCTCCTGCCTGAAGAGGCAATGCCGCAAAGGAAGACGATTGGCTCTCAGTTGCAGCAGCGGCGTCCAACGGGAAACCCTGCGTGAGCAGACAGGCGAGCAACCAATGACAAGATGTCGTGATTTTCATAGACACATGACGGGTTCAGCAATTTCTGTGCCCTTTGTGGCACGAGTGCAATTCTTCATTCTGCGTAGGAATTGATGGCTATGGCTGCTGCGCCATCGTGACGTTCGTCAAATCGTCAACGCGTCGGCCATGCGATAGGTCAAATGATTGACGGACATAATCAGAACGAGGAAAAATGAATTCGGCAGGATGATCCAATCACATCGCAACAAAGACACAGCACACTAGTCTCTCTCACGTCAGGACATCTGACGTACCGCCTTCGATTCCTGCTGGGAGACGATGCGGCACACTGACCATTCATTGGTACGATCTAGCCGGGTGCGGAAACAGTGCTGTGGCTTCAGTGGATGCAGGAGAATGGGAGCGCCGAGATGACCATCCAGCATGGCGATCACGAATGAGAACGCGAAACGGAGCCTGCTGATCATGGACGCCCTGCGCGATGCAGGCACAACGCTGGCAGACGCGTTCAGCATCCTGCTCGCAGACGATCTGCGATGACCCGTCGCTAAAAGGCCAGGCAGCTCTGTGCTTTCGTGGCAAGCCCCTTTCGCTTTAATTTCTCGACGAGCGTCGTGCGGTTGACCTGAAGCAGCTGGGCGGCTTTGCTGGTGATCCCATTGGCGCGGCGAAGCGCCCCGACGATGAGACGGTGCTCGAGCTGCTCGAGTTCTCGTGACAGACTCACCCCCTGGTCGGTAAATCCAATGCACGGCTCCTCAATCTGATCCGACGGCGCCGGTCGCGGGAAGACATGCTCGGGAAGATCGGAGACCTCGATGGTTCCCGATTGTTTCAGTACCACCAGACGCTCAATCATGTTTTCCAACTCACGAATATTTCCTGGCCAGTGATGTCCCATCAGACAGGTCATCGCCTCCGGGGAACAGCCTGTAATGGCGGTCTGCTTCGTACGATTCAACCGCTCCATGAAATGATTGACCAACTGCGGGATGTCGCTCCGTCGCTCCTTCAGCGAAGGCGTCGTGATGGGAATCACATTGAGGCGGTAATACAGGTCCTGCCGGAAACGCTTTTGCTGAACGGCCTGCTCCAAATCTTGATTCGTGGCAGCGACGACACGGACATCCACGTCAATGGTTTTCGTGCCCCCCACCCGCTCAAAGGAACGTTCTTGCAATACGCGAAGCAGCTTCACTTGCAACCCGAGACTCAACTCACCGATTTCGTCGAGAAAGATGGTCCCGCCATGCGCCAATTCAAAACGCCCGATGCGCGTGTGAGCGGCGCCGGTAAAGGCCCCCTTCTCGTGGCCGAACAACTCGGATTCGAGCAGATTTTCGGGAATGGCTCCACAATTGACAGGCACGAACGGGCGGTCTTTCCGGATACTGTTAAAGTGCAACATCCGCGCGACCAACTCCTTGCCGGTTCCACTCTCCCCTTGAATCAACACTGTGCTGGCATGGTCCGCCACCTTCGAGACGAAATCCAGGACGCACTTAATCGGCTCACTGGTGCCGACCAACTGCTCAGCCCGATAAGGAACGCGCGCAGATTTCCGTGAACCACGAGTATCCAGGCCACGACGATGCGCCTCCAACGCCTTATTAATGACGGCAATTACCGCTTCGTTCTCGAACGGCTTTGTGAGGAAATCGAATGCACCGGCCCTCATCGCCTTAACGGCACCGTCGATCGAGCCGTAGCCGGTCATCACGATACCAATCACCTTCGAATCGATCTGAAGAATGCGCTCCAGGACGGCCAGGCCATCGATATCGGGCAGCTTGAGATCTGTCAGCAAGACATGAACGGGAATCTCTCGAGCTGCTCGAATCGCATCCTGTCCGTTCCCGACCACCGTGACCTGATGGCCCTCTTGCGTCAACAGCCTGCGAAGCAGGCTCTGCACCCCTTCATCGTCTTCGACCACAAGTATCGACAGCAGACTCATATACGTACTCCTCATGAAAGGTGATGACCTATGATGGCGAAGGCATGCTCCCGCACCGAATTCTTGCAACGATCACTAGACCTGTGCATACGAGGTTTGCATGGGCATTTTTTACCGAACTGAGTTGTGATGACAGACAAGAAGCGCATCGATACTAAGCGTAGATGAGATTCCTATAACGGAAAGTGCCTAATAGCTCATACGTTGAACGCATTATGCACCTAGCACTACAGAGCCATGTATTACTCATGATGGGACCAGACAGCTCTAAGCTCTATTGCGATAGAGCCATTCACTGCTAGGCAAAAACTACTCGGTTCTATAATATGGCATCGCGCGCTGCCGATTGTCAGAATTGACGACCTACGAGGCATATGGCCAGGCTACGACAACAAGAATGAGGACTCTGCGACTCATGCGCAGCGACATTGAAATGCCTAGGGCTGAAGAGAAGGAGCGTAACTAAGAAGGGTGATGTCAATACCTGGCGGAGATAGATCGTGAGAGAAAGGGACGGAGGGCTTCGCAAAACGACGCGACCGTGAGGGGCTCAGACAGAACCGCCTCGACGCGTACCCAAGATGTCAGTGGCGCTTCTCCATCATCAGCGGCGATTGTAAACCGACCCGCTTCTCCGGATGGGAGTCCCGAATGAAAAAGGCAGCCGCTTGAGCACGACGGGTCACTTTGAGTTTCTGGAAAATGAACCGGATATAGTTTTTGACCGTCTTATCGCTCAGTTCGAGCGATGAGCCAATCTCCTTGTTCGTTTTTCCCTCTGCCACGAGCGCGAGGACACGCTGCTGTTGGGAGGAGAGCGTTGCCCGTGATTCGGAAGCCTCCTCTCGTTGCGACCGTATACGGGTCAAGAGCGGCTGTGTAATGGCCGGATCGAGGATTGACTGGCCCTGGGCAACGGCATGGATAGCTCGCAGTAATGCATCCACATTGACTTCCTTCAACAGATAGCCATGTGCGCCCCCAATGACCGCGGCGAGCACCGCCTCATCGTCCTGGTAAGACGTAAGAAACAGCACCCGCGTATTGGGGCAGGAACTGCGAATCGCTCGACAGGCATCCACTCCACTCCCCCCGGACAGGCGAACATCCATGAGCACCACGTCTGGCTTGAGGTCGCAGGCTTCACGAATCGCATCCTCAACCATAGCGGCTTCGCCAACGACGTGGATACTGCTCTGTCGGCTCAGCACTGTTTGCAATCCCACTCGAACGACCTCGTGATCGTCCACAATCAACACAGTGACTGGCATTGTAGTCGAATGAATCAACATGCCCCCCTTTGTACAGGTTATCGAGCCTACGGAGAACAACGCCAGCCACAGCCGCTCTCCCTACGTCCAGCGTTTCATGCATAGAAATCGACGAGATATTTCGAACGGGGCAAACGGAAACGAAGCGACTACACTCTGCTTTAGCGGGAGAGACCAGGAGAGGTTGCCGATACACCGGTGAGCCTCACAGTTCGACTACCGTATCATTGCATAGGAATCATAAATCTCTTTGCCATCTATAGCAATGATGCCAATCAGCTCTAGGTAAACCCGGCATAGGGGGATCGATAGGAAAGCAATTATGTCCATTAAGGCCGACATCTAATGACTTACGTATCATTGCTTGTTCTCGACAAGGCATTGATACGACCGGGAGTCCTGCCCGCCTAATAACATAGTCCACAGGTCCTACGCAGACCGAGCGCCCCTTAGAAACAGAAGCATTCTCGAAAGGATGGCCCTATATGGCCGAGAGAATCCCCTCCTATTCGATCCGGACCAGGAGATTAAAGTTCCACGCCTATCTACCGACAAGAGACTGTACCAAAACACAGTGGTCGCAAACCGCTCTCAAGGACCACCGACAGCATGACGACTGAAATAGATCGATCAACGAATATCGACATGCCGGAGCAGGTCGAACAGGCCTTAATCGAACGGATCGATAAGGACAAAATCGAACTGCCTGTGCTTCCGCAAGTCGCAGGTCGGGTCATGGCCCTGGCCAATGATCCATCGGCAGACGCGGCTCGTCTCTCTGCCCTCATTCACCAGGATCAGGCGTTGGCGGCCCATGTGCTGAAAATTGCCAACTCACCCGCGTATATGC
>JANOMG010000354.1:0-11355 GCA_031420175.1 Nitrospira sp.
GTACCGGAATTGATCGCCGCCATCGAAGATTATAGGCACAACCACAATCAGAACCCGCGCGTGTTTGTCTGGACCGCATCTGTCGAGGGCAGTATGGCTAAGATCGCCAAATGTAAAGAAGCGTTGGACGCACTACACTAGTTGCTGAGTTTCTGCTCGATCTTCTTGCCCGCTTTTTCAAAACCTTCAACGGTCTTGTTGGCCGCCTTCTTCAGTTTCTGTTCGATCTTGTCGCCGATGTGTTTCTCTTCGACTTTCTTCACGACGGCTTTTGTCTTGTCCTCAATTTTCTGACCGACGCGCTTAGCCGTCGTTTCAACCCGTTCCATCATCCCCTGCGACTCTTCGGCTAGAACAGGACCGGCCGCCCAGAGAACCAGCATCAACACACACACCGCCTGCGTTCGAGCCATCATCGTAGCCATACTACACTCCTTCTTGTGAGCAACATACCATGCACATCGGCTCTTGCCCCGGCTCACCCTGCCCCCCATTCCTCCCACCAGGCACTCTGGATTATACTATCAAGATCTATCGGATTTTCTCATGAAAGGATATTCCATGCGATGCATGTTTGTCATTCATTCTTGGTTACGAAACTGGACTCTGTGCCTGCTCGCAGTCCCCATGTTCGGCCTCACATCTCCTGCTCAGGCCGAGATCGCACCCACAGTGCTTGACCTCGCCAAGCTCGCGACCGTCGGCATTCTCGAAGACACGCAGGATCAACGTAGCCCTGACAAACCAGGAAAGATTCTTGTTCGCGGAACCGGATTTCACCTGCGCGATGGATACATCGTCACCGCCCGGCATGCTGCGGAGAAGCAGGATGTCACCACCGGCCCCGTCATCCAAAAGCAGATCCATATCTTCACGACCGATCTCCACGAACTCCCGGCCGATCTGGTCGGAGACAGCGCCTTCATGGACGTCGTCGTCTATCGCGTCGCAGAATCCCACCGCGCCAAGCTGCGCGCCAGCGCCTCATTCGCCTCCGGTGACGTGCAGCCAGGCCAGAAAGTGTTCACTGTCGGCTATCCGATGGGCTGGGGGCCGACCATGTCCTTCGGGCACTTGGGCAATACGAACACCTTCCTCCAAACAGTGGACACCAGGTTGATCCAGGCCGACGTGGCCGCCTGCAGCGGCAACTCCGGTGGCGGGCTCTTCAACGACAGGGGCGAGGTGGTCGGAATCATGCACGCCATCATCCAAACCGAACGAGACGATTCCACCGCACGCTGCAGCCGCATGGCCTTTGCCATTCCGGCTTTGCTCGCTGAACGGATTGTGCACGCCGCCCTGGAAGGAAAACCCCTGACCTTCTCCAAAATGGGCATTCACATGATGCCCGTGAAGGACGGCACCAAGTGGCGCATGGCGGTGAAGGACGTGGGGGAACCGGCCAAAGAAGCCGGCATTCAAAAGCACGACATCATCATTGCCATAGACGGCACTGAGATCAACGACGCGGCTCATCTGAAAAACTATCTCATTGAACGAACGACGCCGGGACAGAAAGTCGCCGTCAAAGTGCGTCGCATCGATACAGATCTAACGTTTACCGTGACGTTAGCAGGAGGATGATCATCCTCCTGGCAATGCACTATGTCCCGGCAACGCTTGATACCAGCCATTGGCTTGAACCAACGATACCGGGCAGTCGAACAACATACTGAGGTTGGCTTCTGTAAGGACAGCACGTTTCTCACCGTCCTGCAGAACCTTCCCTTGCTTTAAAAGCACCACACGCTCTACTTCAGGAGGAATCTCATGAATATGGTGGGTCACCAGCAGCAGCGTTTTCCCCTGTTGTATATGGGAACGAACGAGATCCAAATAGTGAAACGTCGCCGTCAGATCGAGTCCGCTGGTGGGCTCATCAAGCACCAACGCAGTCGGGTCATGCACCAACGCACGGCCCAGCAGACAGCGCCGCTGTTCGCCAGTCGACATCTCCCCAAACCGCCGCTCCCTCAACGAGCTGGCACACATCTCCTCCAACATCTTGTCTGCCCTAGCGATCTGCGCGTAACTGAAGTCTTGATGGCCATAGATGCCAATGCTGGCATAGAAACCGGACAGAATCACTTTCAGGCCGGTCACTTGGTCCATGTACTGACGTTGAAGGTCATGGGACACCATCCCTAAGCGCTTGCGGACGTCCCACACATTCCACCGCTCTTCGCCAAACAACCGGATGTGCGTCTCATCATGCGGGAACGGATGGACTTCTCCCGCCAACAACTTTAAGAAAGTCGATTTCCCGGCGCCATTCGGACCGAGGATGGCGACGTGCTCACCTTCTTGGAGAGACAATGAAAAGTCGGTGAACACACACGTGTCGCCGCGATACACCGTGGCATGCTGAATGTCGAGAATTGGAGGAGAGTTCGTCATGGAGAAATGCTTGAAGGTGAACGCCTAACCTATCTCGAATACCAGCGTAGCACCAACCTACCGGCCGACAGGATTCAGCCAACCTCGTTCACTCGATCGACGGCACGATGATCTACTCCTGTGGATTCGGTATCACGCCCGATCTGTTGCACATCCGTCAGCGCTCCCGTTCGACCGGACCGCCGACCGCTTTGCCGGCGCGACGAGACTGTTCGAGGCCGGCACGAGCCAGTGCGTCCACACGTTCGTTGTCCGGGTGACCGGCATGTCCTCTGACCCAGCGCCATTCAAGTGTGTGGCCGACCGCCAGCCTATCGAGGCGACGCCACAAATCCTCATTCTTCACCGGCTCTTTGCTGGCCGTTTTCCAGCCACGGCGCTTCCAGTTATGGATCCATTCGCTAATGCCTTTTTGCACATACTGCGAATCGGTGTAGACATGCGCTTCCACCGGCTGAGTGAGCGACTGCAACGCCTCAATCACCGCGAGCAGCTCCATGCGGTTGTTCGTCGTCGATGGCTCCCCGCCGCACAGTTCTATTTCGACAGTACCGATACGCAGCAAGGCACCCCAGCCTCCAGGCCCAGGATTCCCGCTACAGGCCCCATCCGTATAGATTTCCATCATCCGTCCACTCTCCTCGTGAGGCGTACCAGTGTCTTGGCGCAGGCCATGTTGCCCTAGGGGTAGAACATCTTTGCTTCGCACCGAGATTACGCTTCGGCAGGGTCTGGATTGATCTTCGCGGTCGATTGTTTGCTCGCGGAGGAAACGCCCTGCTTTGCAGAACCAGGAATCTTTGGCGTCGCGGTCTTCACGTCGGCGTTCTGCGCGCGGTGGAGTAAGGCATGGTCCATGAGCACCAGCGCCATCATGGCTTCGGCAATTGGCGTGGCTCTGATCCCGACACAGGGATCATGGCGGCCATTGGTCTCGACCGTCACGGCATTCCCCTGCTTATCGATGGAGCGGCGGGGCACACGAATACTCGACGTTGGCTTAATCCCGATCGTGACCACCACATCCTGCCCCGTGGAAATGCCGCCGAGGATACCGCCGGCATGATTCGTTAGAAAACCATCCGGAGTCAGTTCGTCGCCATGCTCCGACCCGCGCTGTGTGACTGAGCCAAACCCCGCACCGATTTCCACAGCTTTCACAGCATTGATACTCATCATGGCCGCGGCCAAATCTGAATCCAGCTTGGCATAGACCGGTGCGCCCCACCCGACGGGAACATGCTCGGCGACCGTCGTGATCCTGGCGCCAACTGAGTCACCGGCCTTCCGCAGCTCATCCATGAACGATTCCAGCTTGGCCACTGCGGCAGGATCAGCCACGAAAAACGGATTGTCACCCACAGCATCCCAGCTCTTGAACGGCACGTCATGCGGTCCAAGTTGGCTGAGATAGCCGCGGATCACGACGCCGTATTTTTCGTTGAGCCATTTCTTCGCAATCGCCGCTGCCGCCACTCGCACGGCTGTTTCACGGGCAGAGGATCTCCCCCCGCCACGGTGATCGCGAATCCCGTATTTCTGCCAATAGGTGTAGTCTGCGTGGCCTGGGCGAAAGGTATCGACCAGGTTGCCGTAGTCCTTGCTGCGAGCATCTTCGTTGCGAATGAGCAGCGCAATGGGAGTACCGGTGGTCTTGCCTTCAAAGACGCCGGAGAGGATTTCAACGGTATCGGGTTCCTGCCGTTGCGTGACATGACGGGAGGTGCCGGGCTTGCGCCGATCAAGATCCTGTTGAATGTCTTCGACCGAGAGGGCCAGACCGGGTGGGCAACCATCCACGACACAGCCAATCGCAGGACCATGGCTTTCGCCGAATGATGTGACGGTGAAGACTCGACCTATCGTATTGCCGGCCATGGGGCGGATGACTCCTCCCTACTCGACGAGATCCAGCTTAATGCGCAGTTCCTTTAACTGATCGGCACCGACGGCCGAGGGCGCATCGGTCAACGGACATTGTGCCCGTTGCGTTTTGGGGAACGCGATCACGTCGCGGATCGAATCAACATTCCCCAAGAGCATGATGAGCCGATCGAGACCAAAGGCAATCCCACCGTGCGGAGGCGCGCCATATTCGAGCGCATCAAGCAAGAACCCGAACTTTGCCTGTGCTTGCTCCTTGTTGATGCCGAGCAGGTCGAGAATGCGCAACTGGATATCGCTCCGATGGTTCCGGATGCTTCCACCGCCGATTTCGCTTCCGTTGAGCACCATGTCGTAGGCCTTCGCCCGCACGTTGAGCGGCGCTGAATCCAGAAAGGCCAGATCCTCGTCCATTGGCGCAGCAAATGGATTGTGCATGAAGATATACCGCTTCTCTTCCGACGAATAGTCCAGCAACGGAAACTCGGTCACCCACAGGGGCTTCCAGGCAGCGGTATCGATCAGCTTCAACTCTTCACCGAGCGATAACCTGATGCGGCCCAGCACATCATGGACAATGGCGGCCTTGTCGGCACCGAAGAGAACTAAATCTCCAGGCTTGGCGTCAGGAAGGGCTGCTGCAAAGGCCTTGGCATCCAGGAACTTCGCAATGACGGACTCAAGCTGCCCCTCAGGAGTGATCTTCAACCAGGCCAGTCCCTTCGCGCCGAACGTCTTGGCCATCTCACCGAGCGCATCGATCCTGCTTCGCGGCGTGGCCGTTCCGCCTTTGACGATCAACGCCTTCACGATCCCGCCCTTGGTCGCCGCCTCCTTGAACACCTTGAACTCACTGGCCGCCGCAAAGGCGGTGACGTCATGCAGGGGCATGTCGAAACGCAAATCCGGCTTATCTGATCCATAACGGCCCATCGCCTCGGCATAGGTCATACGCGGGAATGGAGTCGGCAATTGCACGCCGCCTGCGTCACGAAATACCGTGACGATCATCTGCTCCATCAAACTCATGACGTCTGCGCGATCGACAAAGGACATCTCAAGATCGATCTGTGTAAACTCCGGCTGTCGATCGTTACGCAAATCCTCGTCGCGGAAGCAACGGGCGATCTGGTAGTAACGATCAACGCCACTCACCATGAGCACTTGCTTGAAGAGCTGCGGCGACTGTGGCAGGGCGTAAAACTGACCGGGATTCACCCGGCTCGGCACCAAATAGTCTCGCGCGCCTTCTGGCGTGCTCTTGGTCAAGATCGGCGTTTCGACTTCAAGGAAGCGCTCTGCGTTCAAGAAGCCACGGACGGCCTGCATGATGTTGTGCCGGAGGGTTAAGAGTCGCTGCATCTTCGGACGACGAAGATCCAGGTAGCGGTACTTCAGCCGGATCGACTCGGTGACTTCGGCATCGTCTTCAATCACAAACGGCGGCGTCTTCGATTCATTCAGAATCTCAATGGCATCCACGAAGATTTCGATCTCACCCGTGGGCAGGTTGGGATTCTTCGACTCTTCAGGGCGGGCCATCACTTGCCCGGTCACCGATACAACGCATTCGCTCCGCAAGGCGTGGGAAGCTTGGTGCACGGCCGCATTACGCTCGGCATTGAACACCACCTGCGTCAGCCCGGTTCGATCGCGCAGGTCAATGAACATGACGACGCCATGATCGCGCCGCCGCTGAACCCAGCCGTTCAAGACGACAGTCTGCCCGACCGCGGCTGTGGTGAGCTCCCCGCACCGATGAGTTCTGGCCTTCATACCACCTTCGCTTTCTTGGAACGAGCCCATCCGGCCCGACTGATCCGTTTCTTCGGCCGTGGAACCTGCTTCTCTGTGGCCTCTTCTGTGGCCAGCTTGTGCTCTGCAAGCTCGCGCAAGGCGTTCGCTTCACGATCAGTCAGGTACCTGAACTCTCCGGCCCCCAAATCGCCCAACAACAACGGACCCATCTTAATTCTTGTGAGCTTCAAGACCGGATGACCGACCGCCTCCATCATCCGCTTGACTTGATGCTGGCGCCCTTCGCGGATCGTAATCTCCAGCCAGGAGTTCAGCTTGGCTTTCTTCACCTTCTTCACCACAGCCGGGCCGGTCATGCCGTCTTCCAACTGCACACCCTGCTCTAACTGCCGGATATGGTCATCCGTCACCACCTGCTTCACCTTAATGAGATAGGTCTTCGGCACATGGTAACGAGGATGGAGCAACGTCTGAGCCAAATCGCCGTGATTGGTCAACAGCATCAGCCCTTCGCTGTCGAAGTCTAATCGGCCGACCGGAAACACCCGCACCGAAATTCCCCTGAGGTAGTCCTTCACCGTCGGCCTACCTCCCGGATCGTTCAACGTCGACATCACGTTCTTCGGCTTATTCAGCAGCAAATAGACATAGGGCTGGGCGGAGCTCAGGTGCTTGCCGTCCACCTTGATGTGGGCGCGATCCGGATCGACCTTGGTACCAAGCTCCGTCACAACTTTACCGTTGACGGTCACACGCCCGGCGGCAATTAATTCCTCGGCTTTTCGCCGCGAAGCCAATCCAGCTCCGGCAATGATTTTCTGTAATCTAACTTCCATAGTCCGTGATCAGTGAGATGTGATGGGTGATGGGCGAATCATCGGACTGGTGTCCGACTCGTCACTGATCACTCGTCACTCATCACTGCGTTACTCCCATTCAATTGTGGCCGGCGGTTTCGAACTGATGTCGTACACCACCCGGTTCACACCCTTCACTTCGTTGATAATCCGGTTCGAGATCTTGCCCAACACGTCATTCGGAATCTTGGCCCAATCGGCCGTCATGCCGTCCAGACTGGTCACGGCACGAAGCGCAATGACATGCTCGTAAGTCCGTTGATCGCCCATGACGCCCACTGTCTTAATCGGCAGCAGCACGGCAAGCGATTGCCAAATCTCCCGATACAGGCCGGCAGCACGAATCTCCTGATCGAGGATGGATTCGGCCGCTCGCAGGATGGTCAATCGCTCCTTCGTCACCGCGCCGAGCACCCGGATCGCAAGACCAGGCCCAGGGAAGGGCTGCCGCCACACGATCTCATCAGGCAAACCCAGTTCCTGACCAAGCACGCGGACTTCATCCTTGAAGAGCTCGCGCAACGGCTCGATCAATTTCAACTTCATCCGCGCCGGCAACCCGCCGACATTGTGGTGCGTCTTGATCGTAGCCGACGGCCCCTTGAAGCTGACGCTTTCGATCACATCGGGATAGAGCGTGCCCTGGACCAGAAACTTCGCGCCGCCCGATTTCTTCTTCGCTTCAGCATCGAAGTGTTCGATGAACTGTTTCCCGATAATTTTTCTCTTACGTTCCGGGTCAACCACCCCTTTGAGCTTGGCAAGAAACGAATCGGATGCATTGAGGATGCGCAAGTTCAGATGGAGCTGTTTGGAAAACGTCTGTCTAACCTGTTCCTTTTCGCCAGCACGAAGCAGCCCGTTGTCGACGAAGATACAAGTGAGTTGATTGCCGATCGCCCGGTGCGTGAGGGCCGCAGCCACGGACGAATCCACCCCCCCGCTCAGGGCGCAAATCACTCGCTCCTTGCCGACTTGCTCACGAATCTGCTGCACCGCCGTATCCACATAGGACTGCATCGTCCAGGTCGGCTGACAGCCGCAGATATCATAGACGAAATTCCGAAGGATCTGGGTCCCCTCCGCCGTATGGGCCACTTCTGGATGGAACTGCAGACAATAGATCCGGCGTTTATGGTCGTCTTGCTTTATGGCCGCAATCGGCGAATTCGCCGTATGCCCGATTGACCGGAAGCCAGGCGGCATCCGTACAATACGGTCCCCGTGCGACATCCAGACAATGGTCGAGCCAGCTTGACCGATTCCCTTGAAGAGATCGCTCGTATCGTCGATGGTCAATTCAGCCCGGCCATATTCCCGGTGTTTGGACTTGGCCACCTTCCCGCCAGAGAGATGGGTCACCAGCTGCATACCGTAACAAATACCGAGAATGGGAATGCCGAGGTCGAAGAGTTCCTTGGAGACAGTCGGCGCCTTCTTCTCATAGACGCTGGATGGGCCACCCGACAGCACAATGCCTTGCGGACGATAGGCGAGGATGGTCGCCAAGGGAACGGTGCAGGGCAGAATCTGCGAATAGACCTTCGCTTCACGAATACGACGCGCAATCAGCTGGGTGTATTGCGACCCGAAGTCGAGGACCAGAATTCTATTGTGCCAAAGTTCCATGGAATTAGCTTTCAACGGTCAGTACTCAGCCATCAGCAACCGATCAGATTAGGATAACCGCATACTTGCTTGTGACAGGATCTAGACAGAGGTAGGAATGATTCGTGTCTTGCTAAAAGTTGACGGCTGAGAGCTGATCGCCTTCGCTCACTCCCAATCCATCCGATAGTTCGGCGCTTCCTTCGTGATAATCACATCGTGCACATGACTTTCGCGGAGGCCCGCGACCGTCTGCCTGATAAACTGGGCCTTCTGCTGGAGGTCCGAGATCGTCTTGCACCCGCAATAACCCATGCCGGACTTCACTCCGCCGATCAACTGATAGATGACGGCCGAGAGTTTGCCCTTGTAGGGCACACGTCCTTCAATACCTTCCGGAACGAGCTTCTGCACCGGACGTCCACCTTGGCCGTACCGATCCCCACCGCCGCGCTCCATGGCACCGATCGAACCCATGCCGCGGTACACCTTATAGGTCCCGGCTTGGTACAGTTCGGTTTCACCAGGCGATTCATCCGTCCCTGCCAAGAGTCCACCGAGCATCACCGAGGAGGCACCGGCTGCCAAGGCCTTCGTGATATCGCCTGAGAACTTGATCCCGCCATCTGCAATGATCGGAACCCCGCTGCCCGCGAGAACTTTTGCACAATCGGCAATCGCCGTCAGCTGGGGCATCCCGGCGCCGGACACGATACGAGTGGTACAGATCGAACCGGGCCCCACGCCCACCTTCACGGCGTCGACGCCGGCACGAAGGAGATCCTTCGCCGCCTCAGCGGTGGCAATATTCCCGGCGATCAGTTCAAGCTCAGGATACTGTCGCTTGATCATCTTGACCGTGTCCAGCACCGCTCGGGAATGCCCATGAGCGGTATCGACCACGATCACATCCACCCCGGCCTTTTTGAGCCGCGCCACACGATCTGCCGTCTCGGGCCCCACTCCCACAGCCGCACCCACGCAGAGTCGGCCATGCCCGTCCTTACAGGAGTTGGGATACATGATGCGCTTTTCGATGTCCTTGATCGTAATGAGCCCCTTGAGCTCGAAATGCTTATTGACGACGGGGAGCTTCTCGATCCGATGCTCGTGCAACACCTCGCGAGCTTTCTCCAAGCTCGTCCCTTCGGGTGCTGTGATCAACTTGTCTCGCTTCATCACTTGCGAGACCTTCAAATCCATTCTGGTTTCGAACCGCAGATCGCGATTCGTGAGAATACCCACCAGTTTTTTATCCTTCGTCACGGGAATACCTGAGATCCGGTATTTCGCCATCAAGCCGTGGGCATCGCGAATCGTTTGATCGGGCGAAATCGTGATCGGGTCGAGAATCATTCCGCTCTCGGATTTCTTCACCCGGTCCACTTCGGTCGCTTGATCCACTGGCGACAACACACGATGAATGATCCCGAGGCCGCCTTCGCGGGCTATGGCGATGGCCAAACGGGACTCGGTGACGGTATCCATGGCCGAGCTGATAATGGGAATGTTGATCTTCATGTGGCGAGTGAGCATCGTACGCATGTCGACTTCACTCGGCAAGATTTGAGACTTAGCCGGAATCAACACCACATCGTCGTAGGTCAATCCTAAGCGTGGTTCCTTATCGAGCATGTCGTCCCTTCACTAGATCCTCAATCCCTAGTAGCGGCTCTTACGGCTCTTACGACTTTTTCGACGATGTACCTGTCACTTGTGCATTCTCAATTTCAGCCACGGTCTCGGCATCTTCCTGGAGCCGTTCGCTCCCCTCGTCGGCCGGCATGAACTGTTCGACCCGGGTATTTCCGCTATCGACAGCAAACACGCTGCCCCTGACATCGACCGCGAGTCCGTAAGGGAAATTGAACTGCCCTTTTCCGTTCCCGAACCCACCCCACTGGGTGATGAAATTACCTTCTTTATCAAACTTCTCGATACGGTGATTACCAGTGTCCGTCACATACACATCGCCGGCTCCATCGACCGTAATGCCCCAAGGAGACCGCAACTGACCGGCCTCTTGCGCAAGCGGGCTGCTGGCATGGCCTGGTTCGGCACTGCCGCCCCACTTGGTCAGCAACTGTGGCAACACGTTGGTGCTGGTATCGAACTTCTGAATCCGGTGATTACCCATGTCGACGACATACACAAATCCATCGGCCTGATCCACCGCCACGCCGCGCGGGAAGTAGAACTGGCCGTCTCCGTTCCCGAAGCTGCCCCAGGACATGATGAACTCGCCGTTCATATCGAACTTCTGCACGCGGAAATTGGCACTGTCGACCACATAGACATACCCACGCACCCGATCGACCGCGATGCCCCAGGGTGAGTTGAACTGCCCTTCGCCGTTTCCGCGCGACCCGAACTTCATAAGATAGCCGCCGAGCTTCCCGTCGAATTTCTGGACGCGGTGATTATTCGTATCGACCACCCAGACGTCGCCCTTGCCATCGCACGCAATCCCGGTAGGGTTATGGAAGTTCGAATTGGCCGAACCGAAGTTGCCCCAGAGAATGATGAAGTTCCCGGCATTGTCGAATTTCTGAACCCGGTTGTTGCCGTTATCGACCACGAACAACGACCCTTGCTGATCGGCACACATGCCGTACACCGGGGCCATGAACTCGCCGCCATGCAGCAACGACGCACCGCGGCCTGTCCGGCCCCATTCGGCCACGCACAGATACCCCGACGTGTTGACCAAAATCGTGGTGCCCGCAGGGGTGGAGACGTTTCCGCCCACATCCTTAAACCAAACGTAGATCGACTTCTGCCCGTCTCCCAGCGACAAAATAAACGGAATCGTCGCACCGAACTTGGTGGCCGGCGTCACATCGACCCA
>JANOMG010000355.1:0-6393 GCA_031420175.1 Nitrospira sp.
AACCGACCCAGCGGCACTGGCTTTCGCTGCGCAAAGGATGCGTTCTGACAGGATACTCAGGAAGACCGTCGTTCGTGAAGCGTGAAACGTATCTCGTAAGTCAGAAGGGGATGGTTGAGCGTGCTGCTGGGCATCATCGGGCCAGTAGATACCCAACCCGTTCGATCCGCACCACCGGCATGATGAGCCCCAAGCCTTCTTCATCGTGGGAAAAGTCATAGACAAGCGACTCCTCGGGAATGAGGTGTCCCATCATGGCGATCTCAATGTCGATTTTCTGACCTCTCTCTACCTGTCGGCGCAGATTGTCACGCTGGTGGACATCGGGCATCACGAAGAGATTGCCCGGAAGATCTTCGGCTTTGAATCGGACCACGCCCCATCTGGTGGGCGTGAAGATCGGCCCAATAACGGCGCTGAACCCGCCCGTCGTTGGCTCATAGCGGAACAGTTCTCCTGACCAGAGAAAGACCACCGTCCACTGGAGCGCCTCCTCCCCTACCTCACTTCGCATCGCGCTCCCGGTTCAGCGTGAACAATCGCTCGTCATGGTCAGGATCGTGATGGCCATAGACTAGGCCCCAGTCCGGCGGGGTGCTATCCAGTGCGTCAAGAAACTGCTCAATCGAATACGGATCGATCAGGATTCGGTAATCCGGCGGCAGGATGGTAGCAAAATCGTTGCGCGTGATCGTCAGAAGAGGTCTCGTGTCGAGAGCGTCTTCAGCCCATCCTACTCCGACCGATCCTGCGGTCAGGACAAAGACGACGAGGACCCAGATAGGCCACATGAGATGAGATCACTCCGTTGCGGCGGCAACAGCGCGCTCGAAACTCCTACGGAGGGCAGTAACCGCCTGCTGCTCACCCGTCAACACGCCACATTCGATCAAGACTGCCAGACGAGGCTGTGGATCGATGCGGCGCAAGGCCTGGCCGGTGAATCCGCCGGACTCAATCACTTTCTGATAGGTACCCAGCCACGAACCGGTCACGGCTCGCAGTCCGGCATCGGTCGGTTTCATCCGGCCAAGCTTCACCTCTTCAAGCAATTTGGTGAGCGGGTCGGACTGGGAGATGGTGGCAATCGCGCGCTGAAGATGCTGCTCGCCTGGTTCCATAATCAATTTGTGGAGCAGGAACCGGGGCCGCGCGGGTCACCGCAACTTCCGCAGGAACCTCCCCCATTACCTGGCAGCACCCAGCCGTCCGTGCCACCAACCCCGAACGCAGAGATTTGTTTCTCGACCTTCGTGGCCTGGCACTTTGGACAAGCGGCTTGCGTTGAGCCGTACACCAACAGCTCGAATCGATGATTGCATTCCCCGCAGACATATTCGAAGATAGGCATGGATGGTACTCCTTTATTCTGAGGGGTATTATAGGATCGGTTCGGCCAGTTCGCAATCTACCAGGATCGGTATGTACCAAGAAGAAAAAACCTTTACCCTTCGATTTAGCCTGGAGGCATCCTTTCCCGACGACTATGAGGGCGACGAGGAGGCTCAGGCCTGGGTGCGGGAGTGGGAAGCACATATCAAGCCGGATCTGCTCAAGGTACTCTTCGAATCGTTGCGCCAACACAAGGCCTGGCAGACCCACGTGCGCAATCGCGGAAAATCCTCGACCGATGAAATTGAAATCGTCCTGTTGCGTGACTTTTCCAAACCACAAGGATTCAGCCTGTCGTGATGGCGCCCCCTTCCCTCGGTCTGTATCTTCACATCCCCTTCTGCCGCCAGCGATGCGACTTCTGTTCTTTCTATCTAGAAATCTATCGCGAGGGCCGCGCTGAAGCCTTTGTCCGATCCCTCACGCATGAAATTTGGCTATCGGCGCAGCAACAGGTAGCTGCGGGCCGCCCGGTCCAATCCGTCTACTTTGGGGGAGGCACACCGACGGCCCTTGCCGCGGCTCAGCTCATCGCCATCCTGTCCGAGATTCGAAAACATTTCAGCCTCACCTCCGACTGTGAAATCACCGTGGAAGCGCACCCCTCTACGATCTCCGAACAGGACCTCCTGCAACTGCATCAGGCCGGTGTCACCCGCCTGAGCTTCGGTGCGGAATCGATGGAGGATGGCGACCTAGCCAGAATCGGACGGCCCGGCGCCGTCAGTGAGACCGTCACAGCGGTGGCACAGGCCAGAACCTCCGGATTTACAAATATCAACCTTGACTTGATGTATGGACTGCCTGGACAAGGCCTGGATAGTTGGCAACGCACTGTCACTCACTGCCTCTCACTGCGGCCGACGCACCTGTCTTGTTATGCCCTCACGGTCGAGCAGAACACGAAACTTGCCTCCAACATCCAACGCGAACGGAGCCCGGCCCCGGACGAAGGTCTTCAAATTGACATGGACGAGGCTGCGCAACGGATGCTCGTGGGGGCAGGTTATGAGCGGTATGAAATATCGAACTATGCCAAGCCTGGATATGCCTGCCGACACAATCTCCTCTATTGGACCAATGGCGAATATCTTGGATTCGGCCCCAGTGCCCAGTCCTATCTCGGCGGATCGAGATTCGGCAATGTCGCCGACCTCACAGCCTACGACCTCTCGCTTACGGAAGGCCTCCTCCCCATCGAGGAGCGCATCACACTCTCGAAAGAGGAACAACTCCGCGACGCCGTGATTTTCGGGTTACGACTCGTTCAAGGAATCCCCTCACACAACCTTCATCAGCATGCGCTGAACTACGGACACAGCGCCCTCACCGCTCAGTTACTCGCGCAAGAATTAATCGAAGAAAACGGTGAACGCAGCAAACTATCGGCGAAAGGTCGGCTGCAGGCCGACACCATCGCCGGGCAGTTGTACTAGCAATGTTGCGCGAGACGAGCGGGACTGGCGGGACGCGCGAGACAGGCCAAGCAAGGCGGGAGCCCCATCTGTTCATCTCGCGTTTTTCTCGCAACTCTCGCGTTTCACGCGCCGCGGTCCATGCCCGCTGGCGTACAGGTGCCACATCCTGAGGCTCCATTGACTTTTTGCTTGGGTCAGGTGGAAACTGAACGCAGATCACGTCGGAGGTAGCATGCCCGTTAATATGGATCCTGCCAAGAAGCGAAGAAAACAGCCCTTGCCGCCAGAGCTGGCCGCGTCTCCCTCCGAGAAGGACAAGACGATACCAATAAAAGCGGTTCAGTTCGGTGAAGAGACGGAAGAAGATCGGGTCAAAGATCTGGCGGATGCAGAACTAAAAAATCTGTGGGAAGCCACGGAAGTCATCGACATGGATAAAGTCTGAGACGAATCTGGCGTCTGGTTATCTTGCCTGCCTGGTTTCGCAGGCTGCTCAAAAAGGCCGTCAGCAAGGCCGCAGCCGATGGAAGCACCGGAGGCGTAGCCTCGGGGCTACGTTGAGGATGCTTTCGAGGCGAGAACGAATCTGGCGGGCTTGTTCAGCATCCTGCTACGCGGGCAGGAAGAAAAAGGCAATCGCCAGCATCAGATAGACTCCGACCAGCATCACCCCTTCCATCCAGTGTGATTCTCCGTCCATCGCGACGAATCCGACAATCAGGACCGAGATGGTCACTGCGGCGACTTCGAAAGGCGTAAAAATCAGATCCAGCGGCGTCCCGAAGAGATAGCTGGCAAACACGAGTAATGGCGCCACAAGCAAGGCAATCTGCAGGCTGGACCCCACTGCAATCCCATAAGCCAGATCCATCTTATTTTTCAACGCCACCATCACCGCAGTGGAATGTTCAGCCGCATTCCCCACCAGCGCGACAAGAATGACGCCGACAAACACTTGCGTCAGCCCGAGCTGGTGCGCAGCAGGTTCTAGCGCACCGACAAGCATCTCGCTCATGAGTGCCACGAGACAGGTCGCGAAGGCCAGTACGGCAATCGAAGCGCGTTTGGTCCAGGGTTGTTCTCCAAGGTCTGACGCATCATGCTTCTCCCCAGCAAACAGATGGCGATGGGTCTTCAAGGAGAACAGCAGGCTGGCGATATAAATCGCGAACAAGATAATCGCGATGGTTAGGCTCAGCTCCCGTTCGATGGCGACACCACGGTCGGCAGCGGTGAAATGGAAGAGAGCGGGAATGATGAGTCCGACAGCGGCCAGGAGCAGGAGACTGGCACCCGTTCCGGCAGCGATTTGATTAAACCTCTGCCGCTCGTATTTCATCCCACCGGCAAACATCGAGGCTCCGAGAACGAGTAAGATGTTTCCCAGGATTGAGCCGGTGAGAGAGGCTTTGACGACGTCGTGAAGGCCCTCGCGCAGAGCCACCAGTGCGATAATCAATTCTGCGGCATTGCCAAGCGAAGCATTGAGGAGCGCGCCAATCCCGGCACCGACATGGGCTGTCAAATGCTCGGTAGCTCGCCCGAGAAGGCCAGCCAATGGAATAATAGCAAGGCAGGCAGAGATAAAGACCAGCAGTGGATCGACTCGAAGGACCTCGAGCGTGATCGTCACCGGGACGAAGATGAGCAGAAAATCAAGCCACGACGTGAAGAGATATCGCACGCGCGAAACCTAACATGACTGTGAGACTTTGTCGATGAATCGACGCCAACCACCCCACACACTCTTTTACCCCTTCCACCTCTGCCATCCGGAAACCCTGACCCGACTTCTGACTCGCTTCGCCACCGTCCATTTTCGCGACTTCATGGCGTTGCAATTGACTCCCATGTCTGGAGTCACGGCCTTTCAAGACCGGATGGGCATGAGCTTTCCGGATCTCGTCGAGTCAGGGCGCCTCGTGCAAGGCTATGACGTGAGTGGACCACTCTCATCCCTTGTGGCAGAGGCCATCGATCGGGACCTTCACGACCCAATCTGGCGCGCCACATTTCACGCGGCCCTTCGCCGGGACCGCCGTCTCCAGCGTGGACTCTTCGAACTATCCCATAGTTTTCGGATCGGCGAGAATCTCGTGCCAGGCCCCGCCGCGCTCCTGCATCTCATGGACGACTCGTTCAGCCAACAGGACTACGATCTCGCTCGGGTGAGAGCGCTCTCGAAGAGGAGCGTCACTCTTGAAGAGGGGTATCTCTTTGAATATGGACTCGCCCTCGTAAAGACCTCCGCTTCGCTCGTCTATACGCAGACCCTGTCGCTGACACATCGGCTCCAACCAGCGACGGATTCCCCCGCGCATTTCGCACTCTATACGCAATCCTGCATCCGGGAGAATTGGTTGAGAACCAACCACCTGCTCACGCGGACAGGCTATTAACCCCGCATTCCTCAAGAGCGTTTCTACGGCCATCGGGGATTCGCTACGCGAAGCGTAGATAACAGGTGACGTGCCGTTCTGGTTCGTCGTTCGTCCCTCGTATCTCGTCGTTCGCGAACCATGTTTCACACTTCACGAACGACGGTCTTTTCGAGATACGCGTCACGGCGCATGCGCGTTCAGGCGATGTCGCCACGGCATGCATGAATAATCGGAGTTAAAAGTTGCCGCAAACTCTGCTAATATTCGCCCCCATGGCAGGCACGAACACTCCCTTCGCACCCCCCGTCCCGACAGAGACCACCAGCACCGGCACAGGGACCGGACTCGATGCGCGTGTGATCGTGTTCAACTGCGAGTGCCACACCTACGAGCAAGTGATTGCGCTCTTCTGCCAATACATCCCAGACATGACCAGCTCGAAAGCCTTCGAGCTGGCATGGAAAATCGATCATGACGGTGAAGCCATCGTGTTTGCGGGGGCGTTGGCACAAGCGGAAGAGATCGCGGCAAAGCTAGCGGGCTGGGGGCTACGAGTGGCTGTGCAATAATCGCCGTCTGGCTACTTCTTGCGTTTTGGTACTGCGGCTTTGGCTGATTGTGCCTTTGGCTTGGCCTTTGAAATGGCAGGACGCGCGGCAACTTTCGTCGGTGCGGCTTTCGCTGGAGCAGGCTTCGCAGGCGCAGTCTTCTTGCCGTGGCTCCCCCCTCCACCCTTCACGGGCTTCCCCTCAGCAAGCTGAGCCTGAAGCTTATGTGTGGCAGAGGTTTTATTCAGCTTCGTCACCATATCGCCGCTATGGATCCGCACTTGATAGAGCTCTAAGAGCTTGCCAATGGCCTTCTGATCGCCTTTCTTCGCGGCGTTCAGCAATTTACGGCGATGGTTCATCTCTTCTTCTTCGGTATGGGAAGCAGCCCGTCGTTCCATGTCCGTCCTTTCGTTCTACGTGGAGATATAGCCCCCGCGCGACGCGAGTATACCCGAAATGCTCAATTTCTTCTAGCGCCTATATCAGCCCAAATCCAGAGATAGAAATTTCACATTGCTCGTTTGAGTCACGTGCGGCCTGATTTTTACGCGGCTTGCCGCTTGCGCCTCGTGACAGGCGTATTCCCCACCTGCATATCCCTTTCCTGTTGTCGATTCTCCGACACTGGCCCCGATGGGAAACGCACCTCTC
>JANOMG010000356.1:0-3768 GCA_031420175.1 Nitrospira sp.
CAAGTGATTTCTTCGCGATTCGCCTCTAGATCGTATTCACACAATGGCCTGGCTTGGTCCTCACCTCTCTTACCTTCCTTCCCCAAGCCGCTGAAAGGCAAAAATAGGAAGGGCATCTGTCGAGCTTTCGATTGCGCGCGTCGAACGAGATAAATGGAACAGGCTGCCGGGGTCATTGCTTGACCTTGCACTTCGCGCCCTCGCCAGACTGGCCTTCAGTGCGCGCATCGGACGAGCACTGTCTGATCGTGCGCGTTCTGCGAGCAAGAAGGACGGTCTGGCGACTCCTTCCCCATCCTTCCAAGCTCGCTCGTTGTCTCTTCAGGGATGGGGGCTGATTGATCTTCCATTGCGCGCGTCCAACGAGGGCCTTCTGAGGCCGCGCGTTGCGCGAGCAGGAGAGTTTGGCAGCCACCCTTCCCGCCGCTCTTCACGCATGCACCACGGCAGCAAACATCTTTACCTTGATTTTTCTGGACCATTCTTCCACTTGGGCCGCATCATACTGAAACTGCAACCGCATCCATCCCTCCGGCGTACTGCCAAACGCCTTGGCCAAGCGAATCGCCATATCCCAAGACAGGTCTGCACTCTGGTTCACCAGATGACTCAACGCAGACCGCGACACACCAAGGATCTTCGCCCCTTCGGTCACGCTCAAGCCATGCGGCTCCAGACAATCCATGCGCACCGAAAATCCAGGATGGGGCGGATTCTTCATTTTCAAAACCTTCATACCATTCTCCTTGTTCAATGGTAGTCTTCTAAATTCACGTCAATCGCACACCCATCCTCAAACCGGAAGGTCATGCGCCAATTCGCCCTCACCGTTACGCCCCACTCCCCTCTCCGGATTCCCTTCAAAGGGTGAAGCCTGTAGGAATGGACATTCATATCCTCAATCACCTCCGCTTGATGCAACCGAGCCAGAATTGCAGTAATCCTGTCCACCATGTCCGGCGGCAGCCTCCGGGGATCACCCTCCTCGAAAAACCTTTTAAGCCCCCTGTGTCTGAAACTCGCTATCATATTTCAACTGTAGCGTGTAGCGCATCACCAGTCAACTGATTCGTTCGAGAAAAAGTGGGACATTCTGAATTTCAACGGTACCAGCACAATGTCCCTGCAGCGATAAAACAACACGGTAGCTACGGCTGGTTCTGTGCGAAGGGGCGGTGAGCGAGGTAACACCCAAGGTCTGGCATGAGCGAGTACCTACTCCCGCTCACTGAGTCGCTGCAGGATGTCTTCGTACACTGTTTTGCGGTGCCGAATTCCTAGGATCCACACCTCATTCTCTTCGATCTTGTACACGACCCGATAGTCTCCAACGCGGAGCTTCCAGTAGCCTTTCAGAGTTTTGCGAAGGGGAGCCCCGTACTGGTGCGGAGCGTGAGTCAGCCGCGACTCAATCGCACCGGCTATTCTCCGGTGGAGATTTTGTGGGATGCGAGGGATGTCTTCGTCGGCAATAGCGGGATGGTATCGAAGCTCGAAGGGCACTTAGCGTCTCGATCGCTTGAGGTGTTCCCACGTTTGCGAATGCGTCATGGCCTTGCTCCGGTCGAGCGTCTGCTCTCGATCTTTCGCCAAGTCGGCAAGCGCTCGGTCCTCTTCTGCCTCCAGCGCATCCTTGACGAGATCTCGCACTTTGAGCGACAGCGAGACGCCATCTCGCTTAGCCCAGCGGCGGAGCCCTTCGTAGACCGGCTCTTCCAGGACGACATTGACGCGAGGATTGGTTGTGGGCATGGTGTTCTCACCTCAGGTTTTACGTGCGAAAAGAAGTGTACCACATGTGATGGACCTCGCCAAGGCAGAAGTGTGGGACGCGCTACAGAGCCACAACCTCGTGCCCGTGCTTCGGGTAATACACGCGGTGGCCTGGCTTAGTCCCACCTGCGCACGTCGAACGACCACCGTTGTATCGTGGGGGTTCCGTGAGCAGGTGAGGACCGAGCCAGGCCCCTCTTACCGTCCCTTCTCTTCCCCTCCCCTCCCAAGCCGCTGAGCGATAAAAACAGGAAGGGCGTCTGTCGAACTCTCGCTTGCGCGCGTCCAACGAGGGCCTTCAGAGGCCGCGCGTTGCGCGAGCAGGAGAGTTTGGCAGACGCCCTTCCCGATCTTCTTCTCTACTGTTCTATTTTCCGAACGCTTTTTTCAGCAGCGGCTCTATCTCGCCTTTGGCTGCCATCGGATCCAGCACATCGGTGTCGCCGTAAAATTGCCCGTCGATGAATACCTTGGGGAGCGTTGGCCAGTTGGTCATCTTTGCGAGCGCTTCTCGCTTACTCGGTTGAGAGAGAACGTCGATCAGCTCAAACGGGTACCCGTACTTGTCGAAGAACTGTATCGTCTCTCGCGTGAACCCACACATCGGCATTTGTTTGGTGCCCTTGCCGTAGATCAAAATCTTGTGCGTGGCGACTTCTTTGTTAATTTCATCTTGAATGGAATCTGCCATGGCTCGGCCTCCTAGCAAGTTGCGGATAAACTATGTTGGCACACGAAAAATTCAACGGTCCGTACATCTGGCACAACGGGAGCACCCTAATGCAGGATGCGCAAACAGTCCGTCCAGCAAGGCTGCAGCGAGTGAACACCTGTGAACTGTGAACGATGAACACGGAACACTGAAGCGACGATCGTTTGCTGTTTCATCGTTCATCGCTCACCGTTCAGCGTGTCCAGACTGGTGGACTGTTTCAGCATCCTGCTAGGCTTCATCTGTGGTTTTGGCTGTCAGTTCGAGCGCATGAATCCGCCCGTCTTTCATCGGAACATCTAAGGCCTGATAGATCATGCGGTGCCGGTCCAGCAGATTCTTCCCAGCGAAGGCTGCCGAAACCACCACCACTTTGAGATGATCCATCGTACCGGTCCTGTCCAAGACCGTCACTGCAGCATCCGGCATCGTTTGCCGCACGTAATCCGTCAACACATTGGGCGTGATCATAGACTCTCCAATTTTATTATTCTGTCAGGATACCCTAGCGCCAGGCTGAAAGGCAATTCGAGGCCGAGGAACGAGATGCGACACCCTTACCTGCTCCCTTTCCAGATACGACACTGAAAGCACGAACACCGCTCTCTGTATCCCTTCCCATCCAGGCCCGAATCACATGTGATTCTTTGGATCAACTCACCGCACGTCTTCAGCTCACGCATCATCACATGGACCACTCTGGTTTCGCCACCGTCCTCCTTCCTCGTCGCTTCTGGCGAGCAAAAGGGAAGGTGACTCTCCGGTCCCCTTTGAATCTCACTGGTGGTGGTTTTCAGCACATGCTGGTGGGTATCAACCACGTGCCTGCGCGCCCTGTGCCCGAAAACGCATGTTTGCAGGGAAACCCGAATCCTTTCTACGCAGCCATGCTGGCACGCGCATTGCGACTTACGTACGGCGAGAGCATGTGAGGGGGGCCATGAGGCAACCACATCTCACTACCAACCAAGGAGGGTGCCATGAGTGACTTCAAATCTGGGTTCTTTGTCGGGGGAGAGGCCTGCAACGGACGGGTGTTGGTGGTGGACGACGAGCCGGATATTCGCAAAGTCGTGAAAATGACGCTGCAGAAAGCGGGCTATGACGTGCTTGAGGCCGAGAACGGTGAGAAAGCCATTGAAACGATCAACAGCGGTGAGAACCGGCTCATGCTGGATGTGATGATTTGCGATATCCGCATGCCTAAAGTGAATGGAGCCGAAGCCATCGCCTACTTCCGGAGCAACTACCCGCATGTCCCGCTCATCGTGCTGACCGGCTTC
>JANOMG010000357.1:0-17620 GCA_031420175.1 Nitrospira sp.
GCTCCGGCCCTTGGTCCGATTTTGATTCGTCGCCACGCACGGCAGGTCGAATGGGAGCAGCGTCGAACGACGCCACGACGGCTGACCCCGTCGAGCCTGACAGGAAGCAAGCCCGAGGCCCTGTTGCATCGTATTGTCACAGAGCGTGATCCCGATCTGGCTCGGCTGATCGGAGTCTGTGCTCATGCGGTATTGGAACAATGGGACGTTACCGGGCCTCGCTCTGAAATCAGTACGGCCATTGAGCAGGCCTGTCGTCGCTATCTGGCACAGGATCATCCCCAATTGATGGCCGACGTCATGGAGGATCTCACCGTGCTCTTTGAGAGCTTCCTCTCCTCTGAGCCGTACACAAGGCTGCAACGTGCGACGGTGCTCGGGCGAGAAGTCCCGTTCGTCATGCCCTCGGGCGAGGGTCAGATGATGGAAGGGGTCATTGACATCATTTACCGGCTTGACGATCGGATCTGGATTGCCGACTATAAGACGGACGATGTAGCGGCTGAGGACGTGCAGACCCGAGCCGATCGCTATCGGTCCCAAGCGGAGACTTATTCTCGAGCCGTGACGAGTTCGTTAGGATTGTCGTCCCTTTCGTTTCAATTGATCTTTTTGCGGCCAGGTGTCGCCATTGATCTCTAGGAGGAGGCTGTCGATGAACGCAACGTTCTTGGGTGTGATTGGACTATGGTTCCTCGCGGGTTGCGCGAGCCCAATATCAAAGCCGCTGACAGTGCTGGAGGCTCCAGCGGGAGTCTCTCCCGCCGTGGCAACGCAATTGGATAAAGGCAACGCGCTGTTCGCAGCGCAGAAGTGGGCCGAGGCTGAGCAGATCTATCGTCAAGTCATCGCCACCGAGCCGACATTGGCCGAAGCACATTATAATTTAGCGGCGACTCTTCATCGTGCAGGCAAGACCGCCGAAGCCAAGAAGCATTACATGGAAGCAGCGAATCTGGCTCCGGGGAACAAGGTTATCTGGGATGCACCGCCCCTTCGTGCGCGTACCTTCAACGATGATCTCAGCAAGAAATCGTATTTAGACCCCAAGCCTCATTAGCCATCTCGAGGGACCAGTGCGATGCCACAATCTCGACGCCCATTGACTGTCTCGCCTGAAGAATTCGACGGTTGGATACAAGAGGCACTTGCTGGGTTGCCTGCCCCATTTGCCACGCTCGCCGACGAGGTCTCCATTGTGGTCGAAGAAGAGCCGTCTATCGAAATCATGCAGGATCTTGGATTGGAGTCAGCAGGCGATCTGCTGGGGCTGTATCAAGGCATTCCGATTGATGAGACATCGTTCTTCCAGCCCGCTGGTGAGCTCCCGGCCCGTATCGCCATCTATCGAGGTCCCATCCTGCGTCTCTGCAGGACAAAGGCCGAAGTCATTCACGAGGTCCGCGACACGGTGGTCCATGAACTCGGACACCATGTCGGGCTCGATGACGAGGAGATGCCGTACTAACTCGGAGTGGCGCGACAAGCGTGACGAGCGCGACTCGCGTGACGTGCAGCCTCGTTAAAGATGTTAATCGTTAACCGTCGATTCACGTTTCACGTATAACGATTCACACTACTCTCTGCAATCGCGCTTTTCTCGCCCGTCTCGCTTGTGTCAGAATTTAGCCTGCATCACGGCCCGCCGCTGATAGCCGATGGTGAGCATGAAGACTCCCACTACGATCATGGGGAAAGACAGAAGTTGCCCCATGGAGAAGGATCCGAGGATGAAACCAAGGTGGGCATCCGGTTCGCGAAAGAATTCCACGACCATCCGACAGAGCCCGTAACTCCCGATAAAGCTCCAGAAAATCGTTCCCGGTGGCGGCAGGGTTTTCGCGATGACCCATAACAGGGTGAACAGGAAGACACCCTCAAGACCTGCCTCGTACAGTTGCGAGGGATGGCGGCAGGCAGGCCCTCCGTTCGGAAACACCATACACCAGTCAACATCGGTGGCCCGGCCATATAATTCCCCGTTGATGAAATTCCCTAGCCGTCCGAATCCTAACCCGATCGGCGTGGCAACTGCCGCTAAGTCTGCGACAGTGTAGGCGGGAATACCCTGCCGTTGGCTGAACCAAAATAACGAGACGATGACGCCGAGCAGGCCGCCGTGGAACGACATGCCCCCTTCCCACACCGCCAGGATCTTGACCGGATGTTGCACATAGTAAGAAAAATTATAGAAGAGCGTATAGCCGATTCGTCCCCCGATGAATACCCCTAACGCAGCCCACACGACCATATCGTAGATCTGATCCTTGGTGAGGGGCAGACCCTTGGAGGCCACTCGATGCGTGATCAGGAAATAGGCGCCCGCTAGTCCGATCAGATACATCAGACCGTACCAGCGAAACTGCAGGGGGCCTAGCTCAAGGAAGACCGGGCTGATGTTGGGGTAGGGGATCGCGTGCAAGAAATTCATTTATGCCTCATGTGGCCTGTTGGCGGGATCATAGGTGAGGATCTTGATCATTGCAAGCAGGTGGATGCACTGCAGGGATTATTCCTTCTGATCATTGCCAGAGGCCAGTTTGCGACGCCTACCACTTTCGTATGTTAGTTTTCTGTCACGCCTGTGTCGTGATCTGTGACGAAAACACAACTGAGAATTAATCGCTCTTAATCGTCGGGCGATGGTTGCAATGAATTTAGGGATATTTTCGTGGTTTTTCGTCTGGCATGCTTACTGCTGATAGAGCGAGCAGATGAGTATTCAGCATATCGGCCATCATGTTCCTCATTCAACCGTTTCAAGGAGGTTCACCATGTCAGACCAGGGACGTCAAGTCGCAAAGGTTGCAGCGTTGGTGGCAGGTGGGGCGGTGATCGGAGCGGGGATTGGATTACTCTTCGCGCCGCAAGCGGGCGCAGAAACCAGGCGCGATGTCGGTCGCTATGCGAAAAAAGCTCAATTGCAAGCGACTCGATGGAGTCGGTCGGTCCAATCCGGTGTCAAAGAAGTCATGGATCGAAGCAAGGCTCTGACCCGAAAAGACGATCAGAGACCACGGATCGAAGCCGTGTAGTTGAATCGACCCACTCGGTGAGTTGGCTTGCGGCGCACACAGCGTATTGTCAAGCTGTGTGCGCCGGCAACGCCGGCCTTGACCGACATAAACCCCGATGCTAGAGTCCCGCCACTGCGGCCTTGCTGCCGGAGTGGCGAAATTGGCAGACGCAAGGGACTTAAAATCCCTCGGGCTTAAACCGCCCATGCCGGTTCAATCCCGGCCTCCGGCACCAGTCGCTACCATTTCCCCAGCCAGCCTCGACAGCCTGCGAAGTAGGCAAAGACGGCGATGCCCAGGATAATTGCCAGCTGCATCACATGCTGCACCAAGATATCCGGTGCAATCCATCGGCTCATAAATAAGAGTCCTGCTGACACGATGGTAACGGCGAGTGTCGTTCGCTTCGGGCAGGGGCTGAGTCGACGGCCTTCGTAAGCCAAGATGATCCGAACCACGATCCATCCGAGGGCTCCGATAATCAGGGCTCCGGCTAAGTCGGTGAGGCTCAGGAGGATGCTGTCTTGAATGAGTTTGAGGGATTTTCGCATCCCTAACTCAGGACGAATGCGGATCCATTCTCCGATCGTTAGGAGAATCCACATCGCAATCATCCCGACGGCAAACCCTTTTTGGGTCATGCCAGAATTCTTGACACGACGCTCAACTCTTCGGAAGGTGACGGTCGTCGTACCAGTGGCTTTGCGGATTTGTGGAGCCAGATCGTACCCACATTCGCAGGTGGAAGTGGAATCAGAATTGGTCAATAAACAGCGGGGACATTCGAGCGGCATAGCGAGGCTCAGCGTTCTTTGCTAAAATTCAATTTCACGATGACTGATTTTCTAGAATCAGATTTCGAGGAGTAGTTCCATGAACGGTCGGTCGCTTTCTCAACGCTTCCTGGTACTTGGAACGGTGTTTGCGGGATCTGCGGTAGCTGCGGGCGCCTTTGGTGCCCATGCACTCAAGGAAATTCTGGATGCGCAGATGCTCCAAGTATTCGATACCGCCACCCGGTATCAAATGTATCATGCCTTTGGGCTTTGTATAGTATCTTGGGCCATTGATCACTACCCGGAACAACGACTTGAACAGACCGGATGGCTCTTTACCATCGGCATTCTTCTTTTTTCAGGCAGTTTGTATGTGGTGTCCCTGGCAGAAATACGATGGATGGGGGCGGTGACGCCGATCGGTGGATTGGCGTTCTTGGCAGGCTGGGTTCTTTTTGGCTGGCGAATCTGGAGGGATGCGCTCCCTAGCGGTGACGCGTGAAGCGCGAGAGGGGCGAGAAAGGCGCGACGTGGGTTGACGGGATGTCACCTCGTCTCGCTCGTCCAGCTTTTCCCGCCAGTCTCGCGATGCTAGGGCGTACAGCTAGCCGTTCTCTTTCCGCTAATCGACCCCCACCCTCCTTGGGAGTTCACAAAGGTCCCTTCAAGCCCCTTGCCTTCTTTGCTGAATTGCAGACTATCTTCTTGGACCCGACCATCGATTTCCCACCGTAAATAGACGTTCTCGCCCAACACAATTGTTTCCACGAGTCCCGGCAAAGTAGCCTGCATATTTCCTGCTGGTGGAAAGAGCAATGAAAGTTTTTGTTCTTGGTGGTGTTGCTGATGGTTATGGATGATCCATTGCCAGGTCCCGCAGAGGCGGACCTGTCCACGGATTCCACGTACCCGATCTTTCCAATTCCGTATCCGATCCCATTCCTGATAGCTGGCCTGCATGGCATCCACTTCCAGGCGAGCGGCTCGCTCCAGGACCGTCACCAATAATGTTGGAATAGGTTCTCCCTGATTCCCCTTGGGCCATTCCGGGGAGGCCACCACATCAGAGAGTTGATTCAGTGACTCATGCCAGGACGCGTGTCCCTGTTGGTCGAGCCATACCCGGGCTTGCGAAGATCCGGATAGTCGCTCGGTCATCGTCGCGAATTGCCGGTCTCGCACGGCTTGCCGCAGGGTGGATGCAAGATGCCAGGCAGCCAGACTGCCCATCAACCGATGGGCCGCCGCCGTCAGATCCGGCACCAGAAGTTCTTTCGCGAGCTTGGCCGGTAAGGCGTTAGTCCCCAAGGTCCTGGCTACATCCCCCATCTGAATGGCAGGACCGATTGCCGACACAAACAGGTTGATGGCTCCCTTGTCGGACTCCATCGTGGCCAGTTGATTGGAATGAGCACGCATGATCGATGGAAAATCAGGTGTGGCAGTCGGAAGGGATTCGTCTGCCTTGGCAGTAAGCCAGGCCCCGAATACAGAGACAAGTATTATCGCACAGGCGAGGCCGATTCGAGGTTGGACTGGTCGAATGAACGGGGTGTAATGGCGCATGACGTTACTCTACCGTGCTTCTGCTCGTAGCCTCAAGCCTGGATTCTTCACAGCGCACGATGGAGGAATTAGCTAGAGACCCTGGAAACAGGTCTTGAGAAATGCAGCGGTTGTTTCCCAGGCTTCCGCCGTCGCATCGGCACGATAGCTCTCCACACGTTGTTCATTACAAAATGCATGGGGGGCATTAGGGTAGGTCCTGATCTCGACACGCTTCTTATGCTCAGTCGCAGCGGCACGCAACCGATCCACATCTTGAGCCGGCACCCACTGATCCAGCCCGGCTTGGTGATAGAGCAGGGGGGGGTACAGGCTTTTGATCTCGGTTTCCGCCTGCGTCACTCGCCCGTAATAGGCGACTGCAGCTCGAAGGCGTTTCCGTTGACAGGCGAACCGGATCGCATACGATCCACCCATGCCGTAGCCGACGACGCCATGGATATTTTGCTTAATGTGGTCGCGGGTATTGAGAAACTCACAGCAAGAATTGATATCTTGCAGGACAAGCGTTTCGTTCAGCTTACCCATCAGCGCATCCGCAACCTCTGCGTTGGCGGTCACCATACCACCTAGTCGCCCGTACAAGTTTGGAATGATGACGCCATAGCCTTCGCACGCCAATCTGGCACCGAGGTCTTTGATCTGCGCAGTCAGTCCCCACTCTTCATGCAAGAGGACGAGTCCGGGGTAGAGTCCTTTGGGCTGGGGCCAAAATTGGACACATTCCACATGCACGTGTTTCGAGACGCGTGTCTGGATATAGGGATCGACGGCGGCATCCGTGAGCGTAGGAATGGCGACGCCGCTCGGAAAGCGTGCCGTGCCGGTCCCGATTTGATCCAAAGTAAATGGGGCGATGGTAGATATCATTGCGGCAATCTCTTTTCCATCAAGGCTTTGCTGGGAGCTATCATCTTGAGACGGGATTCATGCGACGCGGGCGTACTATAGGGACGGTGCCGTTGGGTTGTCAATCTCGCTGCAAGGGTTGAGTTGTAGTTGACCCTGCGTGCGATGGCGACTACAGTTTTCTCACCGTCACGATGTGGAGGACGACTATGCCACTTAGAATCGGTCTCATCGGTGTCGGCCGGCACGGCAGCCGATATATCCACCATCTTCGACATGATCTGCCAGGAGCGAGCCTCGCAGCTCTCTGCCGGAAACGCATTGGGGAGGGACTACCTTCGCTCCCGACGACAGCGATTCCCATCTATGGGGACTATCGTTCCTTGATCGCGGATCCAACGGTAGAGGCCATCGTCGTGGTGACCCCTCCGTCGCTCTGTCACGAGATCTGTCTTGCTGCTGTGAGGGCAGGGAAGCCGATCCTCGTAGAAAAGCCGTTAGCGCCGACAGGCCGCGAAGCACGAGTGATGGTGAAGGCAGCAGAAGCGGCAGGCGTATTGCTGATGACCGCACAGACCTTACGTTTCGACTCAACGATTCTTTTCCTGAAAGATCACTTGCCGGAGATTGGACGGATTCGGTACGCCACCTTCACTAGCCGGATTGAAACGAAAGCCAGCACCCCGGTTCAGGTACTGATACCAGGTCAACGCGGGGCGCTTTTGGAATTTGGGGTTCACCTCTTGGATGTGGTGCCCTTTCTCACCGGCGATGAAATAGTCGATGTCCGATGCGAACTGGACCAGCTCCCGACCATCGCACCGGAGACGATGGCAATTGTGCAGGCCCAGACCACGAGTGGTATACGATGTGTCATGGACATAGCACGAGTCGCAGCAGGGCGGGTTGCGAGAACGGAATGGGTGGGAACTCATGGGCAGCTTGCCGCCGATTGGTTCCACCACCGAGTGACCGGTGTCATTGGTGACACCGGTCCCCAGGAATGGGTCGTCCAACCACAACAGACGATTCTTGCCACGCTCCGAGCTTTCGTTCATGCCATCGAGACGAAAACCCCTCCGCCTATCACCGGACGTGATGGCTGTCGCGCCGTTGAGGTGGCCGACGCCTGCTACCGTTCGGCAGAACAAGGCGGGGCCACCGTCAACGTCGTTCTTGATACCCGTGAATCGTGAAACGTATTTCGTGAAGATGTCGCAGCCGGTTCTTCCAGGAGAGACGAACGACAGGGCCTCTTGAGCGCTCGGCTAGGCATCGGCGACGATGTGCGTGTCAGTTTCTTCCACTCCCTCGATTTGATGGATCTTGGTGATCACGACATCCGAGAGGGCGCGTTCGTCCGTGACGCTGAGGAACACAATGATGTCCGGCCGACCAAAGCAGGAGTGGGCTTGTTCGACGCCGGGAAGGCGCTTGAGTGCCTGCAGCACATCTTTCGTCCGCCCTGCCTTGACCTTGATTAGAATATACGCTTTCGTTGCCATTGCGTCCTCCCTGTTGCGGTGACTATACGCCGCCCGGCATCTCCCGCCGTCGTTGCGCAAATACCTGGTGAATATTCTGACCCCGTTGCACGAAGACGATACGTGCCTTCGCCACGAGTTCCATCAACCAACCGAAATCTGCCAGACTGACGTTGAATTGTCGAAAGCCTGCCTCTAACCGCTCACGCTGATCGATAGGCATGTCGACCCACTTTTCATTGAGCGCCTCCAGCACCTGCGAAGTCCAGCCTGACGAACGGAATCGAGACAAGGCTTCGTCCGCACCGCGTGCCTCCTGTGCCTGCAACGCCTGACTCAGAAACGCTTGCACGTCTGGATGTGTGCTCTTTATCAACAGCGATTGAAATTGAATGACCACCTTGATGACGCGATTCGCCTGGGGAGTGCCTTCGGGTGGAAGCACATCGGCATCGTGCAACATCGCGAGCACGGCCATAGAGGCTCCAACTGGTCCAGATGCGGTGGCCACACGACCAGGCATTTGAGCTAGGACCGGACTGCCAGCTCCCATGATGAGGCTACCAAGGAGAAAGCAGACAGGCAGGGCGCCAGGCAACATGATGTGTGAAACGCGTTCTGAGAGGCGCGACCGCAGGGAGTGGGACGGGACAGACATGGAGGGATTATACAGAAGGTGAAGAGGGGGTACTAGCAGGATACTGAAAAAGTCCGCCGGCCTGTCTGGTTTGTTTGGTTGCATGAGACTGAGCAGATGGACCAGGCAGACCCTCGACGTTCTCGCGTGCCAAGATAGGCTGTTGCAGCCTACGAGAATCCAGGTCGACGTCATGGCTGTGACTGCAACAGTCGAAATGGAACCATATCCCGAGGTCTCCGGTTGTTTCGGTTGAAACAATCGGAGATGGTTTCTATAATCCAGCAGCCTTCCGCCTTGCACCGGAGTCACCCATGCTCGCAAAAGTTCTGAGTGCTGCCCTCGTCGGTATCGATGCGCATTTGATCGACGTGGAAGTCGATATTGCCGGGGGGCTTCCACAGTTCTCGGTCGTTGGTCTCCCCGATGCCACGGTACGGGAGAGCCGCGACCGCGTCCGCTCCGCGCTCAAGAATACGGGCTTCCATTTTCCGGCCAAGAAAATCACTGTGAACCTCGCGCCCGCTGGAATTAAGAAGGAAGGGTCCGGGCTCGACCTGGCCATTGCCATTGGGATTCTCGTCGCGGAAGAAGTCATTCCGCCTGAGCATGTGCGAGGTTTCGTCTGTGTCGGTGAACTTTCGCTGGACGGGCACATCAAACCGATTACCGGGGCCTTATCCATTGCGATCGCCTGTCGACCAGACCATCGTCTGCTCTTGCCGGCTGAGAACAGTCAAGAAGCGGCCATGGTGCAGGGCGTGATGGCCTATCCACTCCACACGCTCCCCGAGGCCGTGGCATTTCTCAATGGCACGGTTTCGCTGGACCCGGCTCACGTTGACCGGGACCGGTTCTTTGCCACGCGCCCTGCGGAGGATGACGACTATGGCGATGTGAAGGGCCAGGATCACGCGAAGCGTGCCCTGGAGATCGCTGCAGCCGGAGGCCACAACCTCTTGATGGTGGGGCCACCGGGATCAGGCAAGACCATGTTAGCCAAGCGCCTTCCGACGATTTTGCCTCTTATGGAGCAGGAAGAAGCGATTGAAACAACTCGCGTCCATAGCATATCAGGACAATTGACGGCCGATCATCCACTGCTAACCGTCCGTCCCTTTCGCGCACCTCACCACAGTATTTCCGATGCCGGGCTCATCGGAGGCGGAACAATCCCTCGGCCGGGAGAAGTGTCCTTGGCGCACAATGGCGTGTTGTTCCTGGACGAATCGCCGGAGTTTCGCCGTCCCGTCCTGGACGGATTGAGGCAACCGCTGGAAGATGGACAGGTGACCCTGACCAGGGCCAGCGGCTCGCTCCGCTACCCGGCGCGCTTCATGTTGATCGCCGCGATGAATCCCTGTCCCTGCGGCTACTATGGGGATCGTACACGTGAATGCGTCTGCACCCCGCAGCAGATCCGCCGCTATCGAGCCAAATTGTCAGGGCCTCTTCAAGACCGCATCGACATGCATATTGAGGTCCCCCCGGTCTCCGTGCGAGACCTGCACGATCGCGGTCCCATGCCGGAAAGTTCCGCCACGATTCGATCACGCGTCCTGGCGGCACGTGATCGGCAGCTCCAGCGGTATCGACAAGACGGGATTCGCACAAATGCCCAGTTGAAGCCGCGGCTCCTGAAGCGGTATTGTGGCCTGGCGGCTCCGGCTCAGGAGCTCCTGGAGCAGGCGCTGACGAAACTCGGATTGTCTGCTCGAGCCCATGGGCGCATCGTGCGTGTGGCGAGAACCATTGCCGATCTCGCGGGTTCTGATACGATTGAGCCGGTGCATCTGGCGGAGGCAATTCAATACCGCAGTCTCGACCGTCGGATGGAGTTTTGAGGATTGATGGTATCGACCATAAAAGTGTTTCTCTGGTGGTTTATTGTCGGCTCGACCATGGCGCTCGCCGTGATCCTCCTGCAAGGCGGCCTTCGTGAAGTCATGCAAGCACAGGGGTCCGTGTGGGAACTCAAACTGGTCGAGTTGTTCACAACCATCATGGGCGGGGGGCTGCTCGGCGGTTGTCTCGCATTGATACTGGATCGTATCAAAAAGGCATAACCGATTCTTACTCACATCGAAGTGAAATGAGGCCAGATATGGACGTGGAAGTAGGTTCGAACCTGTATCGCAACACCGACGGCACGATTGAAGTCGAGGGGATCCCGCAGATTCAGATCGCTTTGAAACCGGCTACGGGTGCGTTACTCGTGAACTTTGCCCTGTTCGATGCGAACGGGAAAGTGACGGCGAAGCTCAACGATAGCACCTTGATGATCAACGAGAAGCGAGCCTACGAAGTGAGGAGAACCCCGAAGAGTCTGCTGCTCACACATCTGGCCTCGGAAGCCATTATCCTGAAAATGGAACTGAAGGCACCGGACGTGGTCGCCTTCACGAAAGGAACGTTCCACACGATTAAGGGCCACGTGATCGAAGTCTCTCCCACTGAATGGAAAATCGACAAGCTTCGCGCCAGCGGCACAACCCAGGATGTGAAGGGCGGATCAGTCGTCCTCGGTTGAGCCAGCGTAGCAGGATGCTGAACACGTCCGTCAGCGGCGTTCTCGCATCGTGCAGATCGTCAACGTACCACAGAGGGTACGCCTCGGCCCTGCACTCGCTGCGTCTTATCCCACGACCGTCGGCACGATGACGATGTGCTGGTCTTTCAGATCCACGGTCGCCGTATCTCCATCGCGCAATTCGCCCTTGATCAATTGACGCGCCATCGGCGTTTCCAATTCCTGTTGAATCAACCGCTTGAGCGGTCTCGCTCCATAGACCGGATCGTAACCCCGCTCACCCAAATGCCGTAACGCGTCCGGTGTGATGGTCAGGGTGATCCGCCGCTCTGCCAAACGAGCTCGCAACCGCTCAAGCTGAATCTCCGCGATCTTCGCAAGTTGCTCCGTCTCCAGGGGATGAAACACGACTGTCTCATCGACGCGGTTCAAGAATTCAGGACGGAAGTGTTCTCGTAGTTCCACCATCACGAGGGAACAGACCTCGTCATAGGAGGCGCGCCGTTGCTGTGCCTCAAGGATCTGCGGGCTGCCGATGTTCGACGTCATGATCAAGACCGTGTTCTTGAAATCAACGGTCCGGCCCTGAGAGTCCGTCAGTCGTCCGTCGTCCAAGACCTGAAGCAAGACATTGAAGACGTCGTGATGGGCTTTTTCGATCTCGTCGAAGAGGATGACGGAGAAGGGACGCCGCCGAACGGCTTCAGTCAGTTGTCCGCCTTCCTCGTAGCCGATATAGCCTGGTGGGGCCCCGATCAACCGGGCCACCGTATGTTTTTCCATGTACTCGGACATATCGATCCGAATCAGGTTGGCGTCGTCATCGAAGAGCGTTGAGGCGAGAGCTCGCGCCAATTCTGTTTTTCCCACTCCGGTTGGACCGAGAAAGAGAAATGAACCGATCGGCCGGTTCGGGTCCTTAATACCAGAGCGCGCACGGAGCACCGCATCGGCAACCGCGTCCACCGCTTCATTCTGACCGACCACGCGTTGATGCAACAGTTCGCCCAGCTTGAGGAGTTTCTCCGTTTCACCTTCGACCAGCCGGGAGACGGGGATTCCCGTCCAGCGACTCACGATGGCCGCGATGTCATCTTCATCGACTTCCTCTTTGAGCAACCGGCTTTCGCCCTGTTTCTGGCCCAGCTGTTCCTGCTCCAACGCCAGTTCTCGCTCGAGGCGCGGCAACTCTCCGTAGCGCAGCTCCGCGACACGATTCAGATCGTATGCCCGTTCAGCACGCTCCATCGATTGCTTGACCTCTTCCATCGCCTCTCGCATTTTGCGCAGACGAGCGACTGAGGCTTTTTCTGCGTCCCAACGCGTCTTGAGCGCGTGCAGCTCTCCTTGTTTCTCACTCAATTCTTGCTCAAGCGTTGCCAGCCGCGCCTGGCTGGCGTGATCCTGTTCTTTCCGCAAGCCCTCCCGCTCGATTTCCAACTGCATCACCTTACGTGAGACTTCATCGAGTTCTGCCGGCAAACTATCGATTTCCGTACGCAGGCAGGCTGCCGACTCATCGACCAGATCAATGGCTTTGTCTGGAAGAAATCGATCGGCGATATAGCGATTCGACAGCTTCGCAGCTGCGACCAGCGCGGCATCTTTGATGCGTACCCCATGGTGCACTTCGTAGCGCTCCTTGAGTCCACGCAGAATCGAGATGGTATCCTCCACCGTCGGCTGCTTGACCAGCACCGTCTGGAACCGCCGTTCCAACGCGGCGTCCTTCTCGATATGTTTTCGATATTCATCCAGCGTCGTCGCGCCGATCAAATGCAATTCGCCGCGGGCCAGCATGGGCTTCAGCAGGTTGGCGGCGTCCATCGCCCCTTCCGCCGCGCCTGCTCCCACAACCGTATGCAGTTCATCAATGAAGAGCAGGATTTGCCCCTCTGCCGTCTGTACCTCTTTGAGGACCGCTTTCAATCGTTCTTCGAATTCGCCGCGAAACTTCGCGCCGGCCACCAACGATCCCATGTCGAGGGTGATGACGCGCTTTTTCTTCAGTCCTTCCGGCACGTCCCCCTTGATAATACGAGAGGCCAGCCCTTCGACAATGGCGGTCTTTCCGACGCCCGGTTCGCCGATGAGCACGGGATTGTTTTTGGTTCGCCGTGAGAGAATCTGCACGACTCGACGAATTTCCTCATCGCGCCCAATGACGGGATCCAATTTCCCTTGCCCCGCCAACCGGGTGAGGTCGCGGCCATACTTTTCCAATGCCTGGTAGGTGCCTTCCGGATCCTGACTCGTGACACGTTGAGACCCTCGTACCTGTTGCAGCGCGCCCAAGAGCCGTTCCTTTGTCAGGCCAAGCTTTTTGAACACGCCCCCTTCGTGGACCATGGCGAGGATGACATGTTCAACACTGACATACTCGTCTTTCAATGCTCGTTGTTCGTCTTCGGCTTTGGCCAAGACTTGGCTCAGCCGCGATGCGACATGGAGTTGTCCGGGGCCTGCCCCGGCGCCCTGGACTTGAGGCAGCTTCGCAAGGGCCTGCTCCACCGCCTGGCGAACGGAGGGCACCGACAACCCTGCCTGTTCGAGGAGAGAGGAGGCGAGACCTCCCTCCTGTTCCACGAACGCAAGCAGAAGGTGCTCCACATCGATCCCTTGATGACTGCGCCTGGTGGCATGGGATGACGCGGTCTGGAGCGCCTCTTGTAGTTTGACCGTCATGCGATTCATGTCCATTGGATCACTCCTCTTCGCTCATCTGGGTGTACGGCCTGCCATTCACATAATCATAGGAATAGGGGAAGTCAACTTCCCACGAGGAGGCGCGGCTCGGCTTGACCCGAGAAGTTCGCACAGACTATTGTCTCTCATGTCACGTATTCTAACTGAAACCGTCGAACTCTATCGGAACGCCTTCCGCAAAACCGGAGAGTCTCTCGCCCGCGGATGGATGACGATGGTGGCGGTGGTTGGATTTGGACTGCTGCTGGTTCTCGCCAGCCAAATTGCCTCGCCCCTCGGCATGATCGGAGGCTTTCTGCTTGGCGCGGTGAATGCGCTCCTGGTGGGCGCCACCCTCAGTCTGATCGAGCAATCAATTACCCATGCGCGAGTGCTCACCCTCCACGACATTGTTGACAGCGTCGGCCACTATTTCTGGGATGTCATCGGCATTGGGTTCGTGCTCTGGTTGCCGCTCATGGCGCTCGACATGAGCCTGCAGACGAACCCCTTTGGGCAACTTCTGTCGTACGCGGTTCTCCTCCTCCTCTTTCTGTTGCTGAACCCGGCACCGGAAATTATCTATCAAGTGCGACATGATTCCCCGCTCGACGTGTTCAAGACCTCGTACGAGTTCGTCCTTGAGAATTGGATTGAGTGGTTTCTTCCGTTTGCCCTGATCCTCATCCCCATCGTCCTCTCGCCCATGGGCCTACAATCGTTCTTCTCCCTCTCCAGTCGAGTGGGGAGGGGCGCGGGGTTGGATTTCTTCCAACTCCTCGTGCTGCCCTTCACGATCCTTGGAAGTTGGCTGGACTACGTGGGGATCCCTTCGTCGATCAGCTGGTATCTCGGCCTGCTCTTCACACCGCCGCTTGCCGTGGCCATGTTATTGTTTCGTGGCCATCTCTTTGCGTCATTACATGGCGTGTCGCGACGCCAGCGCCGATTTGCCTCGCCATTCAAGTAGGGACGAATAGTGTGGTAGGATATTTGAGTTTCCGCCTCTCCTGATCAGACGCTGCTCACGCCTTCCTGGCCCCTTCGTCCTTCACAAGGGGGATGGCACACAGAGAGTTTGTTTGCCAGATCCCTTGAGTGACACGGAAAAATAGTGTATGGAATTGCCTACAGCCTCTACAGTTATCCTCGCTTCTCAAAACCGAGAAAGAGCTTCGCTCGTGCGTTTGTCTATTTTTTGGCGAATCGTCCTCACCTCACTTGTCATCATTGTCATGATGGCAGGCGTGAATTTATACGCCTTGTTTCAGCTGCGTCAGTTGACGGCATTGAGTGCCAATATGGCGGCACATCATTATCCGGCGATCGAGTCGGCCGAACGTCTGCTCACCGTCCTCTACGCCCAGCTCAATAGCGAGAAGAAGTATCTGGCTGTACGCGATGCCACGTTCTTGCAGCACTTCGATGAAGAAGTCGACGAATTCCATCGGGGAATCCAGGTCCTCGAAATGCAGGAACTCGCGCCGCAAGGTCTGCAGCTACTGCAGGAGACCAAGCGCCTGCAGCAAGAACGACTTACGATCTTCCATGCGGAATTAGACGCGCACCAGGCACAGGCTTCTCCAGCTACCCTGTCCGAGGATTATGAGCGTCGTCGAGACGCCTTGATGGACCGGATGAGCGTGACACTCCAACAGTTTATCGACTTTCACGAGACGGGCATCAGTGCCGGTGTCAGTCGGTCACGGGAGAGTTCGGCGCAAGCCGAAGCCGTCACGGAGCAACTGGTACTCCTTGCACTGGTGTTTGGCATTGCGCTCGCCGGCTTTGCCAGCTACACGGTTCTACGCCCGCTCCGTCAATTACAGAACCATATTAAACAGATTGGACAGGGCAACTTCGGCACCTCGCTGAATATTCGAGCCCCCAGCGAGTTACGAGACCTCGTCGATGCGGTGAATTGGATGGGGACAAAACTGCAAGAGCTGGACGATATGAAGGGAGAGTTTCTCGCTCACGTCTCCCATGAGTTGCGCACGCCGATGGCCTCCATCCAGGAAGGCACCCATTTGCTCTTGGACGAAATTCCTGGTCCCTTGACACAAGAACAACGCTCAACCTTGCGTATCATGGCCGACAGCAGCCGCCGACTTATCACGCTCATTTCGACCATTCTCGATCTCTCCAAGATGGACGCCGGGATGATGGAGTATCGAATTGTTCCCACGGACCTCAAGCGCATCACCGATATATCGGTCAATAAAGTCCGGCTTCTGGCCGATGCCAAACACGTACAGCTGTTGGTGGAAGGGCCAGGACAACGTGTGTGGGTCAAGGCTGATGCGCTTCGCATCGAACAGGTGCTGGATAATTTGCTCTCAAACGCCTTGAAGTTCAGCTCGGAAGGGGGCATTGTAAAAGTATTGATGAAGCCTGACCCGAAAGCGGGAGTGCTGGAAGTGAGTGTGTCCGATGGCGGACCGGGCATTCAGGCCGAAGACCTGCCCTATATTTTTGAACGCTTCTATCAAGGACGTACCAAGGGCAAACATGCGACGCCGGGGAGCGGTCTCGGGTTGGCACTGGCCAAAAAAGTGGTTGAAGCACACGGAGGACGAATTTGGATCGAAAGCGAAGCCAAGAAGGGGACGACCGTACGGTTTATTCTACGGGTCGCAAAGCCGGAAGGGTCGGCATGAAGGCTCTCCAGCACGGACTCATGGCGGTGATCGTGTTCGGTCTCTTCCTTACTGGGTGCGCGACATGGCCTGCGCCCCCGCCAATGTCGCAGCCCTATTTCATCGTCGACGCGGGAGAGGCCAAATCCCTCCATGCGTTGGCGAAAAAGCAGGAGGCGCTGGCCTCGAAATGTGCCGAGCACAATTCCTGCGACCACGTCTACTTTATGCGCGCCCTCCTGGGCCTCTACGAAAGTCGAGAGAGCGCCTTGAAGTACTTTGAGAAAGTGATCGCCGCCGCGCCCAAGAGCCACCTGGCCTCCTCCAGTAAGGTTTGGGTACAACTGCTCCAGCATCGTGCTGCTCCCGTTGAGCAATCTTGGATGCAATCGGTCATGGCGGCCCCGGCCATTTCGGAGAGTCAGGCGATTCTGGCCCAGGCCTCGGATCGCCTGGTGCGAGACTTGCTTGATAGAGAGTTGGTCATCCAGCAATTGCGGGCTATGAAGGAAGTCGATGCCCAATCCTTGGAAAGCCTCCAGCGTGATTTAGCCGAGCGCGAACGGAAGACGGACGCAGTCAATGGCAGGAGAGACAGCACAAGAGGATCGATCGACACCGGCATCGTGCTGTCCCTGCAAAGGCAACTGACGGATCGAGATAAGAAAATAGAGGAATTGACCGGCCAATTGGAGGCGTTGAAGCGTATCGACCAGGAAATGCGGGATAAGGTTCGTCCGATTCGTCCCCCATCGACGGTTGCACCGCCTCTGACTGCGCCGGAACCAACGACACCGTAGAAGGAGCGTCATGGAAAAAGAATGTATTCTCGTAGTCGACGACGAAGAGGGACTGTTGCATCTTGTGAAGATGCGGCTGACTGCCATGGGATTTGCCGTCACCGGCTGCACCAGCGGGCGTGACGCGATCACGGCAGCCAAGAATAACCGATTCGATCTCGCCATTACCGATCTCCGCCTGGGTAACGAAGACGGATTAGATGTGACGGAGGAACTGCTGCGGATGCAACCAGGTCTTCCGGTCATCATCCTGACGGCCCATGGCAGTATTCCCAATGCCGTGGAGGCCATGCAGCGCGGGGCCTTCGGATATCTCACCAAACCGTTCGATGACAAGGAACTCAAGGCCAAGATCGAAGAAGGGCTCTCTCCACAACGGATGCGAGGAGAGATCCAACGCCTCAAGTCTCTCGTCAACGAATTGTATGGCATGGAAAACATCGTCGCACGCAGTCCTGCGATGCAGCGCTTGCTTCAACAAGTGGTGCAGGTGGCAGACTCCGATGCCACCATTCTTCTATTTGGAGAAACGGGGACTGGCAAAGAAGTATTCGCCCGCGTCATCCATTCGAATAGCCGTCGGAACAAAGGGCCCTTTATTGCGCTTAATTGCGCGGCCATTCCCGAAGCACTCTTC
>JANOMG010000358.1:0-7295 GCA_031420175.1 Nitrospira sp.
GCTTCCGATCTGTTCGATCGATTCCAACAAGACCGGAAGCACTCTAGGTGTCTTCCGACCTCCGGCGTCTGCGTCAGGCCCTGAAGGCACTCCAGGTCTCTCCCAAAATAGAGCCCATCCTAATGACTGAGCCAGGAGAGAGCACCATTGTCCTCTCGCTGCCGGAGTTGGTTCTGTTCGAGAGTGGAGCGGCGGTGCTCCGTCCCGAGGCCTTGCCATTTCTCCAGACGCTTGCCGAGGTGCTGGTTGAACTCGATCGTCAGGTCAGGGTGCAAGGCCATACGGACAATGTGCCGATCCGGTCGGCGCAATTCCCCTCGAATTGGGAGCTCTCCGCGATGCGAGCGGTGATGGTCGTGCGGGCCCTGGGCGAACTCTACGGGGTGCCGATGCAGAACCTGTCTGCTACCGGGTATGCCGATTCTAGACCGGTCGTCGCCAACACGACCCCTGAAAATCGAGTGAAGAATCGGCGGGTCGAAATCGTCGTGTTAGAACGCAAAGCGCCGCCCGTGCCGGACCGGCAAGAGAAGACTCCATCCGCGACCGATGGGGGGGGAATTACCGGGTCAGCCGAGACGGATCCCGTCGCGAGGGGGTTGGAACAGGTAGCCGGACCGATCATCCCATCGGCGCCCTAGTAAGCGGTTCCCACGATCTCTTTCACAGACCTGCAGCCGAACGCGTAGCTACCCTTCCTGCAGCGATACGAGAACCATTACAGCCTAGTCTCACTTCGGTAGGGCTGGTGAATAAACCGCTGTTCAAGAAACCGGCGACTCCGTCGAAGGCGGACGCCCATCAGGAACTAGCCGCGGTCGCCGTCGGCAATGACAAGGACTGCGGCAACAGGACAGCGAGTTTGAGGAATTCTAGGGGGCGTGAAACGTAAAACGCGAGAGGATCGGGAAAAGCGAGGCGAGGGGGTGATACTCTTCGCCTCGTGCTCCAGTCCCAGGCCTGACGATTCCAATCCCCGTCTGAATCATTGAACGGGCTCCCTGGGCGACCGAGTGGGCTAGCCTCTTCTTCCCTGCCATAGAGCAAGTGCCACATGGTGCAACTCTAGCAAGATGCTGGGAAAGTCCCTGTTCTCATCCCCCCCTGAGTCTGCCAAGCAGGCTCTTCGCTCTGGGCCGCGCCTTTCCCCAAGCGGCGTTCTCGACACCCGTGAAGCGTGAGATCCGGCTGGTTGCTCTGGTTTGTCTCGTTTATATGGTTGAACCAGACGATCCTGATTAACCAGACAAACCACACACGAAGAGGACGGCCTTTTCAGCATCCTGCTAGTCCTCGGCAGACCCGTCTTCGTTCGGGAGCGGGAGCGTGAGGCGGGTGCCGTGTCCCGGCGTGGAGACGATGTCGAGTGCGGCGCCAAGCTTCAGCGCGCGCGTATGGATGTTGTCCAACCCGTGCCCTTTGCCGTGGCCCGATTCCAGATCGAATCCGACGCCATCGTCCTCAATGTCGAGTCGCACGCGACCGTCGGACAGGTCAAGCCTGATGCCACCGGTGGTCGCCCGTGCATGTTTCGAAATATTACTGATCGCTTCACGCAGGACAAACAGGATCTGCGTGCCTGTTTGAGCATTCAGTTGTGCGAGAGCGTCCGGATCGATGGCCAGATTGAAACGGGTTTGCGTCGTGTGGTGGGCTGCCTGAATCAGCGATTCCATCGCGTCCTGTAGGTCCATTGGCAGGGCGAAATCAGGAGGTTCGGGAAGGAGGAAGTTTCGCAATTCAGCGATCACGTTGTTCACACCGGCTCGGGCCTCTTTGAGGCGAGTGGAGATCTCTTCGTGGTCGTTCCCGAGAAGTTGCAGCATATATTCCAAGCCTAGTCCGATGCCGTAGAGTGACTGAATGCTTCCGTCATGGAGATCCAAGGCCAGACGCTCCCGTTGCTCCAGTGTCCACCGTAGCATCTGTTCGCTTCGCTGGAGCGCCTGTTCTTTTTGCTGGCGTTCCGTGATATCGCGAGCAATACCGGCGGTGCCGGAGCATCGGCGGTGGCGCTCATAGATCCCGGACGCATTCACCGCGAAGATCTTTACCTCGCCGGTCTTGGTTTTCATGCCTATCGGCAATTCCCTGGTAGCCCGGAGCCCCGTGCGTCGTTCATGGAGTTGGCGACCATGGTGCGGAAGATGGGTCTGACAGAGAATCTGAGAATAGTGCGTGCCGGTGAGTTCGTGCGGTGCATAGCCCAACAAGTTCACGACTGCGGCGCTGATATAGCGGAAACGTCCTTCCTCATCCAACTCATACACGAGGTCGGTCATATTTTCGATCAAGCGGCGATACCGGTCTGTGGTCTGTGCCAGTGTCCGACGGAGGTCTCGCTTTTCCTCGACTTCGCGGGCCACCAACGGCAACTCCAGCGCTATATTCGCTGATTTCTTGAGGTAGTAGTCGGCCCCGGTGCGCAGAGCCGCGATGGCGATCTCCGTGTCCTCATGGCCGGTGAGCATCACGATACCGGCCTCGTGAGCCAGAAGCCGGATCTCCGGAAGAACCTCCAGCCCGTTCTTGCCAGGCAGTTTGTGGTCTAGAAAAATCATGGTCCAGTCTTGCTGGACGACCAAAGGTGAGGGCCTCCTCTGCCGCTCGTGCGATGGTGATCGAGCTTTAGACGTTGTGTTTCTGCAACGCCCCGCTGATCAGTTCCGCATCGTCCGACTCATCGTCGATCAGAAGGATGCGCTCTTCGTGAGGTTCCGTTCTCATCGCGTTCCGCCGTTGCTGCCGGTCTGCCGGGCCGGACGGCTCATGGGCGGCGGGGTATTGGTCAGGACCCAGTACAGTTCCACGGTCTTCATCGTCGCGTGGAATGCGTCAAACAGGACCGGTTTTCGAATAAACGAGTTCGCACCCAAATCGTACGACTGTACGATGTCTTCATCCCGCTGTGAGGTGGTCAACACAATCACCGGAATCCGGCGGAGGATGGGTTCCTGCTTGATTCGTTTGAGGACCTCGATGCCGTCCACTTTCGGCAACCGGAGATCCAGTAGGATCAGGCCAGGGTCGGTGCGTGGAGGGTTCGCTGTGGTTCCATCGCCGAGTAGGTAGCGCAGCGCATCGTCTCCATCGCGGAGCACCGTCAGGCTGTTGACGACCTTCCCGATATTCAGGGCTGCCTGGGTCAGCTCAATATCGTCTTCGTTATCTTCGATCAGCAGGATGTCAATCGGCGTCACGCTCATTTGCCGTACTCCCTTGGCGAGAACAGCCCTCAGACTTCGTGCGGTGGCTGCTCGGTAAATGTTGATACAGAAACGTGCTTCGTGTGCAAGTCAGACGGTTTGGGAATCGTGAAGCAAAACGTGCTTCCCTGTCCTTCGGCCGACTCGACCCATATCTTGCCCCGATGGAATTCCACGACCCGTTTCACGATAGCGAGCCCCACGCCGGTTCCTGCATAGATCCCCGACAGGTGCAGGCGGTGGAAGAGTTTGAAGATGCGATCGTGGAACTCCGGTGCGATGCCGATTCCATCGTCCTGGACTTCAAAGACGACGTGGTCCTTCTCCTCTCGACAGCGCAGCACGATGTGCGGCGCTGTGCCAGGCTTGACATACTTAATCGCGTTGGTCAGGAGATTCGTCCAGACCTGCCTCAGCCTCGTGCGGTCCGCCCAGAGCATCGGCACGCGGTCGTCCAGCTGAATGGTGGCTCCGGATGCTTGGATCACATCGTGCAAGTCATCCCGGACCTTGTCCAGAAGGTCGCCGATCGAGACCCACGCAAATGCCTGTGCCATTCGGTCGATGCGGGAGTATTCAAGAAGGTCTTGGATGAGGCTCTCCATCCGTCTGGCGCCGGCCTGAACGCGGTCCAGGTAATGCCGCTCCTGCTCGCTCAGATGGTCCTTGGCCTGACTGCTGAGCAGGTCGGCAAAGCCATGGATGGCGCGGAGGGGGGACTGGAGGTCGTGAGAAACCGCATAGACGAAACTCTCCAGTTCTTGATTGCTGGCCAGGAGGGAAGCGTTCGTCGTGCGGACGTCCTGCAGCAACAACGTGTTTTTGATGAGGACGCCGGCCTGGCTTGCGAGGGCTGCAATGATCTGTTCATCGGTGTCGGTGAATTCGTCGCTGCGCTGCTTCTCCGTGAGGTAGAGGCGGCCGAAAAGACGGCCATGGGTCTTGATGGAAGTGCCGAGGAAAGAATGCATCGGCGGATGGTGCGGCGGGAATCCCACGGAGGCAGGATGGGCCGTCAGATCTTTGAGCCGTAGGGGCTTTTCGCTGTGGGCCAACGCTCCCAATACACCACGTCCCTCGGGGAGCGTGCCGATGGCGGCCTTGGCCGCCTCATGCAATCCAATCGTGATAAATCCCGTGAGGTGCGTGCCCTCCTGGTCGAACAGGCCCAACGCGCCATAGTGAGCATTGGTGAGGGCACAGGCTGTTTCGGTTAGGCGATGAAGGAAACGCCCCATATCATCCGCCTCAGTCGTGACTTCCTTGATGCGCTGCACTAAGAACTGCAGGGCCTCGGCCTGCTTCTTGAGAGCGACTGAGATCGATTGAGCCTCGGCTTCCTGCGCCTTGAGGGTTTCAACCATCCCGGCGAGCTTCCCTTGCAGCATTCCGATCGCGTCGACTCGATTCCTGCCTTGCGGGATGATCACCGCCTGTCCATGCTTGATCTGCTGGGCTGCGGCAGCCAAGGCTCTCAGCGGTTGCAGGACGTGTTGGCTCGTGTGCCACCAAATGAGCGCCAGTCCCAGAAGGATGCTGACCATGATGCCGGCGGAAACCGGGATAGAGAAGGGCGTCGGGATGTGCTCCCCTCATTCGGCGGATAGACGCTGATCCTCCACCCAAGTCCCTGATAGGCGCTAAAGCCGGAGGACGAGATGGAGGCCAGCGGCTGGGACATCGAGTTGAGCGAAGCCTGACCGTTGTGTTCCTGGAATGTTCCAATCGGATGGCCGTCCTTGGCGAACAGGGCGATGCGGACCTTGTCGTATTTTCCCGCCGGTGTTTTGGCATGCCGCAACATTTGTGCGATGGCCGACTCCGGAATCCTGGTCGACCAGAGACCGACCGTCCTTTCCTCTTCCCCCTTCACAGGAGGTCCTTGTATCCGGATGGCAAACGTCATCGTTCGTTGGGCGTCGGGGCCATACACGTGTTGGACCAGCGGGTCTGTCTGGAAATCATACACAGCGATCCCAGGGCTTGTGAGCGCCTGTTCAAACCACGATTGTCCGCGAACGCTCTGTCCAACCAGTTGCCGGCTGGGAATGGGCTGCCTGTCCCCATCAACCGCATTGACGGTCCGGATGATCCCATTCCGATCAGCCACCACAGCCAATGTGTAATAGGGCCTGTAGGTGGTGCCCCCCCGCGATGGCAGTGAGGCGATCCGCCTCCATCGCGCGAACCGCAGGCAATTGAGCGAAGAGCTGGGTGTCAGCATAGCGCTCAAAGAGCACGCGGTCCAAGGTATCGAGCACATGGGCTGCCAGGGTTCGCGCATCCTCTTCCGTTGTGCTTATGAGGTGGGAGTACTCTTGCTGCGCAAACCACACCGTGAGTGCCAAGGGGGGACCGATGCCACCAGCAGCAAGACGATGAGGCGGACCTGGAGGCTCTGGCGGATCAGGTGCGGGAAGCGAGTCACGACGTGAGCCTGTGGTGCTGGAGGTGCCTCAAGTGACAATGGCCGATACTCCTCGCCGCTCTGCCTCAGGGGAATACCATCTATCCAAGATCTTGGATAGATGGCAGGGCCGGCTGCGCTCAAGAACGGGTCGCTGTCAGCCGAGGAAGAAGGATCGTGTCCTTATATAAGAGCGCACGTTACTTAGCAGGACTTCTTCAAAAACCCAATGATCCAAGATCATGATGGTAGATGATGGAAGGCCGAGACATTGCCCTGCCGGTTATCGCTCCCTACAATGTGCGCCCGTAAGCGTGCGGCGCTGAAATGTTCAGGGGCACCCTGCCACCGGTCTGTCCTATTCGGGTGCGTATGCGGAATGTGAGTGTCAGGTGAAACGCGGAAGGTCCGACTCGAAGGCGATCCCTCGTGGGACGTGCTACGCCCAGTGCGACGCCTGTCGGCAGCGATCCTATTGTCTGTTGTCGACATTGGGCAAAGGCTCGATGGGCCCAGGAAGGATACCTGTTCTTCAAACCAGGTATCGCGCCGGACAGTACATCATCAACGAAGGAGAAGCGGTGACTGGTCTTCACGTGCTCTGCGACGAGTGGGCGACGGTGGCGAAAAGCGTTGGGATGGAACAGGACGATCTTACGATACATATCGTAGGAGCGGGGGGGCTGTTGGACGTCAGCGATAACCTGGCCGCATTCCCTGCATACTCCGGCGCCGTGAAATCGTTGACGAATTCGACCGTGGCGTTTGTCAGGAGCGATGAGTTTTCGAGGTCGTCTGGAGACCGACCAGACATTTTCGGCAAACTCCTCCGGCTCATTGCCCAGCAATTGCGCGCGCTTGAAGAACAATACCTTGTTCGTTTCTCCCAGGATGTTGTCAGCCGAATCATCCATGTGCTGTTGGAATTCGCCAGGCCTTACGGGCTGGAGCGCAGCAAGGCGGTCACCTTGCCCATGAAATTAAGCCGAACATCGTTGGCTGAGATTGTGGGAACCACGCCGGAAACCATTAGCCGTGTGATCTCCCGGCTCAAGCAACAGCGCCACGTGCTCGAAACCCATCAAGAGACCATCATCCCCGACATAGAACGGCTGCGCGCACTCATTCGACCATCGGCCTAACAGCCGGTCCTTCAGCAAGATACGCTCGTGCGTTACTCGCCCAGCGCTTATTAGAGGCTCGGGACTACGCAATACGGTCTCTGCTCTACCACCCTCTCTCAGCCTCGCCGAACGGACTCTCGGATCTGCTGCCCTTCCAGGAGACGGCGTGTTCTGCAAGACGGGCCACGGGGTCGTTCCGACCCTGATCACGTTTCACCCCTGTTAAGTTCACGCACGAACAAACCGACAAGATACGTGAAGAGCCACGTCGAACAACGACACCTATCCGTATCAGCTGAAGCGTTCTAGGCAGGCAACTCATCAGCCCCGGCGTACCCGATCTCAAGGGGGGCAGGTGGGAGCAAGGCTGCTTGCCAGCAGGCACTCATTCCGGGTTGGCACAGAATGCGCGATGCCAATTATGCAGGTGCTATGGCGCAGCCTCTCCCCTGACGATCACTCACTCGATCAGGCGTCGTAACGAGGCCACCGTATGGATAGACCATCGAAAATCCGTTCCTACGCTCGTTGGCTGCCGGCGCTGATCGTCGCCATCAC
>JANOMG010000359.1:0-4806 GCA_031420175.1 Nitrospira sp.
AGAATGATCAAGCCCCCGACGATGGAGGAGGCCGCCACGGTTTGAGGCGTAAAGAGATGGCCTTTGATCCAGCTATGGGTCAGGAAGCCGATTGCGGCGGCCGGTAAGAAGGCGAGGCCGAGTCCAAGCAGAAACCAGAGATTCCGGTGAACCGCCCAGGACTTTTTTAGCACGGTCGTCCAAGGAGTTATGCCACGTGTCCGGATCATGGCGGCGGCGTCTTGTTGTTCCCGTCCGGCTTGTCCGACCATGGATGCGAGTTTGTGCCGCTCATAGGCGATGACGGCGAGGATGGCGCCTAGTTGGATCGAAATCTCGGCGCTAGCCGCGAGATCTCCCTCAAAGCCTAGGATGTGGCCAACGAGAATTAAGTGGCCGGTCGAGGAGACGGGTAGAAACTCTGTCAGCCCCTCCACGATGCCTAAAATCGTCGCGAGCCCAGGACTCCATTCGTTCATGCATCGTCTTTCTGAGACAGGTTATGGGATTGACGGTGAGTCTCAGGCATATTCACAAAGTGGCGACAGTCCGTCAAGCAGGTCGATGAATCACCGCAGATCATTCTCGATGAGGTGCGGTGACGGTGGATCTGTTAATCTGTTGACAAAGTGAGAGGCTTGGCATACACAGACATTGTACGTAGTAGAGGCCTCGCGCGCCGCTTATACCACAGGTTGAGGGATGAGGCGCGGAGACCGACATCTGTTATCGATACCATGCTCAGTGGAAGGGGAGGTTCGTATGAAGTCAGGATGGATGGCGGCGGTTGTGATGGTCGGCGCAGTCGCAATGGTCGGCTGTGTCAGTCAAAAGAAATATGAAGAGGCGATGGTCGATGTCGATACGGCGAAGTCGGAGTTGGAGCGGACCAGGGCGCAGAAGAATGCGTTGGAACAGCAGGTCAAGACGCTCAAGGATCTCAATGTGAAGTTCGGGAACGAGGCGCAGGTCTCCCACGACGAGCTTGAGCGGATTCAGCATGGCCGTGACAAAGAGCGCGGAAGCATCGAGGGCCGGACTAAGGAACTTGAAGATCGCGCGAAGCAACTCGCCTTGCAGAACAAGGCTGTGCGTCATGAATACGAGGATGTGAAGCGGCACAACGATACGCTCAAGGCGCTGGTGGCCCGCTATCAGAAAGAGCTCAAGGATCAGTCTCGTTCTGTGACGGGGGGCCTCTCGCATTCAGTGCCGTTTCCGAGCGCCCCTTCCGTGGCCGCCCCTGTTCCCCCGGCGGTGAACGCGCCGCAGGCCATGGCTTCTTCCATGAACGTCAATAAGGCGTCTGTCGGCGACATGGTGCTTGTGCTCGGTCTCTCCAAAGATGTGGCGGACCGTATTGTGACGAATCGCCCATATCGGTTGAAGGGCGAATTAGTCGCGAAAAACGTGGTGCCAAAGGAAACGTTCGATATGATCAAGGATCGCATCAGCGTCAGTCCTTAATCAGAGCCCTCGTTACTCGAATTGCCAGGCTGTCCGCCTCATTGGTGGACGGCCTGTTTCTTTTTTTGCACATTGAGGGGGCCTTTCCGGCAGGTGATTCCACCCTCGTCTTGTTGATACAATGCCATCTACACCAGTGAGGGAACTGGAGAATGAGTCGATGCGTCGTGCCATACTGATCGTTGGAGTTCTGGCTATTGGCTTAGCCATCGGAGGCTATGTCTTTTTCAACGGGGAGCGCAAAGCCCCGGTTCGCTATCGGATCGCCACGGTTGAGAGAGGGCCGGTGATTTCCCTGGTGACCGCGACGGGAACGATCAATCCTGTTGTCTCGGTTCAGGTGGGGACGCAGGTGTCCGGCATGATCAAGAGCCTGCATGCCGATTTTAATTCGGTCGTCAAAGCCGGAGATATTGTCGCCGTCATTGATCCGGAACCCTTCAAGGCCCGTCGAGAGCAAGCGGCCAGCAATCTTGAAATGTCGAAAGCGAATGTGGCAAGAGCCAAGACTGATTTGGCTCAACGCAAGCGAGAACTGGATCGGGTGAAATCATTGGTGGCACAGCAGTTCGTCTCCGAGAACGACGTCGACGTTGCGGCAACGAATTTCCAGGGGGCTGAAGCGCAGGTGAATGTGGCAGGGGCACAGGTGAAACAGGCCGAGGCGGCGCTGAATTCAGCCGAGCTGGAGTTGAAATATACCGTAATCCGGTCGCCGGTGAACGGGATCGTGGTCGCCAGAAATGTGGAAGTCGGTCAAACGATTGCGGCTAGTTTTGCCACACCGAATCTGTTCTTAATCGCGCTCGATCTGACGAAGATGCAAGTCGATACCAACGTTAGCGAGTCGGATATCGGTGGGATTGCCGAAGGGAAAGAGGCGACTTTCACGGTCGACGCCTATCCGGGGTATCAATTTTCAGGCACGATCCGTCAGGTCCGTCTTGCTCCGATCAATGTGCAAAATGTCGTGACCTACAACGTGGTCGTGTCTGTGGACAATCAAGATCTTCGCCTGAAGCCTGGCATGACCGCCAACGTCTCTATCGTGGTCGCTCAAAGAGATTCCGTGCTCAAAGTGCCGAATGCCGCGTTGCGATTCACCCCTCCGAGCGCGGGCCCCGCGGGTCGTCCCGTACAGGGTGGCAAGCCGGCTAAGGCCAAGGGACCAGAACAAACAGGAGGAGCCGGAGGAGGTGCCACTTCGCCCACTCGCACAATCTGGAAGCAGGGGCCTGCGGGGGAGCTCGAATCCATTGTTGTGCAAACTGGCATTTCTGATGGGGTGGCCACGGAGATCGTGTCGGAGGCGTTGGCTGAAAGCACGCAGGTCATTGTAGGGATCGAACGGCCGAAGGGCGAAAAGGGTGGTAGCGATCTACCTCCTGGATTCGGAAGCGGCGGACAGAAGGGTTCCTCACGCAGCAGGGGAATGTAATATGCGTGAAGCGTATCTCGTGAAGCGTCGCTCGCTACAAAAACTCGCACTTCCAGCCACATCCATCGTCATAAACCGTCTGTCCTTCTCACCCGTTTCACGTTTCACGATTCATGGGAATCGCTGATGGCCTCGCTGATCGAATGCGACGATGTGTGGAAGATCTATCGGGTCGGCGACGTGGACGTCCAGGCGTTGCGTGGTCTGAGTCTTACGATTGAACAGGGCGAGTTCGTGGCCATCATGGGGTCGTCAGGCTCCGGCAAGTCTACGCTGATGAATATGCTGGGCTGTCTCGATCAGCCCACGAAGGGGCACTATCGGTTGAATGGAATCGAGGTCGGCCAGCTCACGGCCGATCAACTGGCCGGGATTCGCAATCAGCAGATCGGGTTCGTCTTTCAGAGCTTCAATCTCATTCCACGAACCAGCGCCCTTGAAAACGCACAGCTTCCGCTATTCTATCGAGGGCTCTCGCTTAAGGAGCAACGGACGAAGGCTGCGGAAGCCTTAGGTCGGGTGGGGCTGCATGGCAGAGAAGACCATTACCCTACACAGTTGTCGGGAGGGCAACAGCAGCGCGTGGCGATTGCACGGGCGTTGGTTACCTCGCCTTCATTGCTTCTGGCCGATGAGCCGACGGGCAACCTTGATACTCAGTCGAGCCAGGAGATCATGCGAATCCTGGAAACGCTCAACCGGGATGAGGGGATTACGATTATTTTAGTGACGCACGAGATCGATGTTGCGGCCTATGCTGCGCGCGAGATTGTGATGAAAGACGGACAAGTGTTAAGCGACCGTGTGACCAAAGCCCGGCCACCGGCCAGTCCAGTTGAGGTCTAGCCCGCATTACTCATGAACACTTCTGCTGCAATCGCCGATGCCTGACTCAAGCGAGACGGGCGAGACTGGCGGGAAAAGCGCGACTGGCAGGGAAAGGGCTCACACGTCACGCGAGTCTCGCTCCTCGCGCTTGTCGCGCGCCACTCCACCATTTCGCGACGAACCATCATGAACAATGAGGGCTAGATGGCGGCGTTTGTGTGGCTCACGATCATGACGGCCTTGCGCGTCCTGGGCCGCAATCGGATGCGTGCCGGTCTCACGATGCTGGGGATTGTCATTGGCGTGGCAGCAGTCATTGCGATGGTGAGCATCGGTGAGGGGGCCAAGCGGGCCGTCCAGGCGCAGATCGCGACGATGGGGACGAATGTCATTGTCATCTTTCCCGGGGTCACCTCTGCGAGTGGAGTCCGAGGAAGCCAGGGGAGCGCCATCACGCTCACTGTGTCCGACGCCTTGGAGCTGAAAAAGCGCATTCCATTGCTGGTCGATACCGGATGGTCCAGGCGGGATGTCATGCAAATCGTGTATGGGAACCGAAACTGGAACGGACCGATTAACGGCATCTCACCGAGTTACCTCACCATTCGAGACTGGTCCTTTACGAGTGGTGGCCCCTTCACCCAGACGGATTTGGATAGTGCCGCCCGCGTCGCGCTCATCGGCCAAACGATTGTGGAGAATCTGTTTGACCCAGGCGAAGAGCCGGTGGGTGCGGTGATTCGCATCAAGAACGTGCCGTTTCGTGTCATCGGAGTTCTCGCTCCCAAAGGCCAGTCATCGCAGGGCTCCGACCAAGACGATGTGATCTTTATCCCCTTTAGCACGGCGGAGCGAAAGGTGTTCGGGACGTCGTTTATCGGGTCCGTCGCGGCGATGTTCGGCTCGACTGATCAAGTTGATGATTTGCCGATGGCTGCCGAGCAAATTCGAGAGGTATTGCGCGCGCGGCACCGACTTCAGGCGGAGCAAAACGATGATTTCACGATCAGGACGCAGGTCGATATCGGAAAGGTGCAGGAAGGGACCAGTGAAACCTTGACGATGATGCTCTTTGCTATTGCCTCCGTGTCCCT
>JANOMG010000360.1:0-14542 GCA_031420175.1 Nitrospira sp.
GCCATGTCTTCGACGGTCACGCGCGCAGAGTCCGTCACTTTTTGCGTCGCCGCGGCACCGCCGGAGAAGTCCTTAATTGAGCGACCCACCTGGTCCGTCGACACGGTTTGCGTCACTGCGGCGCTAGCGATGGTCTGTGCCAACTCTGACGAACGTTGGGCAATTCCTGAAATTTCATTGAACACTTCACCTGTACGCAGCGCGGAGGCTGATCCGGCTTCCACCGCCTGAGTTTCCTGTTCCATGGCGACCACCGCGTCTTGCGTTTCCGTCTGAATCACCTTCACAAGATCGGCAATTTCGCGCGTCGCTTGCGTCGAACTTTCGGCCAGTTTTCTGACCTGGTCGGCGACGACGGCGAATCGGGCTCCGGCCTCGCCGGCGCCGGCCGCCTCGATGGCTGCGTTCAGCGCGAGCAGGTTCGTCTGATTGGCGATATCTCGAATCGTCGACACGATCTGGGAGATTTCCAATGATCGATCGCCCAGCGCCTTGACCTGCTTCGACATACGTTGCACGGCTGAACGAATGCTGTGCATGTCTTGCACGGTTTCTTCCACGGCCACTCGTCCGCGTTCTGTCGCTTGCAACACTTGCTTCGCCGATTCCGAAGAGGCGCCGGCAGTTTCTGCAACCTGACGCATGGATGTCGCCAATTGTTCGACCGCGCCCAACGTCTTGGTGGATTCGTCCGCCTGATGCTTGGCGGTTCCAGCCATCTGTCCTGCGCTTTCCCGAAGAGTCCCGGCTGATTTATTGACGCGTTCAGCAGCTTCTCGAACCTGTTTCAACAACTGTCCGAATCGGGTCACCATGAGGTTGAACCCGTCCGCAAGGTTGCCGAACATGTCTGCCGTCACCTCACCACGCTTCGTCAAATCTCCTTTACCGACGTCCGAGACCAAGACCAGAAAGCTCATCAAACGCTTTTGCATATCGTCGCGCTCAGACTCCGACGTCACCAGGGCCGTAATGCGGTCCAACATGGCATTGAACGAAGCGGCCATCTGTCCGAGTTCGTCCTTTGACGTGATCTTGGCGCGAGCTTGGTAGTTGCCGCTTGCCGCCAACTGTGCGACGTGCGCAACCTGTCCAATACCCAGCGCCAATTTATGTGCCACCCAGTAACCGATCGACAATCCCAAGAATACCGCGAGCACCCCGCCGATCACCAACGCGAGGGTTGCATTTGCAGCAAGCGACTTGGCCTCATTGCTGAGATCCTTGGCAATTTCTTGCATCGTCTTAATCTGTTCTGAGTGACGGATGCTCACCTCGTCAAAGGCCGGTGCAATACTCACCGTCAACGCAAGTTGTCCCAATTCCCGCATCTGTTGCGTCTGTCCAGGTGTCAATGCCTTCGATTCAAAACTTTCAGCAATGGCAGCAACTCCAGCTTCTGCCTGCGAAAAAAATGTCGTCAAGGCACCCTTTAACACCACAAGATCTTTTGCTTCATCGCGGCCAGTACTCGAGACGCGCAACGTGGTCGCCTCATAGGCTGAAATCAGCCGATCAACTTCCTGTCTGTATGGCCCGATCTTCGCCACGTCAACTTTAAAGTCAGCGGCGCGAGGCGCTCGAGCAAGGTCCTGGAGCGTCTCATGGTACTTATTGACGTTGAACAACATCGTATTGAAGTTGATGAGAGGGACGGTGTAGTCGACGTAGATTGCGTCAGTCTGTTGGCTAATGCGTTTATTGGTCCACACACCCAACGAGCTCATGATCACGATAATGACGCTGACGATGCCGAAGGCCGTCAACAGCTTCGTCTGTGTTTTTAAGTCCTCAAACCGTTGCAGTACAGTGGGCCTCGCCATGGGAATCTCCTCCTTCTAGCTAACTAGCGATCGATGCATTCATGTCGTGAACTGCCTGGCATAGTGACGTTTCCGCACACTTATCCTGCGCCCTCGAAATGCGAGAGCACCGCTGCGGTTTCCAATACTCCCCGTAACCGGTCCTCGAGTTTGACCACCGTCGACACAAAGGGAAACTCCGCCTCCCCCGTGCCGGTTGGAGCCGGCATGAATTGGTCCTTTGAGAGGGTGCGGATTTCTGGCACCGTATCCACCAACACACCCACTTGCCAATTGCCATGCTTCACGACGACGGCATATTGCAGCGTGGCCTCTGCGTTGAGTGAAAACATCATCCGCAGATCGAGCAACGGAATGACCGTTCCGCGCAGATTCGTGACTCCCACCAAGCCGGACGGCATCCCGGGAACCGGCGTGATGGATTCCACGACGAACACTTCGCGAACACTCCGCAGATCGATCGTGAAGAGTTCCCCTCCCATGGAGATGATGGCGGCACGGATGGTCGCCGATCCAGACGAATGACCCGGGCCGACTCCTGAGCTGGAAGCGCCAGACGCAGGCCTGCTAGAATCTACGGTCATGACATGCTGCATCGATGCCATAGCCTTAGCCCATCACTCGCTTAATCGCCGCCAACAGCTCTTCGTTTTTGAATGGCTTCACGATATGCCCGTTCGCCCCTTGCTGCTGCCCCCAGAACTTATCGCTCTCATTGCCTTTCGAGGTGCAGAGAATGATGGGAACATTCTTGCAACGCTCGTCGCCCTTCAAGTCACGACAGGCCTGAAACCCGTTACGTCCAGGCATGACGACGTCCAGCACGATGAGATCAGGCTTCTCGCTGGCCACTTTGTCTTCGAGCTTCTCGGTGTTGGGAAAGGACACCACGGTGTAATTGGCCGCCTTGAGGCATCCTTCGATCAACTGCAGCTCGGCGTACGAATCATCGACCACGACAATCTTGCTCATCTTGCGCGCTCCTTTGGTGATGTAACATGAATGCGTGCTCTCTCATATCTCGGTCAGGTCCAATCTCTTGACGTTATTTCAGCGGCAGCACCACGCTGATCGCCCCGGCCAACTCCCCTTCCTTCCATCCCTCTTTCTTCATGCCGGTCACATCGCGCTCGCCTTTCGGTGAACCATGGCAACCCAGGCAGGTCGGACCGGCATATTCCGGGTCCATCATGCGAAGCACCGGCTTGCCATCGACCATCGTATTCCGGACATAGGATTGTCCCTTGGGGTGACGCGGATCGTTGAACATCCGCAAGACTTCCGCCTCAAAGTCATCCGGCTTATTATTGGCATTCCGGTAGTCGATCCCCGTCAGCTTCATACGGACACCAGACTTCTTGTAGAACTGCTCTCCGACTCTCCGGGCAAACACGGCAGGGATAAATCCTTTGAAGGAGATACCTGGCTTGTTGATGATCGGCTGGGCTTCGTCCACCACTTCCTTCTCCGCTTGGACTAAGGCGAGATAGAGATTCGCTTGCGGCACGACGTTGGGAATCCGCAGATCGAGTTTCGTAGATTTCTTAAACCGTTCCACGACCTGGCCAGCCATGTAATCGCCGGTAAACCCTTTATCGGCCTTCGCCGGGTCATTGATATTCTTCATCTGCTCCGACAAGACGCCACGACCGATCTTGACCAACTCGATCAAGTGCTCTGCCACTTCCGCCTCATTCCCGGCCATGACCGGACTCGCATAGAGCGCCAGGGCTACCACAGCCACCCCGCTTACCATTCGCCAACTCAGACGTGTCTGTTTCATGCCCTTCCTCCTCCTTGATGCCTCGGAATACGATTCCATCCCATCACTCGCCATCCTGTCCCCTTGGTGCAAAGCCGCCACCGTTCACACTCACATATTCTTCGGGAAACATCGCTGCTCGAACTCTTCATCACGCGGCGATAGTGCAAAGGTTGTGCTCAACTGAATACTTATGCAGTCACCACTACGGATGCCTTTGAATTATCATGCTGTTTCGAGTGGTTACTATTCACTCTTGCACAGACATCCTTCCTGTCACTCCAGCACCGAACTGTTCACCTTGTGACAAAATGATGTCGTCCTGGCAAAAAATGACCATCTCCCACCACAAGCACAGACTTCGGCATCACCATCTCTTCGATCACGACTACACTCCCCACCGCTTGATAATCTGCTTCCTTCTTCTCATGCCCCTCGCCTATCAAGAAAAGTGTAGCAGACAATATCGATTTGGCATTTCATTCTCTGAATTCCGACCATGCCATCGCCAGACCCTACGCGCAGGTCTCAAACCTTGAGGCCTCACTCTCCGTATGGTCCCCTATGAGTTGGATGCTCGAACGTTTCCGATTAGAAGGATATGCACGACGACGTCGCCTTGGTCCTTGAGGCCAACGGCACGGGGAACCAATGAGCAGAGGGCACCCCCACCATCCTGCGTTGTCTAGATCATGTGAAGGAGAAACTCGCGAGGGATCAAATCAGGATGTTAGACCAGGAAGATGAGGCCGCTGTGCCCACGGTCATAGATAAGGGTAAATCGTATCGAGGGAGAAGGTCGACGGTCAGGAAATTAATCCCGGAGTCACAGGCAGGAGGCAAGGCGGATGTGCTACTGGCGGAGGAAGATCCTCCTATTCAACCATCCCAATGCCAATCCACCATGCATACTGGCGAGGCTAACAGTAGGAACGCTCGTCGCTACGGTACGGCTAACACAGCGTATACCAGATCCATATTCAGGTGCTGTTGAAGGTGATCTGCCCAGCGATCCAGTTCAGCACGAAGTTGTGTCGTGACGAGCTCAGACTCACGCGGCGAAATGGGCGGGAGTCCCTTTCGGACTCGTGAGCGGTTTAGCCAACTCCGACGAAACTCAGGTTGATCAAAAAGACCATGAATGCTGGTGCCCCAGACCAGACCATCTTCACTGGCCGCGCCTTCATCACTCGCAGCCTGACCTGCCCAGGTTTCGCCAACCTCGATCTGAAAGCAGGGATTGGCGGATCCTCGGCTAGTGCGCCCCATATGGATTTCATAACCACGGACCGGTGAATGCGGTTCCACGCCATGAAGCAGCGATGACGCATGGACTTGCCGGCAGATCTTTGGCGCATCAAGCTCCGTCTTGACATCGAGAAACGAAAACCCCTTTGCGGTTCCTCCCCCCTCCAATCCCTTAGGGTCTGAGATCTTCTGTCCAAGCATCTGATACCCACCGCATATTCCAACCAACTCGCCCCCTCTGTTCACATGAGAGTCTAAGGCAATCGAAAATCCTGATTTCAGAAGATAATCGAGGTCTGCAAGCGTATTTTTGCTTCCTGGAAGCATCACCACGTCCGCTCCTTGCAAATCCTCCGGCGACGCGGCAAACCGAAATGCCACATCCTTCTCAGCTGCCAACGCATTGAAGTCCGTGAAGTTGCTCATGCGGGGAAGCAGGACCACCGCCACGTTTGTGAGATTGGGTTTGAACTGAATCGACCGGGAACGAGCGAGATCGAGACTATCCTCTTGATCCAATCGAAGATCGCGCAAATAGGGAACGACTCCCAACACCGGCAGGCCCGTACGGGCCTCAAGCATACGGACGCCATCTTCAAAGAGACGCCGATCGCCGCGAAACTTATTCACAATCACGCCGCACACGCGCCGACGCTCATGAGTCGCCAATAAATCGAGTGTCCCGATGATCTGCGCGAATACTCCTCCACGATCGATATCCGCCACCAAGACGACCGACGCATCGGCCAACTCGACCACAGGCCAGTTCACCATATCCCGATCGCGAAGGTTAATCTCGGCGGCACTCCCTGCCCCTTCGACCACAATGCACTCATACTCCTTAGCCAGTCGCGCATAGCAGTCTCGAACGATCTTGAAGAGGGTCTCTTTCCGATCAAAGTATGCGAGCGCATCCAGCGCCTCGTAGACCTTGCCTCTCACCACAACCTGAGATCGCAAATCCGACTCGGGCTTGAGCAGAATCGGATTCATGTCCACGGTCGGCTCGATCCCGCAGGCTTGAGCTTGCAGTGCCTGCGCTCGCCCGATCTCTCCCCCTTCGAGCGTGACGAAGGAATTCAATGCCATGTTCTGCGCTTTGAACGGCGCGACGCGCAGGCCTCTTCGAGACAAGAGCCGGCAGATCCCTGCGACGATGAGGCTCTTCCCCACATCGGAGCCGGTCCCAAGGATGGCAAGGGCTTTCGTTGGGGTCCTCGAAGTCGTCATGGCTTCTTCCCAAGGCTGCGCGGGGTACGCCGAGCATGCCACCGTACATAGCGAGCCAGCCCTTCTGTGACCGCCGTCCCAATCACTCGTCCGACAAGTTCACCGAGAATCGTGTGGGTTCCACTGTACCGGTGAGGAGGACCATTCCCGCTTACCACCACGACCGCGTCTGTCCCCGTTCCCGTCGCGCCTGAGCGACCGGTCCAGCTCTTCACATTCGCCTGCAACAGTACGGCTGTCTTGGCTTCAGTCGCGACTTGCACCATCCCGACCATTGCGGAGGCAGACAGACGAGCATTGGTCACAAGAATCAGGTTGATCGTGCCAGGATGAGTACTGTTGTTGATGCGCTGTTTCGACGTCACCGTTTCTCCCGCCCGGACGGCATTCGAAGTCCCAACCGTAACAAATCCTTCAACCCACATCTCATCATGGGCCTCTCGCACCGTGACCAAGTCCGCGAGCGACACAGCCGTCATGAGACCGACGAATTTATCGCGAATGCCAAGCGAGATGGCTAGCTGACCCATCGTTCTGGCAGGATCGGCACATCGCACACCCTTGTCACGATCACCTTTCGCCATCGAATTGGCGGCGACTTGATGGTTCAAGATATACCTGGCCCTCGTGATCCCACCGCCCCTGGGGGCGGAGGAGAGAACTGTCCTATGGCCCCCCAGGTCGACGATGAGCGTCTTTCGTCTGACCCTAAAGGCGGTCTGCATTCCGCGCTTGCGTGATGTCTTCATGGCTCTTGCTCCCCCACGCAAGAGCCAAGGGCTGCAAGCAGCCGCCGATTCTCTTTCGCGGTCCTGACCGCAACACGAATCATCTGCCTGGTCAGACCTGGCAACGTCGAACAGTCGCGGACGAGCAGCCTCTCAGATGCCAGTCGATCTGTCACCTCACCAGCGCAGGTCGAGGCAGGAAGCTCAATCAGCAGAAAATTCGTAGCGGATGGATAGACGCGCAGACCGGGCAAGGAGCGGAGCCCGCGAATGAGCCGCGACCGTTCACCCGTCATGAACGTGCGGCTTGTTGTCGCATAGGCATGATCGCACAGCACCACGCGTGAGACCTCTTGAGCCAGTGAATTGACCGACCAGGGAGGCTGACAATCTTTCATCCGTTCCACGACCCTGCTCGCACCAACCAGATAGCCGATTCGCAGCCCCGGCATGGCATAGAATTTCGTCAGGCTGCGCAGCACCATCATGCGCGGATGCGCACGCAACATCGGCATGACAGACTGAGCCGGACAGTAATCGATGAAGGCCTCATCCACGATCAACCAGCCCTGCTGCCGATCGACGGCTTCAGCAAGCTCCCGCACAGCCAACCGGTTCATCACCTGACCGGTCGGATTATTGGGATTGCACAGAAAGACGGCGTCGAATCTCGACCCTTTAATAGAAAGTTGTCGTAGAGCTTCTTTCAATGGAGGGCGAAAGCGCTCCTCTCGTCTGGCGTGAACGTACTGAACAGAACTCCCTGCATCCGTCAGCGCACGTGCATATTCCTCGAACGTGGGAGCCATAATGAGCGCGGACTTGATCGCGAGCGCGCGAGGCAGCAGATGGATGAGTTCGGTCGAGCCGTTGCCGACGAGAATCATGTCCGGATCGACCGCGTATTGTTGCGCCAGTTCTTGCCTGAGCTGCCAACAATCGGGATCGGGATAATGGACGATCTGCTTGAGCGCCGCGCGAATGGCGCGAATCCCTGTGGCGGGAAAACCCAACGGATTGATGCTGGCGCTGAAATCCAGGATGCGGCCAACAGGAATTCGTTGTTCACGGGCGACCTTGTAGACATTCCCGCCGTGAATGGGTTGCCTCATCCCTTCACCATCAGAAGCGATCCGATGCCCAACACCACTCCCAAGAGACTGGTCCAGAGCATGAGTGTCAACGCCCTGCCGATGTGAGCCTGCGTCAAAGGCTGAACCGGGTCGCCGAGGCAAGGCCGTTCAAGAGAAAGACCGTCATAACGGTTGATCCCGCCCAGTTGCACCCCGAGCGCCCCGGCCATCGCGGCTTCAGGATGTCCGCTGTTCGGGCTGGGATGCTGTCCCCCGTCACGCAACAGGATCCGCCAGGCCCTCTGCATCACAGGCCATGCTCGAGACAGGATTCCCGCAGACAGCACCAGCAAGAGCGCGGTGATGCGAGCCGGAAGAAAATTTGCCACGTCGTCCAATCGTGCCGACGCCCAGCCGAACCACCGGTATCGGTCGTCCAAATGGCCGATCATCGAGTCCAACGTGCTGACCGCCTTATACGCCAGCGCCAAGGGCGCTCCCCCGAGGACCAGATACAACAACGGCGCGACGATGCCGTCAGCCGTGCTTTCCGCAATCGTTTCCACCGTCGCACGAACGATATCAGCTTCAGCCATCTCCTCCGTATCGCGGCCGACAATCCGGGCAACGGCTAATCGAGCTTCCGGCAAAGAACAGGATTGGAGTGCCCGTTGTACGGAGAGGACATGGTCCATGAGATCGCGAGTCGCAAGCGTGGTCCAGGCCAGCAGCACGGTGGCCACAGTACCCAACAAAGGATCGATCACGCCCCCCAACCAGATGAGCAGCGCTCCAGCGGCATAGGCTCCGGTTGGCAAGACGATCGCTAGCAGCAGCCCTGCCATCCGTTGTTTGAAGGGAGAGAGGAGGAGTCGATAGACGAACCGGTCGCACCAATCGACGATGATTCCCATCCAGCGCACCGGATGCGGAAGCCAGCGAGGGTCTCCGACCGCCGCATCGACAATACAGGCCACAGCCAATTCGCCTCCCGTCATCGGAAGCACACCACGGGAACGATCACGATGAAGAGAATCTCTGCCACTTCATTCGTCGCCCCGAGTAAGTCACCCGTCACGCCGCCGAACATGTGATGGAACCAGGCCGTAGACAGGCGAATGAGCGACGTGCCGATGAGGAGACAGCCCAAGGCCGCCCAAGGTCCCAACAACAGCGTCAAAACTGACCCTGCCGTGACAGTAGCCAGGCAGAGGTGTTGCCAGGACAAATGGGTAAGGAACGGGTGAGCCAATCCTCCTTCCGATCGTGCATAGGTGACGCGGTAGGCCCCCATGACCATGGCCCAGCGTCCGACCACCGGCATGCCAAGCAGCAACGCGAGATGCTCGCCAGCCGGCATGGCATTAAGCCCGGCAAATCGCAGGCCGAGTGCGAGAAAGAGTCCCGTGGCTCCGATTGCTCCGACGCGCCCATCCCGCATGATGGTCAATCGAGCCTGAGCGGTCCGGCCACCAGCCAGACCGTCTACCATATCGGCGAGACCATCTTGATGGAGCCCACGCGTGATGCCGATCAGGAGGAGCATCAAGACCACACTCGTGATCTGGGCCGAAAAGATCTGAGTCAGGAACAGGTCTGCCGTGGCGAGCAGCGCGCCAAGGAGCAAGCCCACGAAGGGATACCAACTCATGGAAGCCGCCAACTCCTCCGGCTTGGCATCGTGCGTTGAACGGCTGAGTGGAACGGCTGTGAGGAACTGCCAGGCGATGATGAATAGACGGACCATCAAAAACGGGGTAGCGAGATAAGGGTTACCGGGGTAAGACGACACACACGCGTCTTCCCCCTATACCCCTTTACCCCTTGATCCCCGTACCCCCTTCCGTCCGCTCCGACACACCCGCCTCGTCGAACGTGGCCATCTCCGTGAGAATCTTGATCGCGGCAAAGACCAGACTCATGCCGAGGCAGGCGCCAGTGCCTTCCCCCAGACGAAGATCGAGATCGAACAGCGGCTTCAAACCAAGATGATCGAGTATCGCCTGATGGCCGAGCTCCACCGACCGATGAGACGCAATGAGATAATCTTTGCAGCGCGGTTGCAGACCCACGGCGATCAATGCGGCCGCTCCAGCGATGAATCCGTCTAACACAATCGGAACACGAGCCGCTGCCGCGCCGAGCATCAGACCGGCCAACCCGCCGATTTCCAGGCCACCCACTTTGGCAAGGACCTTCATCGCATCCGTTGAGTCGAGCCGATGGAATGCGAGCGCCTGCTGGATCACCTTGATCTTGCGGGCATGACTGGCATCGTCAATCCCCGTTCCCCGCCCTGTCACCTGGGAAACCGGTCGGCCCGTCATCACGGCAGTAATCGCTGAACTCGCCGTCGTGTTGCCGATCCCCATCTCACCGGTCCCGATCAAGCCGATGCCCTGCTGAACTGCCTCGGTGGCCAGTTCTATCCCGACTTGTAACGCTTGCTCAGCCTGCGCGGGACTCATCGCCGATTCCTTCATGAGATTCTTTGTGCCAGGCATGACCTTCTTATGAATCAGTCCTGGCACCGCTTCAAAGTCGAAATCGACACCGATATCGACCACCCGCACCTCAAGGCCGGCATGGCGCGCCAACACATTGACCCCGGCGCCGCCCCTCAGGAAGTTCAACACCATCTGAGGCGTCACGGCGGAGGGATAGGCGCTCACCCCTTCAACCGTCACTCCGTGATCGGCCGCGAAGGTAAAGACCGCTCCGGCTGGGACCTTCGGCTTCAACTCCCCCGTGATCATGACATACCGCGCGGCCAACTCTTCCAACCGGCCCAAGCTGCCGATCGGCTTCGTCAATCGATCGAGACGCGCCTGCGCCAACGCCAAAAGACGAGGGTCAGCAGGCTGAATCCGGCTAACGGTATCGCAAGACAACATCCTCGACACTCCTCTTACTTCACACGCAGTGGTAGGCCGCTGACCGTCAGATAAACCTCATCGGCTTCTGCCGCCACCTGTTGATTCACCTTCCCTGCCAGATCGCGAAACGCCCTAACAGATTTTGTCGCAGGTACCAGCCCAAGCCCCAATTCATTACTCACGATCACCACGCGGGCCTTCGTCGCTCGAATGGCACGTAGTAGGTTGGCTGTCGCTTCAAATACGTCTCCATCACGCAGCCGTAGCCCCTTCATATTGCTCAACCACAACGTGAGACAATCAAGCACAATCGACTGATAAGTAATGCCTTTACTGGTAAACCATTGTGCGAGATCCGTAGGCACTTCAGCCGTTTCCCAATCAGGCGACCGCGTGGCTTGGTGCCGCTCAATGCGAACGGTCATCTCCCTATCCAACGCCTGACCCGTCGCTACAAAGGCTCTCGGCCCGGCCAAGCCAGCCAGGTCCAGCGCCGCCTGACTCTTGCCGGACGCCGCACCGCCCAACACAAAAATGAGCCGTGGCTTCCTCCGTTGCTTTCCTCTCACCGATTACCCCTCACTTGTCACTTCCCCGTATCACGTTGCCAGAGGAATTCCGGTTCCCCCTGGGTCTTGGCAGCCCAACGTGCCAGGACAAACAAGGCATCGCTCAGCCGATTCACGAACTTGATATTCACCGCATCGACCGGTTCTTCACGGGAGAGACCCACACACAGCCGCTCTGCCCGGCGGCAGACCGTTCTTGCCTGATGCAAAAATCCAGACACCTTTCCCCCGCCAGGCAGAATGAATTCTTTGAGCGGAGCCAGATCTTTCTGACAACGATCGATCATCCTCTCAAGCTTCGTCACATCTTTTGCCGTGACCTGAGGCATATTCTTGAACTCTTGCCCAGGGACTGTCGCAAGAATTCCGCCGAGGTCGAACAGTTTGTTCTGGATCCATCGGAGATCCTCTTCGAGTTGTTCGGCCTGCGCATACATCCCAACCATCTCGGCATTCATCACCCGCACGACCCCGACTACCGCATTCAGCTCATCGAGGGTACCATAGGCTTCAACTCGAAGACTGTCCTTCCACACCTGCTGCCCTCCGGCCAGCCTGGTTTTTCCCGCGTCTCCGGTTCTCGTGTAGACCTTCGTAATACGCATTCTGCGATCTCCTTATAAAGCTGAGGGGGTGACTGGAGAACCCAGCTCACTGGACACGACTTGCTTCAGACAGGTCGGACAGAGGCAATCCTCGAAACGCGCAGAGATCCAATCCAGCTGTCGCTCGGTCACACCCATCTGCCCGCACCAGCAGCCGTATTGACCGCATTCAAAGGTTTGCTTGCACTGCCCGCACGTTTTAGTGACCGGCCCCCTCATGGTGCTAGAACTCCACTCCTTGCTGCGCCTTGACTCCTTTTCGGAACGGATGCTTCACCTGCTTCATCTCCGTCACGAGATCGGCCTCCTCGATCAACGCCTCTTTGGCGCCACGACCGGTGATCACCACATGCTGCATAGGAGGGCGCCCACGAAGAACCGGCAACGCGTCTTCGAGCCGAACATAGTCATGCTGGAGGGCGATATTGAACTCGTCGAGAATGACCATCGCATAGGAGGGATCGCGCAAAAACCCGCAGACCTCATCCCATGCCTGTAGGGCAAACTTCGTGTCCCGCTCGCGATCTTGGGTCTCCCAGGTATACCCTTCACCCATGCGAAGAAACGTAACGCGATCGCCAAAGGACTTGAGCGCCCGTTCCTCTGCCGTATCGATTGCGCCCTTGATGAACTGCACCACCGCCACCTTCAGGCCATGGCCGAGACATCGTAACGCCATACCAAGCGCGGCGGTCGTCTTCCCCTTGCCGGCACCCGTATAGACGATCAACAGGCCTCTCTCTTCTTGCGCCGCCTCAATGCGCCGATCCACCGACGCCTTCAGCCGTTCCATCTTCGCTTTGTGTTCGTCCTGCTCCGTCATCTCAGACCTCCGGAACTCACGGATGGAAACCTACCAGCTCGGTGCGCCGAAGCCCGCCTGCGCCTCCATTCAATACTGCACCTACGCGCGCCTCCAATGGAGGAGCAGAGTCGCTCCTGCTTTCTAACATGATGAGGAACCTACAAGATCAATAATCGTTCAGTTGCCGCAACTTCTGCCGTATAAATCAGTTACGCGTACGCCTATGCACACGACCAGACGAACTCAGATCAATCCTTTTCTCGGTAGTCACGCGCCACCAAATGGTGGCGGTTTCAGCTGTGACCGGCCGACAAGCACCATGATCCCCAAATACACGCCGGACAGGCTGAATAGCAGGCCTGCGATGCAGAGAGCCAGAAGCAAAATCTTTCGCTGCCCGTCGTGTTCCAACAAATATGGAATATCCCAACTATGCAGGCCATGGAACAGCCATCGATACACCCTCCGGCTGTGATCCATAAGCTCTATCAACTGGCCTGTCTTCATATCGATGTGAAGCCATGTCTGTGCCGGATCGTCCACAACAACCCGCACACCGGGAAGCAAACGAGGATTGTGAGCCGTGCCGTAGTAATAGGTATCACCGTGGATAATTTTACTCCGCTCAATGTTTCGAGCCGGGAACACCGCGCTCGCGGCTTGAGTCAGAGCCTGGAAACTGAATTCTTGTAACGGCGCTTGCATCGTGGCCGCACTCATCACAACTTGATGCGTAGTGTCTGGACGGAACACATAGTAGCTCGCCCCCCCCACCTTGGTGAACAGGATCTCTTTGACGGCATCACCGAGCTGGGCCTGCCGCAGGGCGTCTCGTAACGGAACGGCAATATCCTGAGGCATCAACGTTCCACCCATGAAGCGTTGACGCTGGTCCGCCGTTGGCTCAGGGATCGAGAACCATCGCCCATGATCCATCGAGAGCATGCCGCTCAAGAGCCACGTACAGACCACGGCTCCGATGACAACTCCAAAAAGGTGATGCCATCGCTTGATCCCCACAAAGGGGCTGCTCGGGCCTTGCCATCTCCAGTGATGAAGATGCTGAATACCCAGCGCAAGCCCGCTGGCGGCGGTGACCACGCCAGCCGCAGCCAGCCACCAGACCGTCTGATCCCAGACCGCCCAATGGCGTCGCAACACAGGCAGATAGAGCCAGTGGATCACGGCTCCGATCATATTCCACCTTCGCTCAAACGCCGTGGTGTCCATCACCACTTCCCCGGTTTTGGAAGAGACGTAGATCTCACGCTCATCCGCATCGTGTAAGGGGACTTTCCACAAGGGCCGATAGGGATCGAAGTGCTGTTGGACCGTCCATTGATCGTCGTGCAGTGCCTCAACCCCGACCTCGCCTTCGACTCGCACACCCTGTTGGGCGATACGTAAGGCATCGCTGTCTGCGATCCCAGACATGGGCTCTCCACGATCCGCCCACAGGCTCTTCAGCGTGCCGTCCAGAAAATGGATGACGTAGACCGGACGCCCGGCAGCCATCAGCAGACGCACCCGCTCGACCCCTTGAGTTAACTCAACCTGATTCAAAACCGATTCAAGCGGCACACAGCAGTGATCCAACCGGAGAGGCTCGAGCCACCGGAATCGCTCCACCTCGGTCAGGCTCGGATAGGGCACAAAGAGCAGCACCGCGCCCGATCCGAACCAGAGCATAACGAGCAGACCGATCCCCACTCCCAGCACACGGTGGATTCCCGTCAGTCCGGCACTCACCCAACGCATCCCTGCACCCCCGTCAGAATCGCGCCATCATGCTCAATTCAACCGTCCGTGGCGACCCGATGATG
>JANOMG010000361.1:0-15089 GCA_031420175.1 Nitrospira sp.
CTGTAGAGCTTCTTCCAGACCACTGTGTTGCGGATACCGGTCGCCGAGTTGACGATGCGTTCTTCGTCAAGCTCCTCGCCGGGCTCGCGAAAGAGGTTGTACAGGATGAGGGAATAGAGGGTGAACGGGTCTCGATGCGCCGCTAATGACTGCAGCGACTCAATCACTGTCTTTTTCGCATTGGGTTGCGCCGGCAAGCTCGCCCACTGTGCATCGAACCATGCACACAGGAGGCTGCTTTCGCCTGCAGTCTCGGACGCCTGGATAAGACTGAGGGTATTTCCTGGCGTGATCCCTAGTCCATCGGTGCTGAATGAGAATGAGCCCAAAATGACCTGCTGCGGACGGGACTCGCTATCGCGCAAGACGACTGCGCCTTGAGGCACGGCTCCGGTTGCGCGCCGAATCTCAACTTTTCCCTCTATCCAGTCTGCACAACGCTTGGCAAGCCAGCGAGCTTGCAACTGATTGCGCGCAGCGCGGTCTTCTCCGCTCCCCAGAAACCCGAGCTCAGCTCCATCGTGCGGCAGGAGCAATTGTACCTTTGCTAACCCCGAGACTTCCTCAACAACCTGGGCGAAGGCAAAGAGAGAAAGGGTCGGCGTGACCATGTCGAGTTGATGACCAGGCTTGAGACACGGTCGCATGAGATCAATGACGCGTTCCGTGCCTATATTGCGTACGATCTTCATGCGGATTCTAGGGATTCCCTCTTCCTTAATTGGGCCGCAGAATACCCCTTTCCCTCTGAGAAATCACCCCATCCTTCTGAGGAAGAAGGAACGACATGTTGCATGATGAATGGTCAATTGAGGAGTCCTGAGGGCACAGACGGTTTCTTTGGTCTTTCGGGTTGCTCTGGTCTATCTGGTCTGTGAGGCAGAGGGCGGGAAACGCGGCCTTCTCCCTTTGACCACGGCTCTAATTTTCGTATACCCTCAATACCGCACCGCACCGTGGGCTGGATGACCAACCACATTATGAAGCCACCTAAACGCCTCCCCCAAGATACGCAACAAGCCAATAGCGGTCGAGCGCCTGACACCGCGGCCATCCGCGCCTTGATGAATGAAGGTACCGCGCATCTGCAAGGCGAGCGGTTCCAGGAAGCAGAACGAGCCTATCGTGGGGCTCTCGACATGGCCCCGGACCATCCAGACACGTTACACCATCTGGGCCTCTTGCTCTATCGACTCAATCGATTCGACGACGCCATGAGCACGATCGCCCGCGCCATCGAACAGGCTCCCGCTTCGCCACTCTATTGGTTTAACCTTGGCGTCGTGGCCCAGAAAGCGGCTCGTCCTGACGAAGCCATCCGCGCCTACCGACAGACCGTCCTGTTGAATCCACGACACCTTGAAGCCTGGATCAACCTGGGCAATGTGCTCAAAGATCGCGGTGCCCTCTCTGAATCCATTGAGGCGTATCACAAGGCCCGCTTACTCAATCCTTCCCATGCGGATACACACAACAACCTCGGCGCCGCCTTGAAGGAACAGGGTTCGCTGGAACCCGCGCTCGCCTCCTATCGTCAGGCCATCCAGTTGAAGCCGACACATGTCGAAGCGCTCAACAATCTCGGCCTCGCCTTGATGGAAACTGGATCGCTGAATGAAGCGATTACGTCATTCACACAAGCGCTCACGATCATGCCGGGCTATCTGAAGGCCCTCTACAATCTCGGCATCGCCTGGTCGTGGGCAGGAGAAGACGAGAAGGCCGTCGACTGTCTCCAGCGCGGGGCCACGGCCAAGCATGACCATGCCAGGCCTCTGACCGACTCTTTCGTCTATCGCTCACGCATCACACATGATCTTGAACAAATTCGATATCTATTCGATCGACAACTCCTCAACGACGAGCAGCGCCCCTACCTCCAATCGCTCCAACGACTCCGCGACGAATTGGATCGCCTCCCCAATCCAGGCAATCGAGTTCCCATTACTCCACAGGCACTCGCACCGGTCGCGGCCTCGTTCAACCGGCTTCTCTATCGCGCCCCGAGCCCGCATCTCCCGGATGGCGCACTCCATCCTGACTTGAACGTCGAGGCCGTCGAATCCCGCTATCTGGCCAAACAACCGGAAGTCACATATATCGACGGACTGCTGAACCACGAAGCGCTGGAAGCCCTGCGCCGATTCTGTTGGGAATCCACGATGTGGAAGAAAGACTATGAGAATGGATATATCGGGGCCTTTCTGGGCGACGGCTTCGCCTCCCCCCTGCTCTTCCAAATTGCCGAGGAGTTACGGCTGAAATTCCCCCGCATCTTCAAGCAGCACCGACTCACTCAAGCCTGGGCCTTCAAACACGACAGTGCGCGTCGCGGGCTCAACATCCATGCCGACGCTGCGGCGGTCAATGTGAATTTCTGGATTACGCCGGACGAGGCCAACCTCAACCAGGAGACCGGCGGGCTGGTTGTCTACGACAAGGAAGCGCCGCGAGAGTGGAACTTTCAGGAATACAACAGCGACAAGAACAAACCGAAGATTCTCGCCTGGCTCGAGCAGGTGGGCGCGCAGACGGTAAAGATCCCCTATCGAACGAATCGCGCGATCGTCTTCAACTCGGATCTCTTCCACGAGACCGATGAGATTACCTTCAAGCACGACTATCTCAGCCGGCGGATCAACATCACCTTGCTGTACGGGTTTCGAAGAAGCGGCTAACGCCCTGTGCTTGTGGCACACGAAGAGCCTGTCGACCGAGCGTACTTGGCCGAGGGTACTTACGCCACGTCAGACGTCTCGTCGTCCGGTTTCTGGTAGGGGTGCATTTCCAACTGCGTCACGCTGTGCTGCAAACGAGCCCATTCTTCAGGGACGAAGGAGAGGAATTCAATGCCGAAGCGGCCCTCGCGCGTCCACCGCACGACGGCTTCCTGGATGGTGATCGCGGGTTCCTCCGGCAACACATGCACGCGTATCGTGAGCGTGCTTCCAGGGTGCACGGACGTCTTGCATTCCACGCAGCAGCCGCGCAGCGACAGATCGATCACAGTCCCCTCTCCACTGACCACCGTGACGGAGCTAAAGGAACTGTGAAACCTTGCGGGAAACCTGGGATGCTGCCGTTTATCCATGCGCCACTCCTTCTGCGATTACCCCTTGATATTGCCAATGGGACGCAATTCCGCCACCTTTTTTGTAATTCCCGCACGATCGACCGACTCCACTACTTCAGATATATCTTTGTAGGCCAGGCCTGCCTCCTCCGCGAGGCCTGACATCGACACCGCCTTGACCAGAATGCCGCGCTGTTTCATCTGCTGCTGGAGCTGCTCACCACTGACCGTTCTCTTCGCTTGCGCGCGTGACATCGTTCTCCCGGCTCCATGCATCGTCGAGCCGAACGTGTCGCGCACCGCTTGATCCGTCCCCACGAGCAGATAGGAACCGGTCTCCATCGATCCCCCACAGATGACCGGCTGGCCTGTCTGTCGAAATATATCCGGCAGCTCCAGACTCCCCGGCCCGAATGCTCTGGTCGCACCCTTGCGATGCACCACGAGCTCCCCTTCTGCATACCGTTCGACCTTGGCGATGTTATGCGCCACGTCATACACCAGCTCCATGCCCAGCGCCTCGGCGGACCGGCCAAAGACCGTCGCGAAGGCCTCTCGAATCTGATGCGTGATGACTTGGCGATTGGCAAAGGCCGTATTCGCGGCACAGTTCATGGCGGAAAAATACTCCTGCCCCTCGGGAGATCGAAATGGCGCACAAGCCAACTGCTGATCCTTCACTGTGATGCCATAACGGGGCATGGCCTTTTCGAACACCTTGAGATAGTCGCTCGCCACCTGATGGCCGAACCCGCGCGAGCCACAATGCACCATCACGACGATCTGCTCGTGGCCGGTGATGCCGAGCGCCGCCGCCGTGACCGGATCGAATATCCGCTCGTTCGAGACCACCTGGACTTCGAGGTAGTGATTGCCCGATCCCAAGGTCCCCAGCTGATTGATGCCTCGTTGAATCGCATGGTCGGTCACGACCGATGGATCGACCCCCTCGATGCAGCCGCCTTCTTCCATGCGGAGGAGATCCCGATGCCACCCGTACCCCCGCTCCACACACCACTTGGCCCCATGGGTCATCACCCGACCGAACTCCTCTTTCGAAAGCCGAACGAATCCGCTCGCCCCGACGCCGGCCGGTACTTTCCGGAAGAGTTCGGTCATGAGCCTCTCTAGATGAGGCTGCACGTCCGCCAGCGTTAAGTCTGTTCGAATCAGCCGCATCCCGCAGTTGATATCGTAGCCGACACCGCCGGGAGAAATGACGCCGTCCTGCGCATCGAACGCCGCGACACCCCCGATCGGAAATCCATAGCCCCAATGCCCATCCGGCATACAGAGTGCATACCGACGAATGCCGGGCAGACACGCGACATTGGTGACCTGATCGAAGACCCCGGAATCCATGGCCTGAAGAATCCCCCTGGTGGCATAAATCCTAGCCGGCACCAGCATGCCAGGTTTTTCGGACGTGGGGATTTCCCAGATCTCGTCCGTAATCCGGTTCACCTGCATGTTGGTATTCAGCTTCATAGGGACTCGTGACGTTGTATCTGTTGATCTGATGATCTGACGATTTACAAGAAATAAAGATTGCCCATCTCTACTTCCCCATCTCACACCTCCCCCAAGTCAACAGATCGACAGATCATCAGATTCTGCCACATGTCTACCATCATACGTCGAGCACGACGCGTACCTTCCAGCGACCGCCTGTCTGCTTGAGCTCGTACAGATGTTTCGTGACCCCCTTCACATCAGCATGAAGCTCTTGTGTCTGGTAATCCACCGGCGCGCCGATCAACCGCGCTCGCAACAACCAGACGTCTCCCTCCTGCGCCAACGTGAGCGGTGCCTCCCGGAAGACCACCCCTGCGGCATCTTTCCAATAGACAATCTCCGACAACCAATCGAACAACAATGCCGAGAGGTCCACATCGGTCCGTTCAATAGACCGCTCCCATCCGCCCGACACCGTCGCAGGATTCGCCAGGCTTTCGAGGAGGGCCTGTGTCGCGCCGCGAAAGACCTCCTCGACCGACTCCCCTTCGGCTTCGAAGGCGATATCGGCCAGGGCAATCTCTTCAAGCAATCGAATGGTCCAGGCCATGGGCGTCAGGCTGGAGGTGTGGCACGTCGCACTCGCCGTATGAGCGCCTGGAGGTGGCTGAGTCCGGGGAGCGCATGTCCGAGAGGATTGGGAACTTTCCCTTTGAGTAACATCTTGATGCCCAGAGGCAGGATACGCAGCAAGCCACGCGGTGCGAACCCGACCACTTTCAGCGGCATGATCGCTTCGTTCAAACGCCCTTGCTGCTCAACCAGATCGGTAAAACCAAGGATGTGGCGCGCGCCGCCGGTCGTTGTCATGCCTTGTTCAAGCGAAGCCCGCCGCAACCGGATGATCGCCTCCATCGGTTTGACATCTTTCGGACAGACCTCGACGCAGAAGTTGCAGCGCGTACAGTCCCAGATGCCATGTTCGCCCTGGAGAGCCGACAGCCTGGCGCGCGTCGCCGACGGGGCCTGGCGTGGGTCGGAGAGAAAGCGATCGGCCTTCGCCAAGGCTGCGGGACCGGCAAAGCCCTTCGAGACTTCATACACGGTACAGGCCGCGACGCAGGCGCCACACATGATACAGGCATCGACATTGTGGAACTCCGGATGAAGATGGTCCCGCGCCTCTATCTGAACAGACGGGCCCTCGCGCCAGGGCCTGCCGGGCGAAAGCCACGGCTGCACATCGCGGATCTTCTCCCAGAACGGAGCCATATCCACGACTAGGTCCTTGATCACCGGCAAGTTGCGAAGCGGCGCAACGATGATGTGCCCATGTCGGTCGAGTTCTTTGCGAAGAGAAGTCCGGCAGGCGAGTTTCTCGCTCCCGTTGATCGTCATCGAACAGGAACCACAAATCGCAGAGCGGCAGGAATAACGGAGGGCCAGGCTTCCGTCACATTCGTTCTTGATCCGAATCAATGCATCGAGCACCGTCATCCCACGGCCTACATCGAGACGGAACTCTTGAGGATGAGGCGTGGAATCGACTTCGGGATTGAATCGTTGAATCGTGAAGGTTAGGCGCATAGGAAGCTTTCAGCCTTCAGCTGTCAGCCATCAGCGAGCTGAAAGCTAATCGCTGAGAGCTGATCACTCATATTAACCTAATTCGAAGATCTTCGGAGAGTTCGTCAGATTGCGGCACCCGTCTTTGGTGACGAGCACCATGTCCTCAATGCGAACGGCGCCGAGGCCGGGATAGTACAGACCGGGCTCGACGGTGACGACGTGACCTTCTTGGAGCAGTGAGCCGGTGCGGCTAATACGGGGCGCTTCGTGAATATCGAGGCCGACGCCGTGGCCGGTGCCGTGGAAATAGCCCTGCATCCGTCCATTGACGAGGCCGGTCTGGTACCCGGCTTTTTCAAATCTGGCACAGATACCTTGGTGAATCCGCTTCCCATCGGCCCCGTCTTTGACTTTCGTGATGGCCTCTTCCTGCGCATCCAGGACCGTCTGGTAGAGTCGCTTCAGTTCGGGACTCGGAGTCCCTCGCACCACGGTTCTGGACATGTCGGCGAAATACCGGTTGGAGGCCGAACGGGGAAACACGTCGAAGATAATGCTGCGGTGAGCAGGCAACGGGCCACTGCCTTCGTTGTGCGGATCGCAAGCCTGCTCTCCCCCGGCGACGATGGTATGCTGGGCCACACAATCGCACTCCATCAACGCCACATTGATCAATTTCTTCACGCGCTCCGACGTCAGCGGCACCCCCTCGTACCAGAGCTGATCGTTGTTGATCGAAGCCTGGCGCAACATGTCGTGGGCCGCCGCGACCGCTTGCTCGGTCGCGCGCTGGGCCGCTTCGATATAGCGCACTTCTTCGGCAGTCTTCACCACGCGCTGTTCGTAGAACGGGTCCCGCTTCGGATGCAACTGATACCCCAACGACTGGAACTTCACGGCATGGCCGAAGGGAAAGTTCGCCGGGACCAGGATCTGCGTGATACCGGCTTCTCGCAAGAGGATATGCACCACCTCGACCGTGCCTGGTTCAGCGATGCCTTGGCTCTTGGCTCGCCCTTCGACCTCCGAGTACGAGAGCACCCGATCGACGGACGATTGGCTCTTCGCCCGATCCATTTCGAGATCGCTCATCACCAGAATCCGCTCCCCCTTCATCTCCAAATAGATAAAGGGGTCCGGCGCAATAAACTTCGTCGCGTAATAGAGATTGGAGTCGCTCTCGCTGGCAGCGATAAAGACCGTAGCACGTTGAGAGTGCGGAGTGGATGACGCCATGGTAAATGTTGCTCGGAATCTAGCACGGGGGGAGAAGTCGGTCAAGGCGCGGATGGAACCGATCCAGACTCGGGTATGGTATCCTTGCCGGCGCCTGTGTCCTCATCAGGCGTCATCAAATCGATCGGCAGCATCACCGTGTTCCTCAACACATCAAACGCAAGTTGCGCCAGACCCGTCACGCCGCTGGCAAACGACTTCATCGGCAGATAGGTCACCTCCGGATCCCGGATGGACCCCTTGACGGAGAACAACGCCGTGGCAACACCTCTGCGCTCACCGGCAAAGAGCCGACCGAAGAGTGGAATCGTTTTCAGGAATTGCGAGTACGACCCGAACGGACTGACGGCCCAGACCATGTTGATTTGATCCGTCGGCAAATCATAATTGCCGGCAGCGGTAATTTTAAGGATCGGGCTATCGACGATCAAGTTCTCGGTCTCGATCAGCCCGTTCCTCGCGAGGACCGTCGCCGTGATCTTGCTATAGGGTAGTCCCTCTTTCTCCAGATCCACTTTCCCCTGCAGCACCGCCGGCAGATTCAGAATGCTGATGATTTTCCAAATCGCCCGTTCCTGTGATTTGAGAATGCGTCCGTTTTCAAGCAGGACATCCATCTTGCCGTTCAACGTAGGATACAGCCCATTCGGATTCTTTCCATGTCCGCGGATCGTCCCCGTCACCCGAGCTTCCCCCGTCATCACGCCCCCCTTGGGGCCGAAAAATTTCAGCACATCTTCCACCAGTAAACCCGTCGCCCGAACCGAGATCTCGGCGTCCGCCGGCTCGTGAGCCGGCAGTTGCACCACAATACGTCCGGCGACGTCCCCACTGGTCGATCGGCCGGACAAACGGTCCACATCCAGCGCGCCGTCTTGAATCATAATCCGGGCGGAGAGACTCCCGAATTTGAGATGTTTGTAATGGCCCCGCGCGATCGATGCCGTGGCCTGGACCCTGCTGGTGGCCGCGAGCGTTTCCAGAAACTCTCGAATAGGTGACCGCTCGCCTTTCGGAATAAGGAGATCGAGATCCATCTGATTGGACTCGATCTTGGCCGTAATCGTCGGTTTCGACGCCCAATTCTTAATGGTCCCTTCCAGTGCGAGGTCGCTGTCGAACAGATGGAACGACAACCGCTTAATCTCCACGCCGTTCCGCACGAAATGGACCCGCAGATACAAGTCCTCGATCGGCCCCTCGGCCCCCTTGGCATTCATCAGCCCATTGGTTAACGCGAGCCACCCGGTGGTCCGCCATGCTTTCCAATTGAGGTCCTTCCCCTTCATATCCAGCGACAACTCGATATTCCCTGCTTCAAATCCTCCCTTCGCAATCCATTCCGGCACACGGGACAACGACAGCGTACCGGTCGAAAGCGCCGCATCGATGGAAAACCGTTCACCCAATTGAATCTTGCCCTTGAGCGGCAGTCGGATCGGCGGCACGATCAGCTCAATCCTGTCGAGCAAGACCCCGGAGGCCTGCGGAATCGTGCCCTCGAATTCCACCATCGCCGGGGCGCCGATCGGTTTTTCAACCAGACCGGGCAGCGTCACTTTCGACTCGGTCAAGACGACCTCACCCCGCACGTGTGGCGACAGTGTCGGACCGGTCAAGACCACGGCGCCGTTGACCAGCCCATCGATCGTCTCGGCTGGAATAGCATTCGAGGGGAGCAACTTGGCCATATGGCCCGCATCGCCGTTAACCCGAATCAGGAAATCCTGAAAGGTGCCGCCACTGCCCCCTGTAATGCCACCATTGACATGGACGGCCAAATCGCCCACATGCCCCGTCACCTGATCGAACTGAGTCCCGCCATCCGACAGCACAAATCGACCCTGCAACCCGGTCAACCGCTCGGGCAACGATGGATTCGTCAGACCGACATGCTGGACGGTAATCTCTCCCCCGGCAAAGGTCACGCCACCGGCCTGGTTGAGCGGACCGACCAAGCGGAACGTGGGACTGGCCATGCCTTCCACGTCACGCGATGCGGCTAGCACACGCGATAGTTGTTCCGACTTGACGGTCTTCGCAAGAAACTGCAACAGGTCCGCCGCGGCCATCGCTCCGGTAATGTCCATCTCAAGCCAGGGCCCCGCCTCCAAAAACGAGATGAGCGCCTTACTCTCACTCATATGGATCGCGCCATAGAGTCCGCTCAGATTCGACACCCTGATCCGACCGGCTTCGACCGACACTACTGCGGCCAAATTTTTGGCTGGGACACGACTGTCTCCGATCAACGCTTGCCCCTGCTTCACGCGAAATTCCCCTGTCAACGAGAGCTGAGGCCCTGCGACCGATGACCCCGTGACGGTGGCAGAAACAATCTCCACCGTCCCGTCGATCTCCCGGTCCTGCATGATCGCTGGCAGCTGCGAATGCACCCACTGAGCCGGCAGCTGCGTAAGCAACTGGCGTAATTGGATCGGGGATGCCGAAAAGGTCAAGGCAAACGTGGGCTGAACGGTCAACAACCCGGAGAGGCTTGCTTGGCCTGTGAGCGTCAGTTGTTCGAGGCTCGCAGACAGATCGGACAACAGAACATCATAGCCCGCCACACCAGGCACGGCTCGAACGAGACTATGCACATTCACAACACCCTGCAACTGTTCAGGAACCGGACGCGGGCCGAAGAAATCCGCTGCCTCTCGAAGATTGAGATTCGCCGCTTCCACGTTACCATCGAACTGGAGTCTGACCTGCGAGGCCGAGACATCGCCGATCGCCAGCGTCTCCCGCTGGGCGGTGGAAATCGTCCCGGCCAGGGAAATGGCAGACAGACCCTTGTCGCCGGCATGACCGGCAGAGACGTGCAGATCCGCCTGTCCCCGCTCCGCTCTGATGACCAGTGACGCCTCCACCGACTCCAAGGTGATCGATCGAGTCCCGTCTGGTCGTGCGTCATCGATGATGATCAGCTTCCCATTCACCAATGTGGCTTCACGAATGCGGAAAATCCGGCTGATCGCCTGCACGGCATTTTCATCGGCCGCGGCCCCCTGCGCCACCTGATCGAGAAGATTCCAGTGGCCGTTATGATCGCGCCGGAGCGTCAAGGTCGGCTCTTCGATCAGCAGCCGTTTCCCCACCACCTGTTTGCGCAACAGAGGAAGAAGCCGCAAGACCAAATCCAGCTTCTTGGCCGATAACAAAATATGATCGGAATTCCGATCGTGAATCGCGACCTGCGTGAGCTCCAGTCGGACGCGTGGGAACAGGACCAGCTTGATGCGATGGACGTCGATCTTGCGCCCGATACTCTGCTCCAGCTGCTGAAGGAAAAAATCCTTGAGATAATCGTCGCCGGTCAGGTGGGGCGAGAACACCAGAAAAGCGCCGCCGCCGAGCAGGAGAATGACAATCAGTGCAATAACAAACCGAGTTCGGACCACTCCTGCTCCCTAAATCGATTGAGCTCGCTAGGTTAACCGCATCGCTGCCGTAAGGAGGTCATCTTACCGAATCACCTGCATGAAATCTACGAAGTCTGCGTCGTGACAGGGATTTTCACTCGCCATCGAGACCTCCTGCCTGGTGATCTTCAGCGAGACCCGGTATACTCAGGCATCTTCACCTTGGCACACAGACACGACCATCTCTCGTGACAACGCCACCATCCCAACCGACCAGAATCCGATGGCTGATTCTAGCACTCCTGTTCTCGATCAGCGTCGTGACCTATATCGATCGCGTCAATATTTCCGTGACGGCGCGTCAGATGATGCCGGCCTATGGGATCGCCGATCAACAGATGGGCTGGGTCTTCTCGGCCTTCGTCGTCGGCTACGCCCTCTTCCAGATTCCCGGTGGATGGCTGGCCGACCGCTGGGGTGCCAGGGTCGTGCTCACCGTCGCGCTCTTCTGGTGGTCGATCTGCACGGCGTTGACGGCTATGGTCGCCGCATCCTCGCTCGCGAGCCTCGTCGGGATTGTCGGCGCGCTGATGCTCGTGCGGTTCTGCCTGGGGATCGGAGAGGCCGTGGCCCTGCCTGCCTTCAATCGCGCTGTCACCAATTGGTTCCCGGCTGAGGCGCGAGGCTTCGGCATCGGGATCGCGATCGGAGGCATCGGACTCGGTTCCGCCATGACCCCGCCCATTGCCGCCTGGGTGATGGTGAACTGGGGCTGGCAGACCGTGTTCTATCTCGCGAGCCTGCTCGGAATCGGGATGGGACTCCTGTGGTGGCTCCTCTCGCGCAACCATCCGCACGAACATCCCTGGGTAAATGCAGGTGAACAGGCCCTGAACGAACGAGCGCCAATGTACGCCATAGCTGTGCCCTGGCGTACATTCAGACAGACCCCCACCATCTGGTGGCTGGTGATCAGCTACAGTTGCCTCGGCTATGTCGCCTACGTCTATCTGTCCTGGTTCTACTTGTATCTGGTGAATGTTCGAGGATTCGATGTGCTCCGCGGCGGCCTCTATGCCTCCGCCCCTTTTCTGGCCATGTTGATCTTTTGTCCCCTGGGAGGCTGGGTGACCGATCGACTCGCAGTCCGCTACGGGCTCACCACCGGACGGGCTGTGACCGGCATGACCGGCATGGTTTTGGCTGGATCAGCGATTGCACTGGGAGCCCTCGTCGAATCCCCCACCCTGGCGATCACCAGTCTGTCATTCGGCGCGGGCTGGCTCTACTTTGCAGTCGGCGCCTACTGGGCCTCGACGACCGATCTGTCAAAAGCCCACGCCGGTACATTATCAGGGCTCATGAACACCGGCGCCAATATCGGCGGCGCGATTTCCCCAACTCTGACGCCATGGCTAGCCCATCACTGGGGCTGGCCGGTTTCGTTAGGCGTGGCCGCAACCGTGGCCATCGTGGGCGGGCTCTTGTGGCTCAACATTGATCCTGGTAAAGGGCTGAAGACTGTGACGAGTGATGCGTGATCAGTGATGAGGACTCATCGGAATCACCCTCTTCCCTTTCCCCTCCCACCCATCACCGATCACGCATCACCCATCACTGCTTCATGCCTCTTGCCGCCTGAAGCTCGCCCCTGTTACATTCATCTCCTATGACCATGCAATTCCAGAAAATCGATCCGCGCGTCACCATTACGACGCCGTTCGGTGAGATCAAAATTCGCTTCTATCCGGATGACGCTCCGCGTCACATCGAAAACTTTATCAAGCTCGTAAAGATGGGGTTTTATAATGGAACCACCTTCCATCGCGTCGTGCCCGGATTCATCATTCAGGGCGGCGATCCGCTGAGCAAGAATCCAGACCGTTCCCTGCACGGGTCGGGCAGTCCCGGCTACTGGCTGAATCCGGAAACCAGCGATCGGCCGCATAAACGGGGCGCCATCGCGATGGCCAAGGTGCCACGGGAGAGCAACAGTACGCGGGATTTCAACGACAGCGGATCGCAGTTCTATATCAGTGTCGCGGACAACAGCGGGCTGGACCGAACCTACACCGTCTTCGGCGAAGTCTTTCGGGGAATGGATGTGGTGGACAAGATCGTCGCCGCCCCCCGTGACGACTGCGACAATCCCCTGGAGTCGATCCCCATGACTATGACGGTCAAAGAGTAAGGAGAGAACGAGCGAATTTGTTGGAAGTGAATGGGACTCCGCGAGGTGAGGTGGACGGTTATCCGCTTGAAATGCGATAAGAAGCTCTAGATTCGTACCCGCTCTTCACGTCTTTCTGTTCCGTCAAAACACGACAAGGCCCCTTCGAATTCCGCCTGGTTCAGCAGAACCGGAACGTGTCCCGCGTGACATGTTTGGTAGGAGAATCCTTACAGGTTCGCAAAACCGCCTCAATGTGATGCAGGCGGCATAGCTATTAGCCGCAGAACATCAACGATTTACGATACAGACCACTGGCACACCGATTGCGAGATGAGCTGGGACATCTACAGGAGTTCCATGACAGCCAAACAAGTTCACTTTGAAGTGAGTCTGACGAGAACCACGATCGTGGCGACAGGTATCGCCGTCACATTTTTTTCTGGTCCATTGCGTCGGTGCTCAGCGAAGAGCTCGAACAAGGGAATCTCTTCCATGCCGTCGAAGCCATGGTCTTCCTCTTGTTGGTGGGATTTCTGATCTCCGGGAACTTCAGCTATCAACTGGCCAGGCTGGCCTATTTAACACGATGGCTCGGCCATGTCCCGGCCACCAGAGACGAGCTGGTAACGTCGTTTGTAGAACCCTTGTCTCCCCTCACCATCCTGGTCCCGTCGTACAAAGAAGAAACGAACGTCATCCGTCAAACGCTGCTATCGGCGGCCTTGCAGGAATATCCGCACAAGCGGGTCGTTCTGTTATTGGACAATCCGCCGAATCCACGCACGGCAGAAGATCGCGAAGCCCTGCTGGCTGCCCAGTCCATGCCGGCTGAACTCCATGCCCTGCTCGACGACCAGGCTCGCTACTTTGAGAGCCTGCTGGTGCAATTCATGTTGCGGCAACAGACAGGCGTGCGCGATCTCCCACAAGAATATGTCGCATTAGCCCAGGCCTATGCGCATGCGGCGCAATGGTTTAACGAGCAGGCCGATCGCTTTCCTAGCGCAACCCACTCTGATACCTGGTTTACAGAGAACATTCTCCGCGGGCCCGCACGCCGTTATGAAGAACGGGCCGCGCACTGGCATCATCACGCCCAAGCCGTTGCCACCAATGGCGCGCCACACGAGCGCCTCTTGCTCGGCGAGTACCGCGCTCTGGCCGCCGTATTCCAGGCAGACATCACCATCTTCGAGCGAAAACGCTATCAGAACCTCTCGCATGAACTGAATAAGGCGATGAATCTGAATAGTTATCTCGGCGTGATGGGCCAACGTCTGCATGAAGTGCCGCATGCGACAGGACTCATGCTAGAGGAGACGACAGACCCCCACGGATCCTATGAGATCCCAGACTCGCCCTATGTCATTACCTTAGATGCGGACAGTCTCATTCTGTCGGACTATGCCATCCGTCTCGTTCAGATCATGGAGCAGCCAGGCAATGAACGACTCGCCGTGGCGCAGACTCCCTACAGCGCCATTCCCAATGCACCAGGCCTGCTCGAGCGAACCGCCGGAGCGACAACCGACATTCAATATCTCCTGCATCAAGGCTTCACCTACTTTGGCGCCACATTTTGGGTTGGCGCGAACGCACTCCTCCGGAAGGCCGCCTTGGAAGACATTTGCGTGGCAGAGACGACCACACATGGAGTGATTCGGCGCTACATCCAAGATCGCACAGTGATTGAAGACACCGAATCGACGGTCGATTTGATGGCGCGAGGATGGCGGCTCTTTAACTACCCGGAGCGGCTGGCCTATAGTGCCACGCCCGGCGATTTCGGCTCCCTCATTATCCAACGAGGCCGCTGGGCCAACGGAGGGCTCCTCATTCTGCCCAAGCTGCTCCGGTATCTCAGGAACGTGCCGAAAACCCCGGCACTCGCTCCGCAGAGTTTCTACCAACTACACTATCTCACCTCGATGGCGCTGTCCCCCATCTGTGTACTGCTGTTGTTGGCGGTCCCCTTCTCCTCCAAGCTCATGACCGTCTGGCTGTCGATGACCGCCATCCCCTATTTCCTCCTCTATGCTCGCGATCTGTCGATCCTGCGCTACCGAGGCCTCATTGACTTCATGCGAGTCTATGCCCTCAACCTCCTGTTGCTGCCCGTGCACCTCGGTGGTGCGATGAAATCGGTGCAACAACTCCTCACCGGCGAGAAGATTCCCTTCCGGCGCACGCCGAAAGTGCTCGGGAGAACCGGCGCGCC
>JANOMG010000362.1:0-7316 GCA_031420175.1 Nitrospira sp.
GACGGACCGCAAGTACGCCTACGTCGGCCTTACTTGCGAGAAGCCCCGGCGGGCTTCGGTCTCGAACGCCTCGCGACGGCATTCATGAATAATCCTGGCGAATACGAACTGGACGCCCTCGCCAACAACGACTTCCAGTACCTCACGAAGAAATATCTTCCACGAAAACTGAAAGAGAAGGACTGGCTGGACTAGGCCAGCCAGTCGTATCCTGACGTCAGGATTTAGTTTTCTGGCAGCATCATGTAGAGCCCGACCAGAATGATCGGCGCAGCCACATACATCGCCTTCTTGCCGAAGCTATCGTAGACGCCATAGATCAGGATCGCGGCCATGATGCCGAAGTAGAGCTGTCCGATTCCTCGATACCCCGCATTATGTTCCACCGCCAGCGCGAGTGTGGGCGATCCCAGGATCAGTGCGGCCGAAAGGGCTGCCAGTCTTTTCATCTCAGTCTCCTTCTCGATGAGGTTAAGGCCCATGATGTCATGTCGATGGTGGCTACCGCTGCACAGACAGCAACGCCCTCATGGCGAAGGACACCAGGAGGGGGGAACTCTGTTTCCGAACGATTCTGTGAGGTTGGATTGGCAAAGGCTAACAAGGGGTCACCGTGCACCTCTGTGCATCATGGATTAGGCGCGTGCATGATGCGCCTTCCACCGCGGGAAGTCAAACCAGCGCAGCCCCATCATCGGTTTGCTTGCTCCCCCGTTCGACCCGATGTTAAGATCGCACAGTTGTTGGAGGGAATCGATGCCGAACATTGTGCTCTTAATCTCGCCGAGCTGTGGAGCCTGCCCGTCGGCGAAGAGTCTCTGGAAGCAACTTCGAGTAAAATATAGCTTCGGCTATCGTGAGGTGGATATCACCACCGAGGATGGACGGAGCCTCGCTGACCGGCATTCGGTGAGGGCTGTGCCGGCCACGATTATCGATGGACGCCTGACGTTTGTCGGCGTGCCGAGTCGCGAGAGCGCCGAGAAGGCCCTGTTGCTCAAAATGAAACCGCGCGAGTAGGGGAAGGAGCGTTCCATGGTCGATGACGACGACGACGATTTTGAGTTACCCGTGCTCCCTGTCCTCGACAAGGGACCTCCGCCCGAATGCCCCATGTGCGGTGAGCCGATGGGCTTCATCGATGGCGGCTGGTGCTGTGTGGATTGCAATGGCGAACTGTTGGGGCCGGAAACCGGCTAGTCTAGTAGCTCGTGATCATGAGATGGGTGGCTCTAGCCACAAAAAGAACATCATGGCTCTCTGTCCGGTTTCCGCTCGTCGTCCATCACCGATCACTCGTCACGGTTCCTGATGCTTCGCATCGTCACCGGGCCTTTTCATCCAGTTCTTGAACGTGCCTTGGTCGAGGACATTCGGTCCTGTAAGACCGAGGATCCCTTTGCTCCGCTCGCCGTCATTGTTCCCTCGGCCTCTCTGGTCGAACAGCTGAAACAGTCACTTACGCGTCACGAGCCTCGTGCCTTCCTCAATATCAACTTTCTGACGTTCCACCAGATGGCCCTCCGTTTGCGTGATGATCTCGCAGCGGTCTCTGCGACCAGTTCGGAACCGGCCCTGCAACTGGTCGACGATTTCTTTTTCGAACAATTGGTGCGACAGGTGGTTCGACGCAAGGTTCCAGGGCTCGAGCCTCTCACGCGTTTGCCTGCCTCACCAGGAACCTGGAAAGGCCTGTGGGCGACGGTGCGCGACTTGAAAGACGCGGTGGTCGAGCCGACGATGGCGTTGAAAGCGCTCACGGAGGGGGTATTCGAGGAAGATGACCGAACCTGGCTTCGTGCCCTGTTCACCCTGCATGCGGCTATGATGGAAGCCAGCCGGTCGCTCGGGGTTGGTTCTTCTGATGACCTGGCGGCCTCACTCGGCCGGGATCTCTCAGGTTCCTTATTCCTTAGTGGGATGCCACGCCTGTTCTACTATGGTTTCTACGATCTTTCGCAGGTCCAACTTTCGTTCTTCGAATCGGTGGTCCGCGCCGCGCCGACCACCTTGTACTTTCCGCTGCAGGACCGCCCGGCCTTTTTCTTTGCTCGTCAATTTTTCGAGCGTCATCTCCTCCCGCTGGCAGACACCCATGAGGATCGGAGTGGGTACGGGGAGCGCACGGCAACATCGGAGCTGGTCGAACTCTCCGTCACAAATGTGATCGGGGTCGAGGAGGAGTTGGCGACGGTCTGTCGTGAAATCCTGACCTTGGTTGAGGTGAACGGCTATCGTTTCGACGAGATCGGAGTAGTGGCTCGAACGCTGGAGCCCTACCAGGCCCGGCTGCAATCGGTGTTCGACCATCATCTGGTGCCCTTCACGACAACGGCGGGGAAGCCGTTGTCGCGTGAACCATTGATCAAAACCCTCTTGCGCCTCGCCTCGCTCCCACTGCATGACTTCGATCGTGCCGCCATGCTGGATGTGGTCACGTCGCCATTCTACCGCGCACAGGGCGCTGCCTCCGCTACAGCGAGTCTTCGGCCTGATATCTGGCGTTCCCTCGTCTACACCTTGGGTCTTACAAAAGGGGAAGTGGAATGGAGGCGCCTGGCAGAGCCGGCTAGTTCGTCGATTCTTCGCGAGGCAGAATCGGAGCCTGAAGAAGATGACCAGACAATGGTCGGGACGTGCGAGACCTCTCAGCTGACATACTTGTGGGAACTCGTGTCGCGACTGATTCACGATTGCCGGGCTCTCCCTGCGCAAGGATCGATCGGAACCTTGACCGATGCATTTCTCACGCTAGTGACGTCCCATATTCGCGTATCTGATCTGTTCGACGCACCTTCGCCCGAGTCACCCGAGCTGACGAATCTCACAAAAGTTGATTCTCTGATCCGATCCGCTCTGGCCCGTCTACGGGAATTAGACCCGCTGGGAGGGGACCTTTCATGGGAGGAGTGGGTCGAATTGTTCCAGCGGGTATTGGACGAGACCAACATTCCCATCGAAGAGGATCGGCACCAGGGCGTTCAGGTGCTGGATGCCATGACGGCCCGTGGCAGGACCGTTCGAGCGCTCTTTGTTCTTGGGATGAACGAAAAACTCTTTCCCCGGTACGTGCGTGAAGACCCTTTTCTTCGTGACCATCAACGCGTCGTACTGGAATCGACTCTGGGCTACAAGATCGATGAGAAGTTAGCCGGGCATGAAGAGGAATTACTATTGTTTGAACTCCTCAGCCGCTCGGCAACCAATCGGCTGTATCTGTCGTACCAGCGAGCCGATGAAACAGGACGAGTCATGGCGCCGTCAAGCTTCATCGCTATGGCGACACGCGATCCGCGATTCGTTGGGAAGCCGGAAGAGACAGTCCCTCGACGGCTGACCCAACGGATCAGCGAACAGCCCTCGATTCAAGATCTGTTACCGGCAGAGGAATTGGCCTTGGGTTGCCTGTTGCAGAGCTACGATACGCGACCCGTACTCGATGCGTTGGGACGGGACTGGCCACTGTTTGAACAAGGTCTCGCCACCCTGAAAACGATCGAGCGAGAATCCCCCGAGCTTGGTCCGTTTGACGGCATGGTTGGCGCACAAACATCTGTGTCACCGGTGGCCGCGGAACGGAGCTTCTCGCCCACAGCATTAGAACGGTATGCGACTTGTCCCTTTCAGTATTTCGCAGAAAAAGTTCTTCGGCTGGAGCCTGTGCGACGGCTCCAGCACGATCACCTGCCTCCCTTAACGCTCGGGACCCTGGTTCATGAATCGCTTCGGTTAAGCTACGAACGGTTGGTGATACTCCAGTGGCCAGATGATTCGCTGACCGAGTTCACGGTGCAATCCACGGTGCATTCAGCAGTGACCGATACCTTTTCCGCCCATGCTGCGAGCCAGGGAACGGGGCATGCCTTGCTCTGGACGTTGGCTCGTGAACAGGTGACAGAGTTGGTTACGGCCGCCGTCGCTTCCGACCAGGCGGAGTATCTGGCAACCGGATTCCGCCCTGTTGCCTTTGAGGCTGCCGCCCAAGGAATCGTCCCGCTGGAGTCCGGTACGTCATCGGTTGCCCTGAAGATCCATGGCACCTTGGATCGTGTCGATTACCGAGCTGAGCCTCCGGCGCTCCGCATTGTGGACTATAAATTTAAGCAGGGGAATGAGATCACCGCCGTGGATCGCAATCTCGCACTCTCGGCGGTGCGCGGGTTTCGACTGCAACCACCGCTCTATGCCCGCATGACGTTGCCGTCGCTGCCTGCAGCAACCGATGTTCAATTGCTCTTTCTGGCTCCGCAGTGGAAGCAGCCGATCTCTCGCTCAACATTTGAGGCAGGGCTCTGGACCAGCCACACTGGTGACATGATCAGGCAGACTCTCTCCACATTGATCCAGGGCATCGCGAATAGAGAGTTCTTCATTCTCCCCGATGGCTATTGCGACTACTGCGAGTTTTCCGGCGCCTGCCGCCGCCACGATGCGATGGCTTGGTGGCGCTCCTATCGATCGCCCCAGGCCCGAGTTTTACGCAGATTGAGAAAGCAAAAGGTACAGGATGAGTGATGTGCCGACACTCACGGACTCCCAGGATCGGTTCCTGGCTGAGACCACCTGGGATCGCAATGTCGTGGTGGTGGCAGGAGCCGGAACCGGCAAGACCACAATCCTCGTCAATCGCATCCTCAACCTCCTCCTGAGAGAGCCAAATCCCTTAGCCATCACGGAGGTCGTGGCCCTCACCTTCACGAACAAAGCCGCCACTGAAATGAAGCAACGGCTTCGCGCGCAGCTTCTACGCCTGACTGAGCAGACCGATGATCTGATCGCGACCTTCCGGACCCGGTACTATCTTTCAGCAGAGCAAGTGATCGAGCGAGCCAGGACGGCGCTTGAGCAGATGGAAAAATCCCAGATCGGCACCTTGCATAGCTTTGCCGCTCACCTCTTGCGGCTTCATCCGATGGAGTCTGAAATTGATCCATCATTTCAAGAGGATGACGGGACGCGTTTCAAGGAACTGTTTCACTCAAGTTGGGATCGTTGGTTGGACGATGAGCTCGGATCAGCCGGACCACAGCATGACCGCTGGCGACTGGTTCTAGCCGGGGCCTCCCTCGACGATCTCCAGCAGTTTACCGCTGCCCTCGCCGGGGACTTTGTCGACCTGGATGAGCTGGAACGTCAATGCCGATCCAACTCTCTGGAGGGCGCCTTTCGTGATTGGGTTGTGGCAACCCATGGCCGAGCGACCACCATCCTTGCTGCACAGGATCGACCCAAACGACGTAAGGCGGAACAGATGCTCGCAGCAGCCGTGCAGTCGCTGGCACTCCTGTTGGAGGAAGGGCCAGCTGGGCTCGCTCACTTGTCTCAGGATGAACGGACTGTCTTAGAAAAAGATCTGGGAAAGGCCCCTGCCGGATGGGATGAAGATGCGTTTCAGGAGGCGGCCTCCATCATCGGCCTCGCCCAACAACTCCTCACGGTCGACCAGTCATACTTTCAAGAGGTAGTGACGCTCGTACGACCCTTCCTCGATCAGATCCATCACGGGTTTCTCTCCTCCGGGTGGATCGCGTTCGATGGGTTGCTGGCACGGGCTAAAACGCTCTTGCGCGACCATCCGGTCGTCCGCGCCAGGATCAAACAGACCTATCGGGCGATCCTGGTCGATGAGTTTCAGGACACAGATCCTGTCCAGTACGAGATCATTCTCTACCTCGGTGAACGGGCAGGCAGCCACCAGATTGCGTGGCAGGATGTGGACTTGGAGCCGGGGAAATTGTTTATCGTGGGGGATCCCAAGCAATCGATCTATGCCTTCCGCCGAGCCGACATTGAAGCCTTCGAACGAGTGGTGGAGAAAATTCGAGTGGGCGGGGGAGGCGTCTATTCCCTGGTGACGAACTTTCGCAGCGACGGGGCCGTGCTCGACGTCGTCAACAATGTCTTTGACCGGCTCTTCCACCCGACCGAACATGTGCAGCCGCCCAATGAACGGCTGGTTGTCAGACCTCAACGAAAACCAGAAGTCTCAGTTTCCGGGGCGCAGCTTCGTCTTGTCACACCGGGAGAGGATGAGGAGGAGTTCGATGTGCAGGCTGCGACCAGGGCGGAAGCGGAAGCGCTAGCGCGCTGGCTGAAGGAGGAGCTCCTCGCAGGCACGACGGTCACGGATCGTGATCGTCGTGAAGGCCCGCTCCAACCAGGCCACATTGCCTTGATCTTCAGAAAGCTGACCCAGGCACAGATCTATCTCGATGCCCTGCGCCGCTACGACATCGCCTATATCACTGACGGCGAAAAGCATTTTTATCGGCGGCAGGAAATTATCGATTTGGTCAACCTCCTTCGCGTCATCGACAACCCACACGACACGATTGCGCTGGTCGGAATCTTGCGTTCACCTCTGGGTGGCATGGCGGACCGGGATCTGCTGGCTCTCCAACAGGTAGAGGGGTTGGACTACCTGCAACGGGAGTGGCTGTCTGCCTGGAACCATCCTCAGGCAGAACTGGTGGGACGACTCTATGAGCGATTGGCCGAACTGCGTCAACTCGTCCCCTTACGACCTGTGCCGGATGCCATTGATCTGATCTTCGATCGTTTACCAATCCTAGAGTTGGCAGCGGCATCGCTTCATGGCGAGCAAGCCGTGGCCAATCTACGGAAGATCAGAGATCTGGCCGAAGCATTGGCCGATCGCCCCCATCTCACGCTGACCGGGTTCGTTGACCTGATGATGACTAGGGTGTCGGAACAGCCGGATGAGGCAGAAAGCGCCCTGGCCGAGGAATCACTCGATGCCGTTCGTGTGCTGACCATCCATAAGGCCAAAGGATTGGAGTTTCCTGTGGTCATTCTTCCCGGCCTGCACCAGGGGTCAAAGAATGCTCGCAAGGGACCGTCGATCCATCATGATTGGTCGAGCCGCTGTTATAGCCTGCAGATGGGAGGCCACTCGAATCTTGGAGCCGTGCTCGTGGACATGAAGATGGCGGCGCGGGAAGAGGCGGAGCAGCGGCGACTCCTGTATGTCGGCATGACAAGGGCGCGTGATCTGCTGGTGTTGTCAGGCGGACAGACCACTAAACCGGGACATGACACCGTCCTCTCTCTGCTCGGAGAGGCGATGTCAGACGAGATGACTCCATCGGCAGATGGCCAGATCTGCATCGGAACAAGCCGCCTCACTCGTGTCATCACGCAGGCCACGGTGGCAGCGAGACGGCGCAGGCTGGAGCCGCTGTTGACGGTCGCACCTGCTCCGGCCCTTGGTCCGATTTTGATTCGTCGCCACGCACGGCAGGTCGAATGGGAGCAGCGTCGAACGACGCCACGACGGCTGACCCCGTCGAGCCTGA
>JANOMG010000363.1:0-30439 GCA_031420175.1 Nitrospira sp.
AGCGCCCGGTCACGCCGACACGCGCGCACCCGTGGCGCACACGGCTGCTGCCGACACGAGACGCACATGCGGCGGCGGCCATCACCTAAACCGGACATGTCTACTATGGGAGAAAGAGGACATGTCTACTGTGGCTTGACAGCGTGTGTTCACCACGTTGACAGATTTCTTTTCCGTCTGTTACCCTGAACGATCTATTTTACGACCACTTACGTTTACCTTCCTCACCGGTGCAGGTGGGGGAATAGGAGCTGCGACTCCCGTGGGACGAGGTCTGATTTCTGAAGACGTGATCAATCAAGTCAGAGATCGGGTCGATATCGCGGAGGTGGTTGGCCATCACGTGAGCCTGACTCGGGCTGGCCAGAACCTGAAAGGTCTCTGTCCCTTTCATCAGGAAAAATCGCCCTCCTTTACGGTGAGTCCGTCTCGCCAGATCTTTCATTGTTTCGGCTGCGGTGCGGGCGGCAACGTGTTTGCGTTTTTGATGCGGATCACCGGCGCGAGTTTTCCTGAGACGGTCCGTGACCTTGGGCAGAAGTGTGGGATTGACGTGCCCGAGAGCGGGTCGAATGTCGGGCCTCAGGCAGCGCAGGTGAGTCGTCTTGAACCACTGAACCGGGCGGTGACGGCATGGTTCCAGCAGAATTTGCGGGATGGGGTGACCGGTGCGACGGCGCGGGACTACCTGGCTGGCCGAGGCATTCAGGCTAGGACGATCGATCAATTTGAAATTGGTTGTGCGCCGGCTGAGTGGGATGGGCTCATCAGGGCGCTGAGTAAACAGGGTTTTGCACAGAATGATTTGGCCGCTGCGGGTTTGACCGTGGCAAGAGAACAGGCCTCCGGGTCCTATGACCGTTTTCGCGCACGTGTGATGTTTCCCATCACGGATCTGCGTAAACGGGTCGTTGGTTTTGGCGGGCGTATCCTGGGCGAAGGGACTCCGAAGTATCTGAATTCGCCGGATACTCCCTTGTTCAAGAAGGGGCAGACACTCTACGCGTTGGATCTTGCACGTGAAGCTGTAGCCAGGCTGAAGACCGTGATCGTGGTAGAGGGGTACTTTGATGCGGTCGCCCTTCATCAAGCCGGACTGACCCATACGGTTGCGACGCTGGGAACCGCACTGACGGCGGAGCACATTCAGATAATTAGACGGTTTGCTTCGAAGGTCGTGTTGTTGTTCGATCCGGATCAGGCCGGTGTTCGCGCTGCCCTGCGAGGGCTCGACCTGTTTGTGAACAGCGGGATCGGTGTGAAAGTCGTCACGTTGCCGGCAGGGGAGGACCCCGATACGTATGTGCGGAAGGAAGGACCGGAAGCTTTCGCGCGGTTGGAAGAACAGTCTCCGAGCCTCTTGGATTTTGCCCTCGAACATAGTTTGAGCACGGCGGAATCCAGTACGATCGAAGGGCGTATCCGCAGCGTGGACGATGTGCTGCGGATTCTGCAAAAGAGTGAGCACCCGATCGAACGAGAGGAACGGATTCGTGTGGTGGCAGAACGACTGGGGATCAGCCAGCAACGGTTGATCGAGCGGTATCCAGCGTTGGTGCAGTCAGAGGGACGTCGACCGGCAACCGCTCAATCGGCCAGTCCCTCACCGGCGACGTTCAAGGGTGTGAGCGAAGAGCGGGATCTGGTGTATTTGCTGCTGCACGAGCACCTGACGCCTGCCGATGTGCAACGACTGCGGCCCGAGGCCTTTTCGGTTCCGGCCTGTCGATTTCTCGTCGAGGCGGCGTTGAACCACCTTGATCGAGATGGCCGAGTTGGGCTCAGGTTGTTACTGGATGCGGTGTCCGATCATCCGGATTGCGGATCGCTGGCGACTGAGCTGTCCATGCGGGAAGACCATTTTGACGACGTCCAGGCTCACGTCGCGGGCTGTTTAGAGACCTTGGAGCGGAAGCGGGCCGAGGCCGCGTTTCGAGATTTGACCGCGCAACTCAAAGCTGCCGAACGGGAGGGCCGTGGGGAGGATGCGCAGATACTGAATGCACAAGTGAATGAATTACGAATGCAAAAGGCCAATCGGCCTGCAACCGGGATGTTGTCTTTAGTGAAGGAGTAGTCATGGCGAAACAAGAGTTGCTCGGTGAAGTCAAGAAGCTGATTGCGATTGGAAAAGAGAAGGGCTTTTTGACTTATGACGAGTTGAATAGCACCTTGCCCGCGGAAGTGGTGTCTTCCGAGCAGTTCGGTAGCATCATGACGATGTTCGGCGAAATGGACATTGAGATCGTCGATGCGCCAGAGGGGGAGCGGATCAAGAAAGCCCGGGATGCTGAGGAGTCGAGTGAGGATGCCGAGGGGGCCGACTCCGGAGTTGGTGCCGGGGATGAGAACGAGAAGGAAGAAAAGGACGAGAAGGAAATCGACTTAACTCCCGGCGCACTCAGCCGGACCGACGATCCGGTCCGACTCTATCTCAAAGAGATGGGGAGTGTGGCGCTGTTGAGCCGTGAGGGGGAAATCGAGATCGCGAAACGCATCGAAGAGGGGAAGAACGACATTGCGTCGGTTATCTATGGGATGCCGATGACGATTGAGTTTGTCCTCGCACTGCGCGATCAGCTGAAGAACGGGACCATCGATGTGCGTGAGATCGTCCCGATCGTCGAGACCGAGGAAGAAATCGAGGAAGAGCAAATTCAGCGAGATAATTAACCCCTTCGAGTCAAGACACTCGAAGGGCTGAACTCCGTCCGGAAGATCTCGACCTCGCTCAAGAGTCTCTATGAAGTGGCGCGGACGGCCAACAGCGATCCTGCGAAACAGAAGAAGATCAAGAAGCAGATCGATACGATTCGCGATCAGGTCGTGGAGAAGATGGAGTCCGTCAACCTGCATGGCGTGCTGAAGGATCGGATGGTGCAGCGTGTGCGGGAGCTGGCGATTCAGATCCGCACGGCGGAGCGCGAGATCGTCAGTTGCCAGCGTCGGCTTGGGATCAGCGGTGAGGCCGGTGCGGAGGCCCTTAAAAAACTGTGCCGTGAACGGAAAGATTTCCTCGCCGTCAAACGCAAGACGAGCTGTTCGGAGGAGGCGCTTGAGGATATTAAGAAAGTGTATCAGGCTGCGAAGGGCCGGATTCGAACCCTTGAGACCGAAGAGGCCCTCGTGTCCGCGGAAGAGATTAAAGATGCGGTCAAGCATCTGGATGTGGCGGAGGAAAAGGTTAAGCGCGGGAAAGCCGAGCTGGTCGAGGCGAATCTTCGTCTCGTTGTTAGTATCGCCAAGAAGTATACGAACCGCGGTCTCCAGTTCCTCGACTTGATCCAGGAAGGCAATATCGGCCTGATGAAGGCCGTGGATAAGTTCGAGTACAAGCGTGGCTACAAGTTCAGTACCTATGCGACCTGGTGGATCCGCCAGGCGATAACCCGTGCGATCGCCGATCAAGCCAGGACGATCCGTATTCCGGTGCATATGATCGAGACGATTAATAAATTGATCCGGACGTCCCGCCACCTGGTTCAGAAGCTTGGCCGCGAACCGACGCCGGAAGAAATTGCCGAGCGCATGGATCTGCCGCTCGACAAAGTGCGGAAAATCTTGAAGATTGCGCGCGAGCCGATTTCCTTGGAGACCCCGATCGGTGAGGAAGAAGACAGCCATTTGGGCGACTTTATTGAGGACAAAAAGGCGGTTTCTCCCCTGGAGGCGGCGATTCGGTACGACCTCCAGCGCCAGATCAACAGCGCCTTGGAGACGCTCACGCCCCGGGAAGAGAAGGTCTTACGGAAGCGGTTCGGCATCGGCGAAGCCACCGACCATACCCTCGAAGAAGTCGGCCAGGATTTTGAAGTCACGCGCGAACGTATCCGGCAGATCGAAGCCAAGGCCTTACGCAAGCTTCGTCACCCGAGTCGGAGTAAGAAGCTTCGTAGTTTCGTGGAAACGCTATGACGAGATTAGGGGGATCCCTGCGATTTGACTCCGTTCTCTGGGGTAGCCTAGAATCATCTGTTCGTGTCTGCGGATCAGGCGCGAGAGAGTCATCCGCCTGATCGGGCCCATAGCTCAGGTGGTTAGAGCGGCTGACTCATAATCAGCTGGTCCTAGGTTCAAGTCCTAGTGGGCCCACCAGCACGGGTATGGAACTCGATAGATTGAGACCGTTGTGCAGAACAACAGTTAGAGGAGTGCGTTGAGCTACAATCTTTCCCCCCTGATCGCGCTACAAAAGTTGGATCTCCGAATCATGGAGATCAACAATCAACGTCGAAAGATTCCCGAACGACTCCAAACGGTTGAGACCCCACTTCGAGCGGCCACGCAGCTTCTCCAAGAGACCAATGCTGCCCTAGAGATTGTGGCCAAGGAGCGGCGGTCGCATGAAAAAGACCTTGAGGCGCACGAAGCACATACTGAAAAGATGAAATTACGGCTGTCTGAGCTGAAATCCAACAAGGAATATCAGGCTCATCTGTTCGAGATCGAGGTTGCCAACAAGAAGAAAGGCGACTTTGAAGAGAGGATTCTGCTGTGCATGGAGAAGGGCGAGCAACTACAGCAGGTCGTAAAAGAAGCGCTAGAGAAACTTACCGTTGTCGAGAAGGTCTTTACTCAAGAAAAGAAGGTATCGGACGAAGTAGAGAAAAAACTCTCAACTGAGCTGGCCGATCTTGAAGGACAGCAACAAGCCCATTCGGCCCATGTCGAGAAGGGGCTGCTTAGTCGATATAACGCGATTAAGGCGGTGCGGAAGGATCAAGCCCTCGCTGAGGTTAAAAATGGGACCTGCTCCGGCTGTCGCCTTCAACTTGCCCCGCAACTGATTTCAGAAGTGAAGCGCTCGCAAGATCTCCAGACCTGCCCCTATTGTCGTCGGATGCTCTACTGGGAGGGGCAAATTTCTGTCGTGGCACCCCCGGGGGCCGATCTCGATAAAAGCTCGATCCTTGAGATCGGCGAGTCGGTTTAGTCCGTTTTCCCCAGTACCGCCTGAGTCGTTTTAAAGTGCAGCTTCGCGATCGACCCTAATTGCTCTTCTCCATGCTTCTTCACAATCATCCGTCCAGCCAGCTCAACGGCGGGTGACGCACCTTTGGGCAACGTCGTGCCGATTTCATCCGAGAGACGTTTCAATCGAAGGAGGAATTCTGCACGGGCAAGGATCGAGGCAGCAGCCACGGCCAGATCGGACTCAGCTTTATGCCGCTGCTCGAGTATGATGGTGCGCCCTTTCTCTTGTAGCGCATTCAGAATCAGTCGTTCGTCGCCAAACTGGTCCGCAATCGCGCGGCCGCACAAGACTTTTTCCAGCAAGGTCTCCAGGGCTTTCGCATGGCCCCAGGCCAGTAGGCGATTTAGGTTCCGGATCTTCACATACAGTTCGTTGTATCGTTGTGGGCCGATTGCGATAATGCTATGAGGGCAAATTATCCGGATGTCAGGTGCCATTTCGAGGATACGCCCGTCGGAGATCTTCTTGCTATCCCGAACGTTCATGAGGGCTAGTTCAGCCTGCGTGATGGCGTCGACGAAGACGGCGGCGATGACGAGAGGACCGAAATAGTCTCCCTTACCGGACTCATCGATACCAATCCGCTCTATCTTGGATTTTTCTGTAGTCGTGCTCACGGGCAAGTCGCGCTAGTAGAGATACTCATTGAGGCGCGATAATCTAACAGAGCCTCAATGGACGGTCAATTTTCAAGATCGTAGACGACTGGTTATTCTGAAGGAGGATGTGCAATGCAGGCATGGAAGTCATTCTTGCGCGGAGTGCTGTTGGCTGTCGCGGGACTCGGGCTGACGGTGGCCAGCGGATGCGAAACGAATCCCTATACGGGTCGGTCACAGTTGTTGATGACATCCGTGCCACAAGAAATGCAGATGGGCGCGCAGGCCTATAGCCAGGTGAAGACCGACCCCAAGCTCAGGCAGTCGCTAGATCCTCGAGAGATTGAACCGGTTAAGCGGGTCGCTGCGCGAATTATCGAGGCCGCACGGCGTTCGAAATATGCGGAGATGGCGCAGCAGTTTCAGTGGGAAGTGATTGTCATCAAGGATGATAAAACCATGAACGCCTTCGCGCTACCCGGAGGCAAGATCGCGGTCTATACAGGGATTTTCCCTGTTGCACGGACTGAAGCAGGATTAGCCGCGGTGCTGGGACATGAAGTCGTCCATGCCCTTGCCCGTCATGGTGCCGAACGGATGAGTCAGGGGCAGCTGACGAATGCGGCCTTGCAGGTGGCAGGGGCTGCGGTGGGATCTAGTGATGGAGGGATGATGTCCCAAGCCGCAATGGCAGCACTTGGCGCGGGTGCGCAGGTAGGGGTGTTGTTGCCGTTCAGCCGGAAACATGAATCGGAAGCAGACTACATCGGAATTCTCCTTGCCGCTGATGCAGGATACGATCCACGTGAGTCCGTATCCCTCTGGGAACGGATGGGGCAGTTGTCGGGAGGCGGTGGTCCGTCAGAGTTCATGTCGACTCACCCGAGCAATCAGACTAGAGTCGATCAACTGAAACAGTGGATGCCTGAGGCGATGGGGGTTTTTCACTCGAAACAGGCCGCGCCGGCCTTGGCATTGCCGACTCTGCGCTAATCCAGGTGTTCGGGTAGGCTGTATTGTTCCTCGGATGGTAGGGGCCAGGAGAGCACGGACTTGCATCCGCTGTGTTCCCTTTCTATACTCTGACTGCGCGAGGGAGAAGACCGGGTGATCGCTTGGGGCGGTGACGCTCTTAGAGGAAAGTCCGGACTTCATGGGCAGGGCGCTGGGTAACTCCCAGGCGGAGTGATCCGACACCAGCACCACAGAGAATAAACCGCCGATGGCCAAGACGATGAGATGCAAGTCTTGTCGCTGCGGATCAGGTAAGGGTGAAACGGCGGGGTAAGAGCCCACCGCGGTGGTGGCAACATCACTGGCACGGTAAGCGTCGCCTGATGCAAGGCCAAATAGGAAGACATCTGTCGGCTTTCTTCGGAAAGTCGGCGACCGGCTGGCCCGGCCGAGGTCTTCGGGTAGGTCGCTTGAGGTTCGAGGTAACTCGGATCCCAGAGAAATGATCACCCCCGTTTAGGACCACATCCCAAGCGGGACAGAATCCGGCTTATAGGTCTTCTCCACCGCGCTTTTTTTATCGCTCGACGGAGCTCCCCTTCTGTTACTTTCCCTGCGAAGTGTTCGATCTCGTCGAGTAGGACGACGGGAACTCTCGATCCATAACGTTCCGTCAAAGCGCTATTCCCCTCGATGTTCACTTTCCTTGCTGTAATGTTCAGTTCGGACTGGAGATGCGTCGCGATTCGATAGACGACATCGCAGAGGTGGCAGTCTACGCGAGACAGAATGGTCACATGGACTGGCATGCTCATGGAGTGGCGACTCAGGGCTAACGAGTGGTGGATGAACAGAACGATATCATGCGGAGAGGCAGACTGTCAGGGAGGGGTGGTCTTGACTCGCAGCACTATTGACGCGATGAAATACGTGGTGCTAGGATTATGGATCTTTATCCTTGATTTTTCACAACGTTCTGAGCAATCGAGAGATTCGTGTCTGGTCTATTAGGATAAGACCGCAACGTCGTATATTGTGCTGATTTCTCCACCCCAGTTCTCACCGGTAGGATAGATGGAGGTTCTGTCATGAAGCTCACAGGTGCTGAAATTCTCATCGAATGCCTCAAGCGGGAAGGTGTGAAGACGATTTTCGCCCTTCCTGGTGGTGTTGTTCTGAAGATTTTCGACATGCTTCATCAGCAGAAGGACATTGAAGTGGTCCTCACGCGTCATGAACAGGGTGCAGGTCATATGGCGGAAGGCTATGCCAAGGCAACTGGTAAAGCTGGGGTGTGTCTTGTGACTTCAGGCCCTGGCATGACGAATGTGATCACAGCCTTGGCAGATGCCTACATGGATTCCGTACCGATGGTCTGCTTTACCGGACAAGTGCCTACTAGCTTGATTGGGAATGACGCATTCCAGGAAGCGGACAATATTGGCTTGAGCCGCCCTTGCACCAAGTACAACTTTCTCGTGAAAAATGTGGCCGATTTGGCAACGACCATTAAGGAAGCCTTCTATATTGCGACGACGGGGCGCCCCGGGCCAGTGTTAGTGGACATTCCGAAAGACGTCTCCATGGATAAGGCAGAATTTACCTATCCGAGTTCCGTTTCCATTCGCAGCTACAATCCGGTGTATGAAGGGAATAAGTGGCAGATCAAGCAAGCGGCTGAGGCCATGACGAAGGCAAAGAAGCCGGTGCTGTATGTCGGCGGCGGCGTCATCCTTTCCGGTGCCTCGCAAGAATTGATGGAGTTGGCTGAACTGACTCATATGCCGGTCGACATGACGTTGATGGGCCTTGGGGCTTTCCCTGGCGAGCATCCCCAGTCTATGGGCATGCTGGGCATGCATGGCACCTATTGGGCGAATATGGTCATGCACTATTCCGATCTTGTCGTGGCCATCGGGGCACGGTTTGATGATCGCGTGACGGGAAAAGTCTCCGAGTTTTGTCCTCACGCCAAGGTCATCCACATCGATATCGATCCGACCTCGATTCGGAAGAATGTCAATGTCGATATTCCGATTGTCGGAGATTGCAAGACCGTGCTGCGTGAGTTGATCCAGATTCTTCGAGCCACGGTGAACGGCGATCAACAGGAATTACGCAATCCCTGGTGGAATCAGATTCGTGAATGGCAACAGGCGAATCCTCTCGCATATCAACAAGAAGCGGAGGGGCCACTCAAGCCACAGCATGTCATCAAGCGGCTTTATGAACTCACGAAAGATCTGGACCCGATCGTCTCGACTGACGTCGGGCAGCACCAGATGTGGGCCGCCCAGTACTTTAAGTTGGCGAAACCGAATCGCTGGTTGACCTCGGGGGGGCTTGGGACCATGGGGTTTGGATTTCCGGCCGCCATGGGGGCGCAGGCCGCGTTTCCCGGTCGGCTGGTCCTTTGTATCGCTGGCGATGGCAGTATTCAGATGAACATGCAGGAAATGGCGACGGCGGTGGTGCACAAGCTTCCGGTCAAGATTATCGTGCTTAATAACCGGTTCCACGGGATGGTTCGGCAGTGGCAGGATCTCTTTTACGAAGGACGGTATGCTTCGAGCGATTTGGAGACGACGCCGGACTTTGTGAAGTTAGCGGAAGCGTATGGTGCAGTCGGGCTTCGGGCCAGTAAGCCTTCTGAGATCGATGAAGTTTTCAAGGAAATGATTGCGGTGAACAAGCCGGTGATCGTCGATGTGCCGACGTATCGATATGAAAACGTCTACCCAATGATTCCAGCCGGCGGCAGCAATCATGAGATGATCTTGGAAGATCCGCCGCACTTGAAAACTAAACAGGCTGGATCGGGGCAGGTGACTCCGAAGGATTCGGACACGATTCTCACGGCCTAACACCCTCGGTGTCAGGAGTACAGATTGGGTATGGAACATATTATTTCGGTGACCGTCGAGAATAAGTTCGGGTCCTTGTCGCGTGTCGCCGGTTTATTTAGCGGACGTGGGTTCAACATCGAAAGTCTCTCCGTGGCGCCGACGCTGGATCCCTCCATGTCGCAGATGACCATTGTCACGTCCGGAGACGACCGGATCATTGAGCAGATCGTGAAGCAGCTGAATAAATTGATCGATGTCATTAAAGTCGTGGATTTGAACGAGAGCGATTTTGTCTCGCGGGAGACGGCTCTTATCAAGGTACATACGCGACCGGAAGATCGCGCGGAAGCGTTGCGGATTGCCGATATTTTCAGGGCCAATGTCATCGACTCCACACCGGCAACCTACACCATTGAAGTGACCGGAGATCCTCACAAGATCGAAGCGATCATCAACCTGCTGCAACCACTCGGCATCAAAGAGCTCACACGGACTGGACGGGTTGCGGTCGCCCGCGAGTCGATTCGCTCGACGAGCCTGCAGGCGAAAAAGGTTGTCCGCGAATAGGCGTCACCTCGGACTCAGCGTCCAATCGGTTTCTTGACACGGTAATTACCCAAGGAGTGAGCGATGAAGATGTACTACGATAAAGACGCCGACATTCAGCAGATCAAGAATAAGAAAGTTGCAGTGATCGGCTACGGCAGTCAGGGCCATGCCCATGCGCTCAACCTGAAGGAGAGCGGTGTGAGTGTGGTCATCGGGTTACGCGAAGGCGCCTCATGGAAGAAGGCGGAGCAAAGCGGGCTGAAAGTCATGCCGGTGGCCGATGCCGTCAAGGCGTCCGATGTCGTGATGATTCTCGCACCGGACGAAGCGCAAGCGGCCATCTACCGGCAGGGTATCGCCCCGAATCTGAGGCCAGGCTCCTATCTTGCCTTTGGCCATGGGTTCAACATTCATTTCGGGCAAATCGTGGCACCGCCGACGATCAATGTGTTCATGGTCGCGCCCAAAGGCCCGGGCCATCTTGTTCGATCGGAATATACGAAAGGCAGCGGGGTGCCCTGCTTGCTCGCGATCCATCAGGATCCAAGCGGAACGACCAAACAGATAGGTCTTGCCTATGCCAGTGCGATCGGGGGCGGGCGGGCAGGTGTGATCGAAACAAACTTCCGTGAAGAAACCGAGACGGACCTTTTTGGCGAGCAGGTGGTGCTCTGCGGGGGGCTGACCTCTCTTATTCAAGCCGGGTATGAAACACTGGTGGAAGCCGGGTACTCGCCGGAAATGGCCTATTTCGAATGCCTGCATGAAGTGAAATTGATCGTGGATCTGATCCATCAAGGCGGCATTGCCAACATGCGGTATTCCATCAGTACGACAGCCAAGTACGGAGATATTACCCGCGGTCCCAGGATTGTGACGGAGCAGACGAAACAGGAAATGAAGAAGATTTTGGGTGAAATCCAGGACGGCAAGTTCGCCAGAGACTGGATACTGGAGAACCAGGCGAACCGTCCGGTCTACAATGCGTTGCTGGCGAAGGGTGAAGCCCATCCTATCGAAGAGGTCGGGGGACGTCTGCGGGCGATGATGCCCTGGTTGAAGAAGGACCAGTTGGTCGATAAGAACAAAAACTAAGAATTGAGGTTTCGGTGGCAGATCGTGCTGTCGGCATCCCGTTTGCCAAAGAAGGAATTCCCTTCATCGGGGCTGCTGTTGGCGTTACCCTGTTAGCAGGATGGCTGGGTTGGGCTATCCTGGCGGTTGGCTGGGCGATTCTGACGCTTTTTGTCGCCTGGTTTTTCCGTAATCCCCATCGAGTGGTGCCTCAAGGGCCTCGTCTCGTCGTGGCGCCCGGTGATGGGAAAGTCATCGCCATCGAAGACGAGTTTGAACCGCGATTCATGAAGGAGCGCAGCATTCGAGTCACCATATTTTTGAACGTGTTTGATGTGCACATCAATCGGATCCCCTGTGAGGGGGTTGTCGAAAATGTGCAGTATCAGCCTGGACTATTCCTCGTGGCCAGCAGGCCGGATGCGACGTTGCGGAACGAACAAAATGCCTTGATGATTCGGACGGCACAGGGGGCGAAGGTGCTCTGCGTGCAGGTGGCCGGGTTGATTGCGAGACGGATCGTCTGTTGGATCTCACCAGGCGATCGAGCTGTATGCGGTGAACGATACGGGTTGATTCGATTCGGGTCTCGGATGGATACGTTTTTGCCGGTTGGGACGGTGATTAAAGTAGCGGTCGGCGATCGGGTGAAGGGTGGAGAAACCATCTTGGGAGAGCTGCGATGAAAACCACCGGACTTCGTCAATCATTCGGCAGAGATGGAAAACGGCGCAAGGCCGCCATGCACCTGATTCCAAATCTTTTCACGACAGGGAATTTACTCTGCGGCGTATTTTCGATACTGTCCGTGTTCAATGCGAACTACATGGTCGCAGCTGTCGCCATTCTGGTGGCGATGATCTTCGACGTGCTTGATGGAAAGTCAGCGAGGTTGACGAACAGCACCAGCCATTTCGGCCTCGAATACGACTCGCTGTCCGACGTGGTGTCGTTCGGGGTTGCTCCAGGCCTCTTGATTTACTCCTGGGCGCTGAGCGGACAGGGTACGTTTGGCATTGCGGTGATGTTTGCCTATGTCGCGATGGGTGCGGTTCGGCTGGCCCGGTTTAATTCGACTGCGGCCTCGTCGGACGGCAAGTATTTTACCGGGCTGGCTATTCCTGCGGCGGCAGGGGTTGTGGCGTCGCTCGTGATTTTCGATCACTATAGCGTCAGGATTGGATCGGAAGTGAAGCCTCTTCTTGTCCTGATTGTTACGCTGACTCTTTCATTCTTGATGGTTAGCACCATTAAGTACCGAAGCTTTAAAGATATGAAGTTCCGTGGTGGCCGCCATATTACCTATCTCGTGTGGGGAATTCTTGCGCTCATGCTCGTAGCCGCCTGGCCCCAAGTCATGTTATTTGTCATATTCTCCGGGTATGCGTTGCTCGGTCCGGCAGAACGGTTCGTCGGGCTGTTAACCAAAATGTCCGGGAAGCGCTCATCGGCCAAGACCGAGCAGTCGGTCTGAATTGAATCCCTAGTGGCTGCGACGAGGAGTAGTACGCGATTCGCATAGTAGTGAGAGAGCTGGTGAATGGTGCAAACCAGTCTGTGCGGCGCCGAACTCGCCTCTGAGCCAGAATCCGTGAAACCCGAGTAATGGATTCCGCCTCGCCCCCGTGACCGGGCGCAACGAAGGGTTGTGGGCAGCGAAACACGTTGTTCATGGCTAAATCAGGGTGGTACCACGGAGCTTCTCAAGCCTCCGTCCCTGTGCGTAGGGATGGAGGCTTTTTCATTTGAGATTACTGAAAATGCTTTCCTGCAGCGTTCTCGGTCGCCCCGCTTCCTGCGGCCTTGCAGGAAAGGCATTTTGAGCGATCTCACAAGATATGAGAGGTGAAACCATGACCCGGATGATACAAATTTTCGATACGACCTTACGCGATGGAGAGCAATCTCCAGGGGCCAGCATGAATGTGGAAGAGAAAATCATGGTGGCCAAGCAACTGGCACGCCTGGGGGTCGATATCATCGAAGCGGGGTTTGCCTATAGTTCGCCAGGAGATTTTGAGGCGGTGCGGCGGATCGCGCAGGAGGTTGAGGGCCCGACGATTTGCAGCCTGGCGCGGGCACGCCCGGAGGATATCGATCGAGCATGGGAGGCCCTGAAGGGGGCTCCGAAGATCCGTATTCATACGTTTCTCTCGACCTCGGATATCCACCTGAAGCATCAGTTCCGCATGACGCGCGATGAGGCAAAGAAGCGCGCGGTCGAGATGGTGGAACGGGCGAGGGGCTATGTCGACGATGTGGAGTTTTCGCCCATGGATGCGAGTCGCTCTGATCCAGCCTATCTCTATGAGGTAATTGAAGCGGTGATTGCCGCAGGAGCCGGGACGATCAATATTCCTGATACGGTCGGCTATGCGGTGCCACAGGAATTCGGCCGGCTCATTCGTGGTATTCGCGAGCAGGTGCCGAACAGTGCAAAGGCGGTGATCTCCGTCCATTGTCACAATGATCTCGGTCTCGCCGTAGGAAACAGTTTGGCGGCGGTGTTCGAAGGGGCAGGCCAGGTCGAGTGCACGATCAACGGGATCGGTGAACGGGCAGGGAATACGGCGCTGGAAGAAATTGTCATGGGGCTTCGGACCAGGAAAGACTTCTATCAAGCCGACACGAAAATTCGTACCGAAGAGATTTCGAAGACCAGCCGATTGGTCAGCAAGATCACCGGTATGGTGGTGCAGCCGAACAAGGCGATTGTCGGGGCAAATGCCTTTGCCCATACGTCAGGCATTCACCAAGACGGGCTGCTCAAAGATAAGACGACCTATGAAATCATGAAGCCGGAGACGATCGGGCTGGTTGAGAGCAAGATGGTCATGGGGAAGCTTTCAGGACGGCATGCGTTTCGGCAGAGACTGGTGGAGTTGGGGTATACGCTCTCAGACGAGGAGGTGAACCACGCGTTCGAGCGGTTCAAGAAGTTGGCCGACCAGAAGAAGGAGATCTACGAGGAGGATCTCGAAGTCATTGTCTCCGAAGAATTGGTCAAAATGGCCGATCGGATCGCCTTGAAATCCTTCCATGTGGCCAGTGGAACGGAGCAAGTGCCGACCGCGACGGTCGAACTCGAGATCGACGGACGAACGATCGCTCAGACAGGGACAGGCGATGGGCCGGTGGATGCCGTCTATCGAACAATTGCCGCAATCACGCAGACGAAGAGCACGCTCCTCATGTATGTCGTGAAGGCGATCACGGGGGGAACCGATGCCCAGGGCGAAGTCTCGGTCCGGGTGCAAGAAGATGGCCGCACCGTTTCAGGCCATGGGGCGGATACGGACATCATCATGGCGTCGGCGCGGGCCTATCTCAATGCGCTGAACAAGCTGTCATACATGGCGGGAAAGCAGGCGCAGGGCGAGCAGAAGGTGAACTTGATTTAAGGAAAGTGACCACGGTACAGTCACCGGCTCCGGCCTGGGGCGGGAACGTTTTGTTGGCTGTGAGGCGCTCGGGTATGCGGTTATAATTCACAAAGAGGGAGCGTGGCTCTGTGAAGGCGAAGATTGCGGTACTAGCTGGTGATGGAGTGGGTCGGGAGATTGTTCCTGAAGCCGTGAAGGTGCTGAAGGCTGTGGCCGACAAGTTCCAGCATACGTTCGAGTTCGTATCCGGTGATGTCGGCGGCCAGGCCATCGATAAAGTGGGAGTCCCGCTTCCTCAAGAGACGTTGACCCTGGCTAAGCAAAGCGATGCCGTCTTGCTCGGCGCGGTCGGCGGACCCAAGTGGGAAGGATTGGAGTATAGCCTGCGTCCTGAACGCGCGCTGCTGGGCTTGCGGGAGCACCTGGGCCTCTATGCGAATTTACGGCCGGCGAAGTTGTATCCGATGTTGGCCGATGCCTCCACGCTAAAACGTGAGGTGATCGAAGGCATCGATATCCTCGTCATCCGGGAGCTGACCGGCGGCATCTATTTCGGGAAACCAAAAGGGATAGAGACGCTGCCAAACGGGAGCGAGCGAGGGTTCAACACCGAGGTCTATACGACTGAAGAAATCGCACGCATTGCGAAAGTGGCGTTCGAGGCGGCGAGAAAACGTCGCAAGAAAGTGATGTCCGTGGACAAAGCGAACGTGCTGGAGTCGTCCGAACTCTGGCGTCGTGTCGTCATCGAGACCCATAAGGGTTACCAGGATGTCGAGCTCAGCCATATCTATGTCGACAATGCAGCAATGCAACTCGTCCGCAATCCGCGGCAGTTCGATGTGATGCTCTGCAACAATATATTCGGTGATATTCTGAGCGATGAAGCGGCGATGTTGACCGGCTCCATCGGCATGTTGCCGTCGGCCAGTATCGGCGCGCAGGTCGGGTTGTTCGAGCCGATTCACGGCAGCGCACCGGATATTGCCGGGAAGAATGTGGCGAATCCCATTGCGACGATTGCCTCGGCGGCCATGATGCTCTCTTATGCGTTCAAGTTGGATACGGAAGCGGCAGCCATCGAGCAGGCGATCGTGAAAACCCTCGAACTCGGCTATCGCACAAAAGATATTCATAGCCAGGGAACCCGTCTCGTCAGTACGACAGAAATGGGTGAGGCTATCCTGGGAAACCTGAACTAGCCAGGCTTGTGCAATCGATGACTGCAAACTTCAACGTTGGATTCATCAGGACCCTCGCCGGCACCGGAGAGCCAGGCTGGTCCGGTGACGGAGCTGCAGCCCTCGCTGCCTGCCTCAATGAGCCAAAAAGTCTCACGCTCGATGCAGAGGGGAACCTGTTCATTGCCGACTCTGAGAACCACGTTATTCGGAAGATCGACAGAAAGACCGGCTGCATCAGGACGGTCGCGGGGTGCATCCAGAGGGTCGGGCCTGAAGTAACACCAGTTCCGCCCGCTCCAGTAGCGGACGGATCGAGTGACGATCCCTTTGCTGAAAGCGACGCCGTCCATTCGCATGCTTTTACTCAACAGACTGACTTGAGCGGGACCGTTCGGTATATCGTGGCCAGTACTGCGCCGGCTAAACGCTTCAGTGGCGACGGTGGTCCTGCCGATCACGCCCTGTTGAATTTTCCGACAGCGGTGGCGGTCGATCGGGTGGGGCATCTCTACATTGCGGACACGCTGAACCATCGGGTGCGGCGAGTGGATGCGGCGACGGGGGTGATCACGACGGTCGCGGGCCTTGGGCAGCCTCGATATTCGGGAGACGGGGGATTGGCTGTGGAGGCCGGGTTGAATGAACCGGCTGCCTTGGCCGTGAGTGACGGGGGCCTCCTCTACATTGCCGATCAGAATAATAATCGCGTGAGGGCGGTGGATTTCGCGACCGGAGTGATTCGTACGGTCGCTGGGACGGGAACGGCTGCCTATAATGGAGATGGCATGGCTGCCACTGAAACCGGTCTGGCCGGCCCTGCTGGGTTGGCGCTCACGCCAGATGGCACGTTGTTCATTGCCGATAGTTTTAACGGAAGGATTCGAGCCGTTGATCCTGGTACTGGCCTTATCAGCACCGTGGCGGGTGACGGCGGAGAGTATCGGTATCAGGGGCCGGATGAGCTACTCAGCCGCAGTCTTTCACGGCCATCTGGGATTACGCTCGATGAAGAAGGGAATCTCTTCTTCACCGATTCGGATAATCACCTGGTGCGGCGATGGGATCGGGCTACCGGACGCATTGCGCGCATCGCCGGTGTTGGTGTGACACAGTACGGGGGGGATGAACGCGCGGCCCTCGACGCCGGCTTGAGTTACCCTTTTGGAATCGTGATGGCTCGTGCGGGGTATCTGCTCGTGGCCGATACGTTCAATCATCGTATTCGCGAGATCGCGTTGTAGGCAGGATCGAGGCTCAGAATGAATAAGAGAAAATCAGGGTATGTTGTCGCGGTGGTCGGTGCGACCGGGGCGGTCGGGACTGAAATGATCGAGGTGCTTGAGGAACGAGAGTTTCCCGTCTCACGGCTGGTCCCCCTTGCATCGACTCGTTCTGCCGGCAGCACGGTGACATTTAAAGGGAGCGAGATCCCTATTGAGGTCTTGACGAAAGGTTCGTTTGTCGGCGTGGACATCGCGCTCTTTTCTGCCGGGGCGGAGCTCAGCCGAGAGTTCGCGCCGATCGCAGTGAAGGCTGGCGCAGTGGTGATCGACAACAGTGCGGCCTGGCGGATGGTTCCTGACGTGCCACTCGTGGTACCCGAGGTGAACGCGCACGACATTCAACGGCACAAGGGCATCATTGCCAACCCGAACTGTTCCACGATTCAAATGGTCGTGGCCCTGAAACCTCTCCATGATCAGGCTCGGATTAAGCGGATTGTCGTGACGACCTTTCAATCCGTGTCCGGCACGGGGAAGGACGCCATGGACGAGTTGATGGCGGAATGCCAAGACCTATTGAGCTTCAAGGAGGCGAGTCCCAAGGTGTACCCCTATCAGATTGCCTTCAACTGTTTGCCGCAGATCGATGACTTTCTTCCTTCAGGGTATACGAAAGAAGAGATGAAGATGCTCCATGAGACCAGAAAGATCATGGGCGACGAGTCGATTCAGGTGACGGCGACGACGGTGCGAGTTCCGGTCTACGTTGGGCATTCGGAAGCCATCAATATTGAGACTGAGAAAAAGCTATCGGTCAACGAGGCCCGCGCCATTCTGTCGATTGCGCCAGGGGTGTTGCTGTATGACGATCCGGCACACCAGATCTACCCCATGCCGTTGGAGGTTGCGGGGAAGGACGAGGTCTACGTCGGCCGCATTCGTGAAGATGAGTCGATCGCGAACGGTCTCAATCTGTGGGTGGTGGCGGATAATTTGCGCAAAGGGGCCGCCCTCAATGCGGTGCAAATCGCAGAGCATTTGGCCAAAGGTTGATGGCTGAGTGGGGGAGTCTGGGGAAAGTCTTCATCGGAGTTGGGCTGTGCGTCGCGTTGGCCGGTCTACTGCTGTTGATCGTAGATCGTGTTCCGGGAGCTGGGAATCTCCTGGGATGGTTCGGTAAGTTGCCCGGGGACATCTCCATTCGGCGAGACAACTTTAGCTTCTCCTTTCTCCTGGCGACCAGTCTGCTTCTCAGCATCCTCCTGAGTCTGGTATTCTTTCTAGTATCATGGATACTTCGTCGGTGAAGCCATTCAAGGGTGCATTGTACCGGGCCATCGCGGTCGGAGCCTGTCTTCTCGGCCTGTCTTCTGGCACGGAGGCGGCGCAGTCGATTCGTGTCCTGCTGTCGGCCAACGTCTCACAGCTCGATGTCCGCGCAGACCGTCCCTTGTGGGTGACGGATGCCAAAGGGCATAGTCAGACTCTGCGCACGTCGGTCCATATTCTAGTCGGGGAAAATGGTTTTCTCTTGAATGGCGTCCGCGTGCAGGCGGAGCGGCTGACGCTGCAGGGTGGAGAGCAAGGCCTCACATTGACCTTTCCTCGGCCCACCCGGAACTCTCACGGGGCGGCGGTATCATCGGGCGACTCCGGTGTGGGGATCTCGGTGAGTGGCCTCATTCACCTTGTGCGAAAAGGGAAAGGGTTTCTCGTTATCAATCTGGTAGATTTTGAAGAATACGTGAAAGGGGTGGTGCCCGCAGAGGTCAGTTCGGCCTGGCATCCTGAGATGTTGAAGGCACAGGCGGTCGCGGCGCGAACCTATGCGCTCTATCAACAGATGTTGAGCGCCACACGTGACTACGACGTGGCTGCGACGGTGCAAGACCAAGTCTATAGGGGGAAGCAGGGGGTCGATGCCGGAATTCTGCGCGCGGTCGAAGAGACCCGCGGGCTCGTCGTGACCTATGAGGATGCGCCGATTTATGCCGCCTTCTCATCGACGGCGGCCGGGCTGACAGAAGATGCCATGAATGTGTGGTCGAAAGAGTATCCCTACCTTAAGGGCGTGGAATGTCCCTTTGACCTTGCGTCGCCCTACTATCAATGGAAGTCCTCCTTCAAAGTCGACACGCTCGAACAGAACTTGCGGCAGCAGGGCTTTTCCGTGGGAACGATTGCGACGATGACCCCGCTCTCCTTCAGTCGCGGCGGACGAGTCGCGAAGCTGCGCATTCTCCATTCTGGTGGAGAACTAATTCTCCGTGGAGAAGAGTTGCGGAAAGCGGTTGGCTACACGATCATCCCCAGCACGCAGTTTGTCATCGAATCGATCGGCCGAGATGTGGTGTTGTCAGGATTTGGTGCGGGCCACGCCGTCGGCATGTGCCAGTGGGGCGCGAAAGAACTGGCTGAGCTGGGCTATCCCTTCTCGACGATTCTTCGGTATTATTACCCTGGTACGGAATTGCAGAATATGACGTTGACCAAACCTCCGATTCCCCCGTCTTCCTGATGCAGCTCTCGGAGTTCGACTTTCCGTTCGATCCCTCGTTGATTGCTACTCACCCGATCCTTCCACGCGATCACGCGAGGCTGCTCGTCCTGCAGCCGCTCGCGCGCACACTCGCCCATCGACGCGTCGACGAGTTGTCTGAGCTGCTTCAGCCCGGCGACCTCCTCGTGGTCAACAATACGAAGGTGTTGGCCGCGCGCGTGGTTGGACGGAAGCATCCTTCCGGTGCGGAAGTCGAGATCCTCTTTGTAAAGGATCTTGGCGATGCGATATGGGAAGTGTTGGTCAAGGGAACATTTCGGCCTGGACAGAGTATTGAGTTAGGCGCAGAGACTTCTGCTGTGGTGGTCGAACGTGGCGAGACGAGAACGACAGTTCGGGTTGAGAGTCCGATCCCGGTGATTGAATGGCTGCGACAATATGGTCGTATGCCGCTCCCGCCGTATTTGAAACGAGCACCGACCGATCAGGATCGGGAATGGTACCAAACGCTGTTTGCGCAACATGAGGGTTCGATTGCAGCGCCGACCGCCGGGCTCCATTTCACACCGGAGTTACTGGCACGGGTGCATCAGCGAGGGATCTGTCTCACGAGCGTTACGCTCCATGTCGGTATCGGAACCTTCAAGCCGGTGAAGGTCGATCACATCGAAGACCATCGGATGGGGGCAGAATGGATCGAGGTCGGGGCAGAGGCGGTTCGTGCCATCGAGCAAGCGCGAGCGACGGGTGGACGAATTGTCGCGGTCGGGACTACCGCGGTACGCGCGCTCGAAACTGCGGCTCGTGCGGACGGCCGGATTAGACCCTATCGGGGCGAGACGGACATATTCATGACACCAGGGTTCACATTCAAGGTAGTCGATGCCCTCCTCACGAATTTTCACCTGCCGCGTACCACATTGTTGATGTTGGTTTCCGCGTTGGCCGGGACAGAGTTTCTTCGAGAGGCCTATGCCGAGGCGGTTCGCGAGCGGTACCGTTTCTACAGTTATGGTGACGCGATGTTGATTTTGTAGGCGGCAAGAGGTGATGGGTAAGAGGCTAGTGGAGAGAAAGAGGCGCCGAGAGAAAACCCTTTGCCTCTTGCCTCAGGCCCAGAGCCTGGCTCTTACAAGAGTTCGCGGTGAATGGTGATTGGGAGCGTAGTCTTGAGCGATTCAGTATAGGCCATCAGCGCGCGTTGCTGTTTTTGAAAGAGGACGTCCTGCATGGCACGGTCCTTCGCCGCAGCGGTCTTCGCGGGGTCCGATTCCGTTTGCCGTAGCGTGAGGGCCTGCGCCTCGGCAAGTTCGGCAGGAGTGAGGGCCACGGCGTCGCGGATGATCAGCCTGGCTTTGTTGCTCAGCACTTCTTTCGCTTCCATGGCTTCGAATATCGCGGGCGTCAGATGGTTCGCTGCCAGGAGCCGTTGGTAGACCTCCGGATCAAATGTGCCGTTCTTTTGAAAATCAGGGATCTGCATGATGACTTCGCGCAAGTCCTCATCGGTCGCGGTGAGGCCCATGTTTTTGGCCGCGATCAGCCAGGTCCGATTGTCGATCAGTTGATCCACCACAAATTGTTTGATCGTTTCGTCTTTGAATTCTCCAGGGACCTTGTCCTTGTAGAAACGATAGGTGTTTTCATAGGCCCGCCGGAATTCGTCGCGAGATACGGTGAGATCTCCAACTGAGGCCACGATGGCGCCAGACTGTTCGCCGAATCCCCACCAGCCCATGGTGATGACGAAGGCAAGGGCGATAATCCCCATGATGGACTTGAGGAGCCACGGATAACTATGGGACGCTTCACGCATCAATTTGATCATGCTATAACTCCTCGAAAAATTCGTATGAACGGATTGTACTTATGGATCTGTGCAAAGGCAAGAGACGACCTTCCTTCCGGAGTTGCGATCTCACGATCGAGCAGAGATCTCTGTGCGAGAAGGCACGTAGGCTCATCTGTCAAATTGATCTGCGAGAGAGTGGTCTTTGTTTGTGCTAGGTAGTGTGATTTGTTATACTTTGCCACTAATTGTAAGGAGAGCACTTGGCGGAGGAGATTAGCGGGGGTCATTCAATCGGTGCTGGGATCTACCCGAAGGCGCAGGTCCTGAACCGTGGTATCGCCAAGTTGATTGATCTGTTCATCGTCGTAGCAGCCGATCAAATAATCGTGCCAGTAGGTTTTCTTGCAGGATTGGCGTATATACTGATCGCTGATGGATTTGCTGGCGGGCGGAGTATCGGTAAGCGGTTGATCGGCCTCCAGACGGTGTGTCCAGATCGGCGCGATGTTGCAGGGTTTCAGGAATCCATTATTCGAAATTTGCCCTTTGCGGTCGCTCAGTTAGCCTTTGCCGTCCCGTATGTGGGATGGATTGTGTCGGTCGCCATCATGGCGTCCGAAGCGGTATTGATTTTCGGGAACGAACAGGGGCGGCGTCTTGGTGACGAGGTGGCCGGTACTCAGGTGTTAGATGCGGGTCGACTGGCGTTGCCTGACTGAGCGCGCCGTCAGAGGCTGAGGGGAAGGGAGAGCAATCGTGGGCTTTGCGAGTGACATTTTCGGGTGGTTCTCAAACGACCTGGCCATTGACCTGGGGACGGCGTCGACCCTCGTGTATGTGCATGGGAAAGGGATTGTACTGAACGAACCCTCGGTCGTGGCGGTTGAGAAAAAGACCGAACGAGTGCTCGCGGTCGGCACGGAAGCGAAGCGAATGTTGGGACGCACGCCAGGGAACATCATCGCGGTGCGGCCTATGAAAGAAGGCGTGATCGCCGACTTCGAGATGGCTGAGCAGATGCTCAAGCACTTTATCCGGAAGGCGCACAACCGCAGCGCGTTCGTGCGTCCGCGCATCATTATCGGTGTGCCGTCGCGTATTACGCAGGTGGAGCAGCGGGCGGTCCGAGACTCGGCGGACTTAGCCGGCGCCCGTGAAGTGTATCTGATTGAGGAGCCAGTGGCCGCAGCCATTGGCGCCGGTCTTCCGATCACCGAACCCTCCGGCAACATGGTGGTTGATATCGGCGGCGGCACGACCGATATCGCGGTCATTTCGCTCGGCGGAATTGTGTATAGCGAGTCCGTCAAGGTTGCGGGCGATCGCATGGACGATGCGATCATGAATTACATTAAGAAGAAGTACAACCTCCTCATCGGGGAACATATGGCGGAGCGGATCAAATTCGAAATCGGATCCGCCTATCCCTTTGAGGAACGCAAAACCATGATGATCAAGGGACGCGACTTGATTTCCGGCATTCCCCGCACCTTGGTGGTGGATGACTCGGAAGTCAGGGAGGCGTTGCAGGAACCGATCGGGACAATCGTCAACGCGATTAAAGTGGCACTGGAGAATACCCCGCCCGAGCTGGCGGGAGACATTATCGATCGTGGCATCGTCCTCACGGGCGGAGGATCTCTGCTGAAGGGCATGGATACGCGCTTTCGGGAGGAGACGAATCTGCCGATCATCACCGTGGACGACCCCCTGACTTCCGTCGTCTTGGGGGTTGGGAAAATCCTCGATGAGTTGGATCTGCTTGCCAAAGTGTCGGTCATGTCCCAGGCCAATACGTACCGATAAGGTTCCATCCCTCACTTCTTTATGTGGATGGTAAACTCTCGTTCTTCCTCCGGTGCCAGACGTCTGGCGTTTGCCTGCTTCGCACTTCTCGTGGCGGCGCTTTTCCTGCTTCCCGGTCAAATCCAAGGAATCTTGCAATATCTGGATGGGCCAGTCGGACACGTCGTGCGTGTTCCGCTTGAAGCCATTGCGTCCATTGATGCGGGTATTTCCAATCGTTGGCAGCAGTATGTGGCGTTGCAAGGAGTCAGGGAAGAGAGCCAACAACTACGGAAAGACATGGAGTGGTTGCGCGGGCAAAATAGCCAGTTGCGTGAGTTGGCTGCTGCGACAGAACGATTAACGGCGTTGCTGCAATTTAAGGAGCAAGCGCTTCCGACTATGGTCGCCGCGCAAGTCATCGGGCGTGATGCCACGAACCGCTATCGTGCCATTATCCTCAATAAGGGCGAGAGCGACGGGATCAAACCGGATATGGGCGTGATCACGCCTGCTGGTGTCGTTGGGCGCGTGGTGAAAACGACAGGGGCGTCCTCGGTGGTGCTTTTGATCACGGATCCGAATAACGCCATCGCCGGTCTCATTCAGCGGACGAGAGACGAAGGCATTGTGGAAGGGACCCAGCAGGGGCTGGCCCAGCTGAAATATATTCCGTTGCTCTCGACCCTTCGAGACGGTGATCGGGTCGTGACCTCGGGCCTGGTCGGAGGTTTTCCACGAGGCCTCGCGCTCGGCACGATTACGCACATCGACAAGCAGGAAGGCGCCCTGTTTCAATCTGCCGAACTCATGCCGGAAGTCGATGTCAGTCGTGTAGAGGAAGTGTTGGTGATTCAGGCATCGTATGGACAGTCCACGAAGGCGATGGGAGGAATAGATCTACCCGGAAAGCCGTCGCCATGAAATTTCTCTTCTATCTGATGTTCGTGCTGCTGCTCGTTCCCCTGCAAACGACGGTGTTGCCACATGTGAGCATGTGGAATATCAAGCCGGATGTGGGGCTTGTGGCTGCCGCGTTTATCGGGCTTTTTGCCGGAGAAATGGAAGGCCTTCTCGTGGGGCTCGCGATCGGATGGGTCCTGAGTTTGTTCTCGGCCGGCGAACTCTGGCTCAGTCTCCTCACGAACGGGGGCGTTGGGCTCTTGGCGGGATTCTTGGGGAGGCAGGTGTCGCAGGTGACGTCGATCTCACTTGGCGTGGGGTTGCTGCTGGTATCCTGTGTGAGTGGGTTACTCGCCATTGCAAATTTCAAGAATCTCGACATGTCTCAAGTGTGGGGAATGGTGGAGTCGATAGTCCTTCCTCAGGCCTGTTTTGACGGGGCGGTGGGGGCGGGGTTTTATTGGCTGCTCTCTCAACGGTTTGATGTGGCCCGTCTGAGGACCGAATAACCAGTCTCTTTGATGGACGTGCTGGGATAGTGATTGTGAGTCATGGCAACAGCTGGTCTGCACGATTCTGAGCTTGGTGAGCTCCAACGCCGATTGATTATCCTGCGCGTTGGTTTGTTGCTCGTCGTGGCCTTATTGGGGCTGCGACTCTGGCACTTGCAGATTCGTGAGGGGCCCTACTACCGCGATCTCTCCGAGAACAATCGTACACGCTCCGTCATCATGGAACCGGCTCGAGGCCTGATTTACGATCGCAATGGGGTGTTGTTGGCGAACAATGTTCCCAGCTTCACGCTGTACGTTTCGCTTGAAGATGTGAAGGATCGCGATCTGCTTATCGATCAGCTGACCAACCTCTTAGGGTTAGATCCTGCGCTTGTTCGGAAGAAGCTCATGGCTAGAGGCAGTAAGCAAGTGCCACGGAAGGTGAAGGATCGCTTAACTCTTCGAGAAGCAACGTTGGTCGAGTCTCACCGCCTGGACTTGCCTGGAGTCATGGTGCAAGTCGAATCGCAACGGAATTACCCTGGCGGCGTCACGGCCTCGCATCTGTTGGGTTATGTCGGGGAAGTGTCGCCGGAGCAGTTAGAGAAACCTGAATTTGCCGACCTGCACCAGGGCAGCATTGTCGGCCAATATGGAGTGGAGAAATTTTTCGACCGGCTCGTGCGTGGGCAGGCCGGGCAGAAAAGTATTGAAGTCGATGCGGTAGGCCATGAAAAGCGAACCGTGGTTGTAGAGCAGCCCTATGCCGGGGATAATTTGTATTTGACGATCGATGTGCGGCTGCAAAAAGTGGCGGAAAACCTGTTGGGGGAGGAGTCTGGCGCGATTGTCGCGCTTGATCCGAGGACGGGTGATGTGTTGGCCATGGCCAGTCGTCCCGGTTTCGATCCCAACGTCCTCTCGCGTGAGCTTACGCCGAAACAATGGGCTGAGATTGTACAAAATGAGGGCCGCCCGTTGAACAACCGAGCCTCGCAAGGGCAGTACCCGCCTGGTTCGGTCTTCAAAGTGATGATGGCAGCGGCAGCGTTGGAGTCCAATACGGTCACGCCTTCAACCACGATCCATTGCAATGGAGGCTATCAGTTTGGCCGACGGCTGTATCATGACTGGAAGGCTGGCGGGCATGGCTCGGTGGATCTCCGGCGCGCGCTCGTACAATCGTGCGACGTGTATTTCTACACCGTCGGTCAGAGGATGGGGATTGAGACGATGGCCTCCTTCGCCCATATGTTTGGGTTGGGAGAGGAGACGGGGATTGAGCTACCGTCCGAACGGATAGGGATCGTGCCTTCCTCGGCTTGGAAACAGAAAGCCAAGAATGAGCCATGGTTGCCAGGCGAAACGATCTCGGCATCGATCGGACAGGGCTATGTGAACGTGACCCCGCTGCAGATGGCGAGCTTGATCGGCACCGTCGCCAACGATGGCGTGACCTTTCGTCCGCGATTGGTCCGGGCTGTGATGGATCGAGCGACCGGAGAGCTTCAGGAAAGACCCGCGGTTCCCAAGCGCACATTGAAGCTCAGACCGGAGATCTTGCCGTTGATCAAAGAGGCGTTGGCCGGGGTGGTGAAAGAGGGGACGGGCACACGGGCAAAGTCGGCGTTGGTGACGATCGCCGGGAAGACCGGTACGGCTCAGACGACGGCCTTGAGCAAAGAGAAGAAGGCGGAGAAGGATATTCCTAAGAAGTTCCGGGATCATGCCTGGTTTGTGGCATTTGCTCCGGTCGAAGCGCCCACTATCGCCGTCGCGGTGCTGGGTGAACACATGGGCCACGGAGGGTCTGCCTCGGCACCCCTCGCCAAAGAGCTGATCGAAACCTATGTGAAATTGATGTTGCCCCCTGCAGCTGGCGTCACGGATGATGCCGTTGTACGGGAAGGTGATGCCGGAGGGCAGGGAGCGAGATGATCGATAGGGTGATCAGTAGCCGAGGATTTGATAATTTCGATTTCCGTTTCATCGGACTGATTGTTGTCATTCTGGGGGTCGGCGTTCTGTCGATTTATAGCGTGACACATGACCAAGGAGTCGCGTTTCCGTTTTATGCCAAACAGATCGTGTGGATTGCGCTCGGCGTGGTCGCGTTTCTGGTCATGTGGCTCTCGGACTATCATCGAATCGCTCGGTTAGCGTATCCTGCCTATGGAATTATCCTGGTCCTATTGGCTTTCGTGCTATTTGAAGGCAAGAGCAGCCGAGGGGCACAACGGTGGATCCCGATGGGACCGTTTGCGTTCCAGCCATCGGAGTTTGCAAAGCTGGTTCTCATTCTGACCTTGGCGCACTACTATTCAAAGGCGCCGCGGGTCGGTTGGCTCCAGCGAGTGGTGCTACCGGGTCTGTTGGTCTTGCCAGGACTGCTCCTCATCCTGAAGCAGCCTGATCTTGGGAGCGGGTTGAGCTTCTTGGCGATCTATGCCGCGATGTTGTTGATGGTGGGGATGCGGTCAAAGGCGTTGGGTGTGATCCTCCTGTTTTCGCTGATGTTGTTCCCCTTTGCCTGGGAGATGATGTGGGGGTCATTGCATGATTATCAGCGGCAGCGCATTATGGCCTTTGTCGATCCGGCCTACGATCCTGGAGGCAAGGGATACCATGCGCTCCAATCGCGGATAGCCATCGGCGCGGGAGAGCTGACAGGGAAGGGCCTCTACGGAGGGACCCAAAGCCAATTGAAGTTTTTGCCCGAGGGGCACACGGACTTTGTCTTTTCGGTCTTTGCTGAGGAATGGGGATTTCTCGGAGTGTTGGCGCTGTTGCTCTTGTTTGTGACGTTGATCTGGCTGTCATTGGAAATTGTGGCGCGCGCGAAGGATCAGCTCGGGGCGCTGCTAGCGGTCGGTATCATTTGTATGTTGTGTTTTTGTGTGGTGGTCAATATCGGTATGACGGCGGGCATGTTCCCCATTGTGGGCATTCCCCTTCCGCTTATGAGTTACGGCGGGAGTGCGACGATTATGACGATGGCGTCGCTCGGCCTGCTCTTGAACGTCAAACGCCGTCGACTGAGTTTCTTTTAGTGAGAGGGTGATCGCGTAGTCTCGACTGAATCGGGATCGGGGCGAGAGGTTATATTTATGGTGCGGACCGTCAGCCGATGAGGTGTCGAGTGGAGGCCTGAACCTGGGGAGTCCCCCGCGTTCGTCCTGCACGTCGGGTCGATGGTTCTCCTGAACGGAAGGAGTTGGTATGGGAGTTGAAATAGCAATTTCAGTCGCACGCGAGGAAACGCGCGTTGCGGTCTTGGACGGCGGAGTCGTCACAGATCTCTTCGGGGATCGGGCGAAGCACAAGGACTTTGTCGGGAACATTTACAAAGGGAAAGTGGCGAAAGTGTTGCCTGGCATGCAGGCGGCATTTGTGGATATCGGCCTTGAGAAGGCGGCCTTCATGCACGTGTCGGATTTGTCGTTGGACTCCGAGCCTGGTGACACGCTTGTCGATGCGGATGAGGACGACAAGGATGCCGATAAAGATGGGGATATGCTGGGCCCACGGCGTCAAAGCTCCAAGCCGATTGAGCAGTTGTTGAGTGAAGGGCAGGAGTTGATGGTGCAGATTTCCAAAGGGCCTATTGGCACCAAGGGATCGCGGGTGACGACCTATGTGTCGCTCCCTGGTCGGTATCTCGTCTTCATGCCCAATGTGGAGCACATCGGTGTATCCCGCCGTATCGCCCGTGACGAGGAGCGCGCCCGGCTCAAGGACATTATGAAACGAGTGCGGCATCCCGGCTGTGGCTACATTGTCCGGACGGTGAGCGAAGGGGTCAAGGAAGACGAGTTGCGATCCGACGTCGATTTTTTGCACGTGCTCTGGCAGGACATCCTGGCGAAGCGCGAGCAGAAGGGGGCACCGGCGTTGCTCCATGCCGACTTGAGCCTGAGTTTCCGCGTCGTGCGCGATCTGTTCGGGAAGAAAGTCGATCGCTTATGGATCGATTCGCGTGAGGAGTATCAAGCGATCCGGGACTTTGTACAGCGCTTCTCGCCGGAACAGACCTCTCGCATCCATTTCTACGATAAGGACGAAAGTCTCTTCGACCATCTGGGCGTGGAGCAGGAGATGGCACGGGCACTCAGCCGCAAAGTCTGGCTCAAGTCCGGCGGTCACCTTGTGATCGACCATACGGAAGCAATGACCGTCATCGATGTCAACACCGGACGGTTTGTGGGGAAGCGCGATCAGGAAGAGACTATTCTCCGGAACAATCTTGAGGCCGCGAAAGAAGTGGCCTATCAGATGAAGTTGCGTGGAATCGGCGGGATCATTATTGTCGACTTCATCGACATGGAGCGAGAGAAGAATCGCGACAAGGTGTACCACGCGTTGCTCGACGCGATGTCAACCGACAAGGCCCGCACCAGAGTATCCAGGATTTCAGACCTGGGGCTGATCGAGATTTCTCGTGAACGGGTGCGAGAGGACCTCCTGCGGTCGCTCTCGGAGCCTTGTCACTACTGTGAAGGGCGGGGCTATACGAAATCTCCGACCACGGTGGTCTATGAAATATTCCGTGATGTCCGTCGAATCGGCAGTAGTCCAGAGACGCAGCGGATCGTCGTCGGCGCCCATCCCTCAGTCGTCGGACTGCTGCAAGATGAAGAGCGGCAAGGTCTTGAGGCCGTGGAGCGCGAATGTGCCGCGAAAATCATCGTCATGCCGGACGAGCACTTGCATCTGGAACAGTACGATCTCGCGGTGCTCTAAAGATTGTAGTTTCCCGTGCGACGAGGCGTATGCAGCCCTTCAGCCAGCCTGCAGGTGAAGATCCATCCGCTGAGGACGCGGAGCCTTTTTCGGGCCATCGTATGACTAGGGCGCGGTTAGAGTCCTGGCTTCGCCTGCAAGCGATTGATGGAGTGGGGGACTTGACGGTTCTTCGACTCGTTCGCGCCTGGCACTCCCCTGAGGCTGTCCTGTGTGCCTGCCGTGAGGAGTTGATTCAGAACGGATGCAGTTCACAGTTGGCGGACGCGATACGGCGTGGGCCTGAGAGTTCTGCCTGTCGGAGCCTCGAGCGGGAACTCAATGCGATCGAGCGTGGGCGTATTGAGGTCCGGAGCGTGCTGGACTCCACCTATCCCGCGCGACTGAAGATGATTGTGGACCCTCCGCCACTCTTGTATATCTCCGGCACATTGACAGAGCAGGATGAGCTGGCGATAGCCATCGTCGGTGCCAGGCGGGCGACGGCAGCCGGGCGTGGCATAACCGAAGAGCTCAGCCACGACTTGGCGGCAGCGGGCATGACGGTGGTGAGTGGACTCGCGCGCGGCGTCGATGCGGCAGCCCACCGCGGCGCGCTCGCCGCGCAGGGACGCACCATCGCAGTGCTGGGCTGCGGGATCGATCGGACCTACCCGCCGGAACATGACCGATTGCGCCGACAGATCGAGGAACGAGGGGCAATCTTGTCTGAGGTGCCGGTGGGCTCGCCACCCCACAGCCATCATTTTCCTCGACGGAATCGCATCATCAGCGGCCTGTCCCTGGGCGTGATCGTCACAGAGGCGGCCATCAACAGCGGATCGTTGATAACCGCGAAACTGGCCGCTGAGCAGGGACGAGAGGTCTTTGCGGTTCCTGGTTTTGTGAAGGAAGATACCAGTCGCGGGACGAACGCATTGCTCAAAGATGGTGCGGCGTTGATTGAGCGCGCGCAGGATGTCATTGACGCGGTAATGCCGCAGCTGGAACCGGCGTTACGCCTGCGCCTGCAACCTTCTCACGCGAAGAAGGAACCCAGCGATCAGTTGGGTAAAGAGGAACAGCTGGTGTATGATGCTCTGTCGTATGATCCGCTCACTGTGGACGACGTGATTGTTGCCACAGGGTTGTCGGTATCCGCCGTGATGGCCACGCTCTTATCCCTGGAGCTTCGCCAGCAAGTCAGACTGCTGCCGGGGCAACGGTATCTTCGAGCCTAATCGTCGAACAGTTGCACGGATGTATATTTTTTGATACGGATGAGAGGGCAACCTCTCGTAGCGAATCGGAGTCTTCATGGCCAAGTCACTGATCATTGTCGAGTCCCCGACGAAAGCACGCACCATCAGCAAGTATCTGGGGCGTGGCTATACCGTCATGGCCTCGGTTGGGCATATTAAGGATCTCCCCACCAGTAAGCTTGGCGTTGATCTGGAGC
>JANOMG010000364.1:0-2014 GCA_031420175.1 Nitrospira sp.
GCCAGAGCGCCGTCACGCTCGGGCTCTGGCCGCGCCAGGAAGACCGAGATCGGCTGATAGAGACAATCAAGGCCGACGGCATGGTCCGCAATCTCGAGCTGAGCTTCACCACGAAAAACGGTGAGGTGCGGCAGATTGTCATCTCCTCCGATCCCGTCCAGATTAACGGCATCCCCTGCCTGCTCACCGTCGGCCACAACGTGAGCGAACGCAAGCGCATGGAAGAAGTGTTGCGCCAACGAGAACATGATCTGCGCGCCGCGGTCGAGGAACGCGAGCGGATCAGCCAAGACTTGCATGACGGTATTCTGCAGTCGCTCTTTGCCGTGGGCCTCGGCCTCGAAGCGTCCAAATTGACGATGTCTCCAAGGATACGCAAGACGTCCGGCCCTGCACTCGATCAGGCTATCGATCAGTTGAACCGTGTCATGCAGGAAATCCGGAACTTCATCGTGGGGCTGGGCTCAGACCTGCTCCAGGGGAAGGACCTGCCGACGGCGCTGCAGCATATGTTGACATCGCTGACGCAGAACCAAACGACACGTGTGCGCCTCGCGGTCGAGGATCGTGCCGCACAGGCCGTATCGGCTAAACAGGCCCTGCACCTGTTCCTCGTCATCCAGGAAGCGGTGAGTAATTGCATCCGGCACGGCCGCGCGCCAGAGGCCAGGGTGTCGCTCAAGATGCTGAAGCAGGGTGTCCGATTGAGCATTCGTGACAACGGCCGTGGCTTCAATCCGAAGGCGGCCAAAGGGACCGGGCATGGGCTGAGGAATATGGCTGACCGTGCGCAGAAGATCGGAGGACGGTTCACCGTCTTGTCGAAGGTGAATGAGGGAACACGCATCGTATTCGACTTGCCGGTCAGGCCAGGGGCGTGAGGCTAGTGGCTAGAGGGAAGAGCCATGCTTTCGGCGAGAAGTCTTCGCCCTGAGTCTCTGGCCCCGCGCCTCTCGCCCAAACATTGGCGGTTGGAGTAGGAGCCTTCGTGAATTATGCGGGTTAAGGCCAAACCGATTCGCCTGCTCTTGGTCGACGATCACGAAGTGGTCCGTGTCGGCCTGCGAACGGTTTTGCACAACCATCAGGGCATTACCGTCGTCGGCGAGGCAGGAACCAAAGCCGCTGCGGTGCGGGCGGCCAAGCGACTCCGACCGGACATCGTTCTGATGGATGTGCGACTCCCGGATGGCTCCGGGGTCGAAGCCTGTCGTGTTATTCTCGCCAGTCATCCCACGACACGCATCATCTTTCTCACATCCTTTTCGGATGATGAGTCCGCCCTGGCGGCCGTGCTGGCCGTGGCACAGGGATACGTCCTCAAGAACATCGACGCCAGCCTGCTGGTTCGATCGATTCGTCAGGTCTCCAACGGTCAATCGATTCTCGATCCGGCCCTCACTCAACGGGCGCTGGATTGGATTAAAGCCTGGCCGGCTCAAGCCGGCCCGGTGCGGAGACAATCCCTTTCCCCTCAGGAAGAGCGCGTACTGGCGTTGGTGGCGGAAGGTTTGACGAACAAGGAAATCGCGACCGCGATGCAACTTAGCGATAAGACCGTCAAGAACTATCTCGCCAACATGTTCCAAAAACTGCATATCTCACGACGCGCACAAGCCGCCGCTCTCTTCGTCAAGCGGCAGGTCTGACGGCACACGCGCGTCATAGACCGTGGTGCGTGAAGCACGAGAACCGGCTGGTCTCTCTTGTTTATCTGGTCTATTTGGTTTGTTTGATTGAACCAGACAGACCAGATAGACGAGATGAACCAGATCAACCCTTGTCCGTCCCGCCTGCCCGTCCCGCGTGTCTCGTGCAGCGAGCCTGCTAGAGCTACATACCCCTATCAAATTTTGATGAACGACTCTAAGCAGGCATTCGCGTTGCTGTCGATATGGCATCGGCACTGACGATGACGCATTGTTTGTTTGCCCGTTCACCAGGGAGATGGTACAGTTCGAAAATCATCTCTGGAAGATACCGCAGCAAGGGAAACCGAGGTCCGGAGTCATTC
>JANOMG010000365.1:0-5539 GCA_031420175.1 Nitrospira sp.
CATGAACCGGGAGGCATCGCCGGCCATCACGTCCAGGAGCAACCGCTCATAGGCTTCTGGCGACGGGCGGCCGAAGACGTCGCTGTATTGAAAGTCCATTTCCACCGGGTAGGTCTGCGCGCGGGTGCCCGGCACGCGCGAGACGATGCGGAGAGAGAGTCCTTCCTCCGGCTGGATGCGCAGCGCTAACACGTTTGGTGGTTGCGGCTGCTGTGCATTGGCGTTGAACAGGATGTGCGGAATATCCTTGAATTGCACCGCGATCTCGCTGGCGCGATGGGGGAGCGTCTTCCCCGTACGCAGATAGAAGGGCACGCCGGCCCAGCGCCAGTTTTCCACGAAGCATTTGAGCGCGACATAGGTTTCCGTCGTGGAGTCCGGATGAATCCCGTTTTCACGGCGATATCCAGGGATGGGCGCGCCATGGGCCATGCCTGCACTGTATTGGGCACGAACGGTGACATGCTCGACGTCCTGATCGGTGATGGGCCTGAGGCAGCGGAGGACTTCCATTTTTGCGTTGCGCACCACATCTGGGTCGAGCGAGTAGGGGGGCTCCATCGCGACCAGGCAGAGTAGCTGCAACATGTGGTTCTGCACCATATCGCGCAACGCACCGGCTTCTTCGTAGTAACTGGCCCTGGTGCCGACGCCTTCTGCTTCACTCACCGTAATCTGCACATGGTCGATGTACTTGTGATTCCAAATCGGCTCGAAGATGCTGTTGGCGAATCGGACGACCATCAAATTCTGAACGGTTTCTTTCCCCAGGTAGTGATCGATGCGGAAGATCTGCGATTCGTCGAACACACGCCCCGTCACGCGATTGATGGCCTGGGCGGAGGCCAAGTCGCGTCCGACAGGTTTTTCGACGATGATGCGGGCATAGGGAGTCTGTGCCCCCGGTTTCGTCGCCAATCCGGCTTGCTCAAGCCCCTCGCATACAGACGTAAACGAACTGGGAGGGATGCTCAGGTAGAAAATTCTGTTGCCGGGTAACTGGAGGTTCCGTTCAATCTCTTCTGCTCGGGACTTCAGTGCGGCATAGGTGTTCGCGTCCTCATTTTCCCCCGACACGTAAAAGAGGCGTTTCGCGAAGTCCTTCCACTTGTCCTCTGCCAAGGCCTGCCGGGAATGTGCGACTACGCCCTCACGAACCGTGGCACGGAATTCCTCGTCCGTCATCGACTTGCGGCCTAACCCGATCACGGCATAGTTCGATGGAAGGAGCCCGTCGAGGAGCAAGTTATAGAGGGCGGGAATCAGACGTCGACACGCGAGATCGCCGGACCCGCCGAAGATGACGAGCGTACAGGGCTCGACCGGAGGAATCGTTTCCTTGGAGGGGCTGATGTCGATACGTGGACTAGTCGGTGGCATAGGGCTCCGGGTTATCGGCGAACGGCGTGGCCGCCGAAGGCATTTCGCAAGGCCGCCAGCATCTTTTCTGCAAAGGATTCGCTCTGTCGCGATCGGAATCGCGTGAACAAGGCCGTCGCGAGCGTCGGGACCGGGACATCCTTCTCAATCGCATCGGCGATCATCCAACGGCCCTCGCCGGAATCCTGCACATACCCTTTCAACTGTTCCAGCCGTGGATCCTCTTTCAAGGCGCCGGCTGCCAGTTCCAAGAGCCAGGAACGGACGACGCTCCCGTGCATCCAGAGGTCCGCGATGTTGGCGAGGTTGAGCTGGTAGTCACTTTTCGCCATGAGCTCGAAGCCTTCTGCATACCCTTGCATCATGCTGTACTCAATGCCGTTATGCACCATTTTCACGTAATGCCCGGCGCCCACTCCACCGACGTGAGCCCAGCCTTGTTCTGGCGCCAACGTCGTGAAGATCGGCGCGAGCTGTTTCACCGGCGCCTCGTCGCCACCGACCATCAGGCAGTAGCCGATTTTCAATCCCCAAACGCCTCCGCTGGTTCCGGTATCGACATAGTGAAGCTGTCTCTTCTTGAGGTCCGCGGCCCGTCGTACATCGTCGTGAAATCTGGTGTTGCCGCCGTCGATGACCGTGTCGCCTGGGTGGAGCAGCGCCGCGACGGCCTGTACGGTCTCTTCTGTCGGGGCGCCGGAGGGGACCATGATCCAGACCGCGCGCGGAGCCTTGAGTTGGCCGACCAGGTCGGCTAACGAGGACGCACCGACACAGCCAACGCCTTCAGCCTGTTTGATCAGATCAGCCGATTGATCGTAGACGACGACCCGGTGCCGGTCGCGCTGCAACCGGGTGACCATGTTCATGCCCATCTTCCCAAGCCCGATGAATCCGATCTCCATAGTGACTCCTTCTGGTGCGGTCATGGCTGAACGATATCACGCGATCACGATCCCACAAAGAGCCTGTTCTCTGTTCAGGCTTGCACGGGATGGAGAGCGGACGAGCCTCGTAAGGCCGCAGTCTGATGATCGATCCGGAACCTGTCAGTCGATTCTGGCAGGATTCGGGACGTCCTTAAAGAGGATATCGGCTAGATCGCGGCCTAAGTTGAGCCGCTCCGGCAGGGTGGCTGCTGTGAGGAACCGCCCAGCCAGGTCACCGAGTGTGGCATCGCGGGAGGCGATGAACTTTGGCGCCTCGACCGGCGAGGTCAACCAGAATCCCCGGAGTCGAAAAAACGAGCTGATGATATCCTCGAAAAATATCGAGAGCAGATACTGTGCAGTTGCCGGCTTATCGGCCAGATCTCGCGCTTTTCCCAGCCAATGGAAACATTCTGCCTTCATGCGAATCTGTTCATTGATGCTGACGGCGGGGGGGCCTTGCCGGAAGCGTTGGTTGGCCCGTTCGAGGAGTTTGGCGCCGATGCCCTCGTGATCGAAGAGGATGCGGGCTTTTCGTAGAAGAGACGGGAGGCGCGGCGAGTAGGGGAGGTCCTCTTCAAGCTCATGATGTCCGCGATAGCGGATGTCGGCCAGACGATCGGCGATACGGACGATCTCGTGGCCGTCGGCCTGTCCTTTCACTAGCGCAATGAGATCGATGTCGCTGTGAGTCGTAATGGCGCGCCGTACGCTGGACCCCACCAGGATCACGCTGACAAGATCGCCTCCGCGGCGGCCGCGGACGTGGCGCAAGGCCACCGTGACGAGCTCTTCGAATCCCGGTTCGGTGATGGGGTCCGGTGGTTCCGGCGGTTCCGGCATGGCCAGCAGTTCGGCGTTCAACTCTTCTGACGTAGGAGTGGGATGGGTGACGGGGCTATCCATTATTAGACTTTCTGTGCGAGCTGAATATGTTTCGGGAGCGATCCCAGCCAGTCTTCGAAGGGTTGGTCCGCATCGACGATGATTTCTAACTTGCCATTGGTCAATCGCCGGACAACACCCGGGCTCTCCGGGGATAACGGGATTTCAACCCATTCGCGATTCAGGCCGAGCGAATCGGTGACCTCAAGAATCCTGCTGATGTGTTTGAATGACACAACCTCTAGTGGCATTGGTGCTCCATGATCTGCGGCATTCTAGATTTCGGTGGGAGAGGAGTCAATGCGCGAACGATTCAGTCTCCCAACAGGCGGGCCACGATTTCGCCGGCCTGTTCGGTCATGGCGGTGGAGATATCCAGATGGGTGACGGCGCGAAACTTCGTGCCACCGACCGCATTGATCAAGAGCCCTTCCTCTTTCAATGCGGCGACGATCGCAGGGGGCGTCAGGCGGTGGCCGATGACCTCGAACATGACGATATTAGTCTCGACATCCTGAGGGCTGACCTTGACCGTCGGAATCCGTTGCAGTCGCCGCGCCAGTTGTTTGGCGTGAGTATGGTCCGTTTTCAACCGTGCGACATGGTGTTCCAGCGCATAGATACCTGCGGCGGCCAGGATGCCGGACTGCCGCATCGCACCGCCATACATCCGGCGCAGCCGCTTCGCCCTCTCGAAGAGGGCGAGATCGTTCATCATGAGAAGTGAGCCGACCGGCGCACCCAAACCTTTTGAGAGACAGACCGACAGGGTATCAAAGTGCTGGGCATAGGAGGCCGGTGGCAAGGTGGTGGCCGCGATGGCGTTGAATAGCCGTGCTCCGTCCAAATGCATCGGGATGCCGTGGGAAGCCGCCACCGCGCGAATGCGTTCAATCGTCGCCAGCGGGTAAATCGTTCCACCGCCACTGTTATGGGTGTTCTCCAGGCAGATCAGCCCTGTTTGAATGGTGTGCGGGTCTGTGGGGCGGATGGCCGCCTCAACCTGCTCCGCTGAGATGAGACCTCGAGTCCCCGCGACCCAATGGAGTTGGACGCCTGCCAGCGCTCCGGCGGCGCCCTGCTCGTAACGTACGATATGTGCGGTCTGCTCCACGATGACTTCTTGGCCCGGTTGCGTGTGGAGGCGAATGGCGAGTTGATTGCCCATTGTGCCAGACGGCACGAAGAGCGCGGCCTTTTTCCCGAACATCGCGGCCGCCATGTCCTGAAGACGATTGACGGTGGGATCTTCGCCGTAGACGTCGTCTCCTACCTCTGCAGCGGCCATGGCTTTTCGCATGGCGTCGGTGGGTTTGGTGACGGTATCGCTGCGCAGATCGATCATGACAGGTTCGTGAGCACGATATGAGTTCGTTCGTCCGGCGCATTCTAGCAAATTTTCTCCTTGCGTGGGAGAGGCCATCACGGCAGGATGCCCATCCTATGGCGTGGCTTCGAGATGTGTTTCCCTCGGTGACCGATGCAGAACCAGACGAAGCCGTCCCGGTGGGCTGGGCATTCCTCTATTTCTTCTGTCTCCTATGCGGGTACTACATTCTGCGTCCCGTACGCGATGAGATGGCGATCCAGGGCGGTGTGCAGCACCTGCCCTGGATGATGACGGCTACCTTTGTGACCCTCCTACTAGTGACACCCCTCTTCGGATGGCTGTCCGCCCGCGTCCCGCGATATCGGTTGCTTCTGACGGTATACGTATTTTTCGGCCTCAACTTGATCCTGTTTTTCGTGGCGATGACGAGCCACCTGTCTCCCCAGTGGGCCGCCCGGGCGTTCTTCGTCTGGCTGTCCGTGTTCAATCTGTTCGTCGTGTCGGTGTTCTGGAGTTTCATGGCCGATCTGTTTACGCCGACGCAGGGCGTCCGGCTCTTCGGCGTGATCGCCGCTGGCGGCAGTATCGGTGCGATGGTCGGTCCGCTACTCACCACCGGACTCACCTACGTCGTCCCAGTTCCCGCATTGCTGCTCATCTCGGTAGGATTTCTGGTTGCCTGCGGGTTCTGTATCTATCGGCTGGATCGATGGGCGATGGCGCGACCTTCGGGTCAGATCAGTCAGCAGGGTGAACCGATTGGCGGCAGTATCTGGGCGGGAATCAGGTTGGTATTTTCGTCGCCCTATCTTCTGGGCATCTGCCTCTATCTGTTTTTCCAGACGACGACCGCGACATTCTAGTATCTGGAACAAATGCGGCTGGTGAGTGAGCATATTCCCTCTCCGCAAGGGCGTACCCGTTTGTTTGCGCTCATCGATTTGGTTGTGAACGTGCTGACATTCCTCGTTCAGATGACCGTCACGAGTCGCATGATCAGTCGGTTTGGGTTGGT
>JANOMG010000366.1:0-3176 GCA_031420175.1 Nitrospira sp.
GAACAGCTTGCCGACGCGGTGACGGCGCGGAGGCACTATTTCGAACACGTCTTTTTTTCGATGGTTCCCTTCCCTGAGCACCTACCCCCGTGGAAACGTCACGACTATCGGAAGGCCATGAACTATATCGATGAGACCATTTATAGAGAGGCTCGCACGCGTCGCGAGGCCTCGGGGCCGGGGAGCGACATGCTCTCCATGCTGTTACGCGCCCGATACACCGATGGAACGGGCATGACCGACCGACAAATTCGTGACGAGGTGATGACGTTCCTGATCACCGGCTATGAAACGATTGCGGAAGCCTTGACGTGGACATGGTATCTGCTCTCCCAACATTCGGACGAAGAGACGAAATTCCGAGCAGAGGTTCGTGACGTGCTGCGTGGCCGCACGCCCAGCGCAGAGGATCTGCCGCAGCTCCAATATACGGGGATGGTGCTGTCTGAATCGATACGGTTGTATCCTCCGACATGGATCTTTATTCGCATAGCGCGACAAGCTGATGTGTTGCCGAGCGGTGCGACGATCACCGCCGGAGCCAAACTCTATCTGTCGCCGTACGTGATGCACCGCAACCCTCGCTACTTCCCGGATCCCGATCGTTTCGATCCCGAGCGATTTACGGAGGCAGCCAAGAAGGAGCGGCCGCAGTTTGCCTATTTCCCGTTCGGCGGCGGCGCACGCGTCTGTATTGGAGAGCATTTTGCCAAGATGGAAGGCATCTTGGTGTTGGCCATGATTGCGCAAAGATTCAAACTTACTCTGGTGCCGGGTCAGAAGATAATTCCGGAGCCCAAGATGACCTTGCGCCCTAAGAATGGAATCCGGATGCGGATGGAAGACAGCCAATTGGTCGATGGCGGAGCGAGATGAGGCCTGGTTTACAGGAGATGTCGAGATGATCGTTGTCAGCTATGCGACCGTGCTCGCCTCGTACCTCCTCATCCTGTTGCCGGCGGATGTCATTCTTGCGCTCACCGTTGAGGACGGTCTAATTGAGAATATCGGAGCGATCAGTTTTTTGCTGGCATCCAGTGTCTTTTTTGGCGCGTATGCCTATTCGTCGGGGCTGGAGAATCATCTGGGAAGCCTTCGAACTCAGCGGAACACGTTTTATCTCTTGCTTGGGATCTTATTCCTGATCTGTTTTGGAGAGGAGGTCAGTTGGGGACAGCGAGTGTATCATTGGATGACGCCGGAATGGTTGAAAGGGATCAACCTTCAAGGGGAGACGAACCTTCACAATATAAGCTTGTTCCACGGTAAGAAGGTAGATGGAACGCAAAAAATGGGCTTGGCCATGCTGCTCAACCTGAATCGATTATTCTCTTTGTTCTGGTTGGGATTCTGTGTGGTGGTGCCAGTCGCATATAAGTTCTCCCGGAGGATGAACGGATGGTGTGAATGGATAGGGCTGCCGATCGTGCCGTTATGGATTGGAGGACTGTTCCTTGCCCATGCGCTTGTGTTTCAGCTGGTCTATGAAATGCTTGCCCAGGCAGACCCCAGTGTCCGCAATGGTATTAACGAATTAAAGGAGTCCAATGTTGCCGCCCTCTTTCTGCTTCTCGCGTTATGGGAACTCAAGAGAGCAGTGCTCTCGCGTCGACAATTAGCGCCGATGGCACTTTGACACGAGAGCCGTTTGAAGATCGCCAGAAGGTTCAAGCGTTCGGTAGACGGAGAGTGAGATCCCGCGCAGGTTGCTTTCGGCGGTGGAGCACGCGTCTGTATCGAAGAGCATTATGCTGGAATGGAAGACACGCTGGTCCCCGGGCAGATGATTATTCCGAAGCCCAAGATGCCCTTGCATCAAAAAACGGAATCATGATGTGGGTACATGGTTGGAAGCACCCATAGGAGACGTGGTGGCCAGAGTAGATCCGCTGATATCGGCCGTAATTCCCACACGAAATTGTCCGAACTTGATATGCCGGCGGTTCGCAGTGCGCTGTCGCAAACCTTCAAGGCGATCGAAGTGATTGTCATTGTAGACGGCCCTGATGAAACGGCAGTTGAGATTCTTGGGGCAAAAAAGATTCGAGATTAATGGTCAAGCCACTGTCTCGCAATCTGGGACCTGCCGATGCTCGCAATGCCGGATTTGCAGAAGCACGAAGTCGATGGGTTGCCTTCCGTACAGTTTGTGACGACCCCTGAGCCACTTGCTATTTGGCACAGAGAAGAGAAGCTCCAAGCAATCAGTAGTAGCAAGAACTGGCAGTTTTCATTTTCCTGGATACAGCAGAACCGTCACCTCGTGACCTCATGAGCCTAGGCGTCGTTTTTGTTGACCTGGGTCAGCGCCAATGCGATGGAGCAAGGGGACTGATCAGCGTTCTGGCCGCTGCTGAAGGAAGCGTTTCGACACGGGACACCCAGCATCCTCGATGGAATCGTGTTCGTAAGTATCTGGCTGGTCCCTCAAGGGCTGCGGCGGTGGTTGGCTAGCTGCTTGCCCACTGCGCGCGGCTTAGGTGAGCGCGTCATCCAACGGAAAATCAAAGATACGCGAACAGATTGAGGACAAACTGTGACGTTTCGTCAACTCTTGAAGCGCGTTGTTCTAGCTGATGCCCAGACCCGAGCTCGCTTCGACATGGGTATTGGCGTCCTGTTTTTGTCCAAGGCGGCTACGATGTTGCGAGACGTGACTGGTGGAGCACGGCAGGATCAAGAGACCTTGATCGCCGCGAGTGATCAGCGCGCGGCTTCTTGGGCCGGTTTCGTCAGCCGCTCGGCGGCCAGCAGGACGGCCAGCATCGGGAAGGGAAGGAGGCTGAAGAGCATGATGAGCATCAATGAGGACATGGTCGGTCTCCTTTGGTGAATGACAACTGCTGGGGGTGAATTGCAATGCTGAGACCAACGGGATAACCAGAAAGAAGGGGATCTCGGAAGTGATTGATTGTTAGATAAGTTTTTCCATGACTGGGCGGAGAGACTGGTGCGGCAGGGCGTGGAATGTCAGAACGGAGGGTAAACATGCCGGAAATTGCTGTAAACAGAGCGGGAATTGCATCCGCCGTTCGAAGGGGGAGGGAGGGGAGTCGCCGGACTGTCCTTCTTGCTCGCGGAACGCGCACGATAAGAATGTGCTCGTTCGACGCGCGCAGTGAAGGACGGTCTGGCGACTCCCTTCACGGTAGGTTCAGACAATTGGAAGGTTACTG
>JANOMG010000367.1:0-16082 GCA_031420175.1 Nitrospira sp.
GCAACGCCTCCATCGCCAGCTTGTGCTCGGAGGCTCGAAGCCGCAGTCCGTCACCCGCGGCCTCGGCGCGCTGGCGTGAGCATCGCAACGCATGTCCAAAATACACGAATACGAAGCATACGATACAATAACTGATGAACCCGATCTGTTGGGTCATTCCCACCAAAAAAAGCGAGTGACGAGGCGGCATGAAGAACCAATGCGCCGTCAGTCCGCCCAACGCGGCTGTCGTTAACGATGCGCCTAGACTGGCATAAAAGGTGGTAAAGGCCACCGCGATGAAGAACGTGACATAGGGGAGATGGTCACCTAGAAAGGGGTCTAGGGCAAAGCGGGCCAGCGACGCGACCAGGGTGACACTTAGGGCCAGGCCGTACTCCTTGAGCAATCTGCGTATGTCCATCGCCATGGTGGTCGAGGAATATAGCATAGGCTTCGGGACGAGAGCGAGATTAGGTGCCTGGCTGTACGTTGCCTTCGGCGATGCCTAACAGGCTGCCGAAAAACTATTGTGGCACGCGAGAACTTCGAAGTCTGCATGTGCCGCACGATAGAAGAACTTTCCTGCAGGATGCTCAAAAAGGCCAGACTTCTTACCCGTTCACTCCTGGCGGCTCTTTCACTCGCCCGGCCTGAGACAGCCTCTTCGCTCAGGGACGCGCCTCTGTCCTCAGCAAGGCCGCAGCGAGTGAAGGGCCGAGGAGGTACAGACCGCAGTTCGTGAGGGCCGTTTACCCTTGACCTTGGTGTTGTCGAACGGACAAGCACCTACAGCGCTTCCGACCTCGGAGAACTCCTACTCAACGTGGAGGGGCTGAGCGAAGCGAGAACGCCGCTGGCGGACTATTTCAGCAGCCTGCTACAGCTTTCACCAAAGGGTAGGACTAGGGAATGGCCCAGTACTCGTCACCATCCCGACGCGATACACAATGAGGCGCATGTACCCGACAGCCTGCAAGAAAGGCCCGACGGCGATGACAATTCTAGTAGAGAGGAGCTTATCGTGAAAATTGCCCAGATCGCGCCTTTATGGAAAAGTGCGCCTCACTCGGGAGCCTCGGATCCCGAGCGTACGCTGTCGTACCTCACTGACGAACTCGTTCGTCGGGGTCACGAGGTGACGCTGTTTGCGAGCGCCGATTCACATGCCAGCGCCAGGCTCGAAGCCCTAGGCGAGACCCCTTTCTGTCAGGCGCCGGCACACTGGGGATGAACGGGTGAAACAACCATGGCCGACGAACCGGCGTTCGAAACATGTGCTGACGAGTTCGACATCATCCACTCGCACGTTGAGATCGACGGCTTCCCAATGGCACGGCGCTGTACCACCCCGACCCTGACGACGCTTCAGGAGCGACTCGATTTGCCGGAATACGTTGCGGTGTTCGAGCAATTTCAGGACCTGCCGCTTGTTTCAACCTCTGATGCACAGCGGCGGCCGGTGGCTTGGGCGTCATGGCAGCAGACCATCTACACGGGGGTGCCATCTGAGCTGTATCGTTTCAACCTGCGAACCGGAAAATACCTGGCCTTTCTAGGCAGCCTTTCTCTGGAGGGGGGACTGGGGCTGGCGATCGAGTTGTCAAAGCGGGCACACCTCCCGCTCCGTGTCGCTTTCCGACCAGGCGGCACCGGCGGGTTTCCCCTCTCGGTACCGATCGAGCTGATGATGGCCGATCACGGTATCGAATGGGTGGGTGAGCTCAGCGAAGAGGAGAAGAACGATTTCCCAGGAGAAGCCTTGGCCGCTGTCTGCACCCAAGACGGGTGCTCAGGATCCTCCGGACTCTGTGTCGTGGAAGCGTTGGCCTGCGGTACGCCGGTCCTGGCATTTCAAGGTGAAAACGCGGCGGAAATGATGTACGACCATGTCACAGGATTCGCCTGTGAAAGCCTCGATGAGATGGTCGACGTGTTGCCCTTGGTCGGGGATCTCGATCGGAGAGAATGCCGTGGCGCGTTCGAGAAACGATTCAGCGCGGAACGGATGGCGGATCAGTACCTCCGGCTGTATGAGCGCCTGATCGGCGCCGCGAAGTCCCCTCGAGTATCCGGCGCTGCGGTCATCCAGAGGGCCCAGACCGACAGGCAGCCGATGACGGCCTGGAGCTGAAGTGGTCGTAATGGAACGATTGGAGCGATATGAACTCCTCGTAGCTTTCTCCGGCAGGCCAGGTGAGCATGCATCTGTATAGGTGAGGGCGGCGATCCATGGAGAGCCTCGGTCGTCCGGAGCCGAGGATGCACCGCTGGTTGAACAGACGATGGAAATGAGTGTCGTCTGAATTCATGCTCGCGGGCACGTTCTTGGGCATTGCTGTCAATGTCGAGCCTTCGTTCGGGACGCACACCACTCTGATCCTTGACGTGCTGTTGCAGGATCTTCCGACCCTCTCTGATTTCACATGACACCTCATCGTTCGTATCGGTCTCCGACCTTCTGCATCCAAGCCAGACCCAGCTATTCCATCTTTCCCCGTTCTACCTCACTCCTCGTCAACTATTCAGTGAGGCTGTGGCTCGTCCCATCCTATTAGACACCCAAGTGGGCCAGGGTACTTTGCCATTCAAACTAGGGAGGTTGCCAGGACGGCAGCGAGGCGTGTGACAGTAGAGTACGCACATAAGTATCGCGTGCCCGGCCATCTGGTCAACAGATAGAAATCACAGAGAGGAGGTTCATATGAACAGGATGCGTTTCCAGACAGCGGGGGTGACCACAACGGAGACGACCCGACAGAGCTGCACACGGTGTTACGGTTATATGGCCCATGAAATGTGTACCGATCTTGAAAGCGATAGCGGGGTGAGTACCTTTTGGGTTCACCGCTGCATCCAATGTGGTGACGTGACTGACGAGGTGATTCTGCGAAACCGCTCCTCGTCGAATGCCGACACCGTATGTGTTGCCGCGGCTTGACCAATACGGGCCGATTCACCCTGAGCATGCACGAGAACCGGACGCTTGCGCTTTTTATCACGAGTTTCCTCTCCCGAAAGGAGTTCCATCATGGCCACCGCCTCTTCACTCTCAGCAGGACCTCAGACCGCGACGTTGAGACCCCTTGGCGCGATGTCACTGGCAGGCCAGCGAGCCACGCCATTTGATCCCCAGAACTTTCTTGCACGAGCCGGCGACGGTAGAACGACTCTGCAGTGCCAGAAACAGCAGGCTCTCTTTGCCCAAGGGGATGCCGCCACGACCGTGTTCTATATCCTGGAGGGCCGGGTCAAGCTCACGGTCCTCTCCCGGCACGGCAAGGAAGCCGTCGTCGCGATGTTGGGGCGCGGGGATTTTTTCGGGGAAGCCTGCCTCGCCGGACAGCCGGTCTGCCTGGCCACCGCCACCGCCCTGGATGCCGCCACGATCGTGCGCATCGACAAGGCCACCATGCACCGCGTGCTCCACGACGAGCCGGCGTTCTCCGAGCTATTCATGGCGTATCTCTTGACGCGCACCCTCCGCATCCAAGAGGACTTGATTGATCAACTCTTTAATTCTGCCGAGAAGCGGCTGGCACGGACGCTGCTGTTGCTGGCCACCGTGGAGCACACAGGGACATCGGACCCGGTCATTCCCAAAATCAGTCAGGAAATGCTGGCCGAAATGGTGGGTACCACGCGGTCCCGCGTGAGCTTCTTTATGAATAGGTTCAAGAAGCTCGGCTTCATTACGTACGACGCAGGCTTGCGTGTGGACAGATCTCTCCTCAATGTCGTCCTCGCGTCCTAGTGATGGGCCTCAACAACCGCGTTGTCATGTTGGATTTATCGGTGGGGGAGGACAAGCTGGGCGCTCGTGAAGCCTGCTCCTCGCCAGACTTCTGATTGTGTCTCATTGCAGAGCGGCGAATATCTTGACGTATCTCACCCATTCTTCATCTATGGGTGGTGGATCTTCTTGAGGGGCTGGGGCATACATGCAATTCGAAACCCATCACCCCCCCTACCCTCATACCCTCTTCTTGGCTTGTACTACATCCTCCTTCTTACTCATTGGCTTCGCTTTTCTGATTGATTGCGCGGGGTTGCGAATTGACCCCATAATTGGGCCTGTCCAGAGGAAGGTCCAGACAATCTACGGGCTGTGTGTTCCCGCCTGGAATCAGGTTTCCGTATGAAGTGAAGAGTGACCCATTTGAGCTTTCGGGTACACCGGACTTTCGCCGTTTTGTAGTCGCAACGAGGCGAACCTATGTCTGAGATCGTGGAACCGTGCGTAAATACCAGTATTTGGTCGCTGCCGCTCTTGCCGCTTCTCTCTAGCCCATCTTCCAATCTGCCTCCTTACGAGGCCTCCCATGCCCGTATCGGTTCGCCCCTACCCTCGCTTCCCCGTTCAATACTCCATCACCTACATCGCTGGCTCATTACAGGGCTGCGGCATCGTGTGGGAGTTCTCGCTGAATGGGTGGCAACTCTCGGGCGATTTGCCGCTGCGAGTCTGGTGGACATGTTCCGTGACCATCAACTTGCCGAACCGACACAGCATTTTTGTAGCTCCTGCTATCGTACGTTGGGTTCGGGCCAGGTGATGGGGTAGAAGCCTTGATGGTTGAGAAGGAGACGCATAGTCGGGTGGAGCACTTCATCGCACGGTAAGTACGGGAATCCGTTGGGAGCCTCTCATGAGCGACCACCTCAAAAGGGAAAGCCTGTCCATTGAGGAAGCCATCCTCTCCAACCCTCTCGACAATCTCGTATACGGCTCACTACCGCCCGCTGACTAGAAGGAGAGGACGAGCCATGCGACGATGCAGATGGTGCCTGGCGGTGCTCCCATTGCTCTTTGCCGCCGGTTGTGTCTCCACCTTGCCGCCTCCTGCGAGCACATACACATTCGATCGCCGGTGCTTGTCCGTCTCTTCCGAGATGCGCAGCCTGTCTGTAAGCGAGGATAAGAAGCGGCAGGCGCCGAACGAGTCCGTCGAGAAAGATGCGGCATTCAAGGTCTATTCAGCCATCGCGGTTCATATCGCTGATGTCATGGACCTTCTGCCGCTGCTGAACCGGATGGCGCAACTGGAGGTTGAGCATGCGGCACCGGCAGCCATCGAGCGTGTCAGACGGAAGCTTGTGACGAGATTGCAGTTGGCCACACTCGAAGTATCCGGCCTCGTTGCCGAAATTGAATGCGAGGTGCAGCGAGCCGATCAGGTTCAGGATCGTCTCAAGGACATTCAAGCCACTCGCACGACTTCGCAAACCATTCTCGGCGTCATTTTCGGCGGGTTAGCAAATATTTTATCCGGCGGCATCGGCATGGCGACGGGGGCGGGAGATGCAGGCAATATCGTGTCGGTGGCCGGCGGCGCACTGGAAGTCCTGTTCGGCACGTCGGCCAACTTTACCAAAGTTCGCCAGGAATTCAGTCATCCTCGCAATCATCTGGCGGCAGTCTGGGACGGCGCACCGCAATCGGAGTTCTTTTCCCAACGGGCCTGGCGATTTCTCACGGATCCGGGTAGCCGGGACCTTAAAGGGCACAGTTTGAGAGACGTCATGCTGCAGACCTGGCAGGAAGAGGGGAGGCTTGGAGAGCCGGGATCGGTTCGCGAGAAAGAGCGGATAGAATTGCTGTTCGGGTCAGGAGGCGTCTACGACAGTGAACAGCTACACGTCCGCGAAGCCATGCTGCAGCAGCTCGAATCCAGCATTCAGTTGATGCACCAAGAGCTGGAAACGCTGCTCCGTGAGGTCCTGATGCGGCAGGCTGTGGAGGAGGAAACGTAAGCCACATTCCTGCCCCCGGCTGGACCTGTGCATGGATGAGACGCGAGAGGAGAGCCGCATGGTGGAGTTGGCCTATGAGGTGGAGCGCGTCATCTCCGACACGACCTCGCATCAGTCGATGAAACTTGTTGAATGGTTGGGCGGGATCATTGATATGGGACAGGGGGTAGCGAAGGACACGACGCGCTGGCAAGCAGGCTGATATGTGGTCAAAATTCGTGAGGTGAACACTTCATTGAGGACTAGGAAGCGTGCTCCTAATTTGCCCTCCCGTTGTTTCCCTTTGCCATGACTAATTCCTCAGTGATCCAAGCTGCTGAGCATTCTCCACTCCTCGGCACCAACATAGACATTGCCGAGCAACTGAAGCGTTTTCTGTTATTGGCGATGTGAATTCGGAGAAGATCATCAAGGGCCGACCATATCAGGGGAAAGATGAGTGGGTCCAACAGAAGATCATTCCACGGGCGACATACGAGCAGATCAAATACACGATTGTCGCGAAGTAGCAGAAGTAGCCTTTCTGCAAGGAGGGCCGATGAAGCTGCAAGCCTAGTCTGTAGGTGATGCGATATGCTTCCGCTTCCACCGAAGATACGCCATCTGTAAGACTTGGAAATGGTTATCAATGAAGAGTAATTCCGTCGTATGTAATGACCTGTCCTGATGCAGTATCTCGCGCAGGGTCACGGCGCATTTCGCAAATTCTCTGAGTATGTTGTCCGTGTCGTTTGTATTCTTTGCGGCAGTCACCTCACGAGCTGTCTGAGTGGAGAGGGTTTCAACTGTCATACGCCACCTCTTTCTTTCATTGTTCGTTCGCTAGGGAGCAGCCACGCGGCGAGGGTCTTCCTGATGGTGAACATACGTCCGCGCAGCCGTTTCTGGCACTAGGACCCCCCCTAGCTCTCGTCACATAGCATACTGGGTCACATATAAAGAGGGAGTTGCTCGGCTCTTCGCCCGTCTTTCTTCTGTGGAGAGCAGGTAGGAACAGCGAGCGCTGTGTGTGTCGCCGGAGAGCTAAAGGAATCCATTCGGGCTACCCGCTCAGCCGAATAAGGCTGGGGGGTGATTCTGCCTCGTTTTTCACTCTTCTGCATCGTGATGTGCCTGATCTTCTTGCAGAGCATGGGGACCAGATAAAATTCGAAACCCCCTACTCACCATCCCTGCTCCCGATAACTGCTTGATCTACTAAGTCATCTTTCTTGTTCATCCGCTCTGCGTCCCTGATCGGTTGCGCCGGGGTTACGGATTCGGGCTCAAAAACAGACCAGGTGATCGGGGCATCGAGCCGGTCCACGGCCTGTCTGTTCCGCCTGGAATCAGATGTGCGTCCACCATGATCTGGATCAAGGAGTCGCCCAGCTGTTCCTTCACAGACACATGGCTTTCCCCCGCTGAATGAGCAGGGAAGCGAAGCGGTGTTGCCGGTCAGGAAACGCACCTGACGGAGCCCTGCCTTCTTGAGCAGCCCGTAAAAAATACGATCACGGAGGTTGTGCGGATGCAGGAGTCCGCTGGGAGCCGCATCCTGGCCCCTGACCTGGCCTGCCGACTGCTGTCCTCGGCCTAATGCTTGCTCGAGGGGAATTCCTAGCTGCTTTCAACGGAGTGTGCGCTCAGAATATCAATGTAGAGACACATCCAACATTCATATTGAAATAAAGGAACCTCGACATGACACATACCAACGCATCGTTCTCTGCATGGATGCCCATGCGATGATGCGCGTTCGTAGAGTGACCGCCCTTCCCGTTCGGGATTTCAGAGGACTTCTCTCAGGAATATGGGGGTAGACTTCATGACGATCGCTCAAGCTGCTGAATTAAGAGTGAAATGGAAACAGCGGGTTGATCCACCACCCTGTGAACATCTCAACCTGGAATTGGTATGGAGTGCCAGCGGCTCTCCGAATGGCAATTATAGTTGCATTGTTTGCGGTGAGACGATTGTCAACCAACACCAACAATGTCTTTCCAAAATGACCGCGACCGACCCTTCAAGCTCAGGAATTCAGGATCCCCGGCCCGGGCAGCCCGGATAATCGCCCTCGGCTGCCTTGGCCACTCGCGTCAGATCTGCCTGCGCATGCCCAATCCTGATGATTTAGGGACAAAGCGACCTCACACCGGGGGCATTGAATTGTCTGCCCGGCTCGATGATGATTGGTGATAGGGAAATTTCAGGAATTTAATGTACGCTCGGCCAAGCTTCCTCCCCTGTCCTGGTGGAATCGGATGTGCCTGTACATTGATGATGGAGAAGCTGAAATGATAGTGACGCCGGAAGCGATAAAATCGATGACCACACTGCTCGCAACGCCACGGAAACCGTCCTATATCTCCACACGAATGCGCACACCCCACGTCAGGAAACTCTCGGCAGAACTGATCTGATGAACATGATGAGCACAGGAGCGATGCTCCCACGATGCCGTGGCTCGAATACGCCCTCTCTATAGCGTGACGAAGCCTTGCAGATTATCCTCCGGTAGGAAGCCTCGTTCCGGCCTTCTCCGGCAGTCCCTCGCGGCGGCCAATGGCAAACACGCGGGCGCACGGCGGGCAGGCGTCCCAAATCAAGTGAAGAAGGTTCAATCCAAATCCGTTCCTTTCGCGATAGACATCTGCAGCAATCCAGCCCGACCCCCTAATTCCGAGTCCCATAATTCATCCAAGACACAGCCACAGCCCTCGCAAAATTGCGTGTGGAGAGGGATCATGGCTGCAAGCCCTCCGTTAGCCGAGCGGGTGAAGTGGGTACTATGGGCGCGAGGGAAGCGCGACGTGATGTGCGCGTGCCCAGTCCAATCTGTAATACTGATGGAATGGGGGAGACGTTTCAAAGAGATGGCAGCGATCATACCCGACCAGCGCGAAGGGACACTCGCCGAACAGCCCTGGTCATGCAGCCCTAACTCGAACCGTCACCATTACGTTGGGTCTCAGAAATACGACCATTTCAATAGATATACCCTCATGACTCGATCTTCCCTCTTTCCCTTTCTCATAACCTCCCCCTAATCTCTCGTGCTGACGCAGTCAGAATAAGTCAAACCAGCCCAAGTTGACTCTAGTCCGAGATTTACCGATGCGGGGTGTGGGTATTGGAGCGAGGGTCCCGTTCGCGACGGTTGCCGCCGACCATCTGCACGAAGGCGGGAATCGCCTGTCGGACCATTCCGCGGAGGAGACCGCGTCCGAATTGGATGAAGCTATTCCTTGCCACACCGAGTTCGTCTTGGAGGGCTTGTCCCAACTCAGCCCACACTGTGAGTCGGTCGGCCTGGCTATGTCTCTCTCTCCCATTCTCCGCCGCTGGGTGGGAATAAAAGGGATACACCCCGGATTCCCGCCCTTCGGACGATGGGGAGCCGCTCGTGGGCATGACCGCAGCACCCTTCGCGCCGGGGGGGTAATAGGGAACCCCCCCATTCGAGATTCGCCGTCCGCGCCGGTAGATGGTACCCACTGCATAGCCGAGGACCAGCGCCCCACCCACGAAGACCCACGGGTGGCGTGCGGCATGAACGCTTGGATCAATGGCTGCCTTAGCAACATGTATCGTTTCGCGCACAATGGAAGTCGTTTTGTCGGCAACCTCCGTCATCGTCGTTCTCGCATGTTGCATCGTTATTCCGACATGCTGCTCGAGTGCTCCAAGTTTCTCTGCCATCGCCAGTCTAGTCTCGACGATCGCCTTGATGTCTCGGGCAATGCAATCCGCACCTGTATCCATGATCTCCCCCCTTCTTCCTAGCCACATTCCTTAAGGTTCGATGACAGGATCGTTCCTCCGACCAGACACTCCTGATTGTGGCGGTATCAGGACTCCTGCTTGAATACTCCTAAACATTTTTTGTCCAACTTTTCTGCACGCCTGCGCGTCAGCGCTTCCAAGATCGAGAGAGCAGGTACCCCACCGAAGACCCGATCAAGAGGGCCTGAAAGGGATAGCGACGGATCAGCGCCTCCACGTCCTCGACCACACCTACTACTCCCCGGTCAGTAAAATATTCTGTAGACGTCTCGATACCCTCTGTGACACGTATCATCGCGTCGCCAGCACTCCTTTTAGTTCGAATGAATGTGTTTTGTACGACCTGCGCCGTCGAATCCACTGTTTGACCGATCGATCCGACCAATTCCTCGACTCGTTCTGTCACCCCCGCCACCGCCTGCACGATAGACTCTCCGCTTGGTTCCGTTTCGTATCCTTTTTGGGACGCCATCTGAGCCTCCTTTTCTCAACAATGTTGCGAACTCAGTTACCCTCTTCGTCCTCCAGATCTGCCTGAATGGACCGCACGCGTTGCACAGGCTGTCTGGCTCTGGCCGGAAATCACCGGCACACCTAGAAGCCATAGCGTTTTTTGTTCCAAGCTTTGTCGGCGCTGCATCACTTGTTTCGTCAATCGTTCCCAATCCAGGTCAGCCTTCTCTGCTTGGGGGAAGATCTTCCCCTCCTCCTGTTGGATATGGTGCATTACGTGCTTGCTCAGGACCACAAATTTGACATCGTACCTTTCATCCTCGGGATCCATTTTCTTGAGCTCTTTGATCAGCAAGTGAACGACTTGGTGTTCCTTAAGGGCTTCGTCCACCAGGCTCTGCTCCTCCACATGTTCCCTCCAAGCAGGGTAAATCAACTCCTCCTCGAGTGTGGCGCGCACATCCAAGGCTGCAATAGCCGCAGTCACAATGTCCCGTTTCTCGTTTGTATCCGTCGTTTCATTAAACTGTGTAAATAGCTGTTTGAGCTTCTGATGGTCTTCGCGGAGCATCAACGTGATGAGGGTCGCCCTACCATCAATCATATCTCCGTAATTCGTCATAGGCCCTCCTGAATGTTGTTCGCAGGTAACGACCACTAGAATAATCTCCTTGCGCGCGCGTAGTTCGCCGGGCATTGCCTCCACTCCGTAATGTGCGAGTCCTGCCAAAATCTTCCCTATTGGGCGGTGTCCCATGCCGTGGAAGAATTCGTCTCATCACCTTGGATAATCACATGGGTCTGTCCGACCAACCACTAGGAATTCCCCGAGTCCGCGAGGCCCCCCTTTGACTACCGGACCTCAGTCACAACGAGAAACAACAGCAGGAAAGCCACCGTAAACAGCTGTCGTCTAGGCGGGCTCTCAGAACCGGTATGATGATCGCGGTGAGACTTTCGGCTTCGTCAGAGCACTGTGGTATGTCCGAGTGCTCTATCTAGGTAAATCGCGTACGCACCCACTCCGCCATCCACTTGGCGTCGTCCAAAATGGTCCGGATGGTTCGAGCAGGCACAACGCGAACGGACTTCGCGACTCCCCAACCCGCCCTCATCAGGCCCCATGCTCCACCAAGGAGAAGGACACTCACAATCACGGCACAGGCCCAGGCAGGCAATCCTGAATACTCGAAAAGGATGAGCACGCAGGCCACGGCAATCACGAAGACGCCGATCACTGCCAGTACTACAGCAATCCCGCACCACAGGACCGCCTTAAGAATCTTGCCGATTTCATATTGAATCTCATGTCGCGCCAACGCCACTTCCTGATGTATGAGCACGCGAAAATCTCTCAAGAGTCCGAGCACCACCGTCTCAACCCCGGATCGTGTTGCATCCTGCGGCTGTGACATCGCTATCCCACCTTGGTTCGCGCGAGAAGAGAGCCAAGTCCTGCTGCAACGAGCACCGCCTGCAGCGGATGCAGGCGAACCAGTCGGTGCGCACGGGCCATGGTTCCACTCAGCCTCCCGCTCCGCACGTGCCACAGGGCTTGCGCCGCAATACACCCCAGGCCCGCGGCCAGCAGAATAAAATCTTGTGCAAGGCCTCCGCGTGGGGCTGCGGCGGAAGCCGCGAGCCGATGCCCCGTCCTCGTGATCGTGTCCGCCGTGGAAGCGGCCTGGATCCGCGCCCGCTTCGGTATGCGTACGGAGGCGGGTGTCAATGGCTCGCCGGTAGATCTTCGGGTTCGGCGCCCGTGATCTTTACTCATCTGTCCCCCCTTCTCCTTCATACTACCTGTCCTCACTACGACCTCAGTCATTCAGTGACTGGGGTTATAAAATTCTGTAGGCCAAAGACAGCGCAACGATCAGGTTCCCGGTTTCGAAGAATGCAATTCGTACAGTAGCGAAGAGGCTGCGCGAATTAGTCGTGAACCGGATAGCGTTGCGTCTTCGTGTGTCCACCTAATCTGGATGATTTGCTTCACGCCGACCGCAAACCCATACGTAGACTCATGGCGCACACTCGCTTTCGTCCCGACTGCGCCAGGCTAAAGAGGCTCAAGAAAGGTGTGACGTACGTTGCCATAAACTTTCCACAACTTCCAGCCTGCTGCGCCAGGGTGAGGGGGGCCGATAACCAACGTTGTCATCGACCCCCTCCACGCCCACCAGGTCACGGATTACCCATGGTGATCGATTGAATTGATAAGTTATTATTCACGCTTGTCACTCCGTTTACCTGGCGCGCGAGGTCTTCTGCCCGTGATTTCTCCTCCACGGAACGGACCGTACCCTTTAATGTGACGACATTCCGGTCGGTATCGACATTGATGCGAGCAAAGTTCGACAGCTTGTCACCTATCAGCTTTCCTTGAACTGATGAGGTGATCGTGGCGTCATCTATAGTTTGACCAGTGGTTTTTCCGGTCATGGACTCGCAGCCAGTGAGGATCATTAGACTCATGCCTAAAATACTGACCATTCTTGTGTGATACATCAGATCCCTTCCTCCGTTGACAGCGAACACTTAATGACACGGGCGTCTGACGGCCTAGCGATGCGGGGACACTAGTTCGTCCTTGGTTTCGTTGACCGTTTTTCGTCCTTCCTCGGCAAATCCTTTCACCTGGCGACCGGCCTCGCGCAATGACTCCTTTCCCTTCTCGACGAGTTCCTGACCCTGTTCCTTTGCGTGGCCCCATGTGTCAGCGCCGCGTTCGACGGCGTCATCAAGTCCATCTTTTGCGCGTGCCGCATAGTCGCGAAGGAGCCCGCGCGTCTGTGAGCCCGACTGCGGCGCGAAGAGGAGCGCAATACCCGCACCGACCAGCGCTCCCGCAACAAATGCCGACAAGGTTCCCGATTCAGGCATATTCGATGATCCCATGGTTTCCCTCCTGTTGGTTTATTAGTTACAAGATGACACTTGGTCCCTAGACTAACAGATGATCGCATTCTCACCACTGGGTTAAACCCTAGATTGTCCTCTAGTCATCGCCCCTTCAGGCAGGAATCTCAACTGGATGGGTTGTTGCCGGTTTGGCGTTTCCCGGCTTCTGAACGTCATGCGATTACGCAGGATGATTTCATCTATCCACTCGCCGCACTGGACGCAGCGCAGCGACGGAAGTTGTCTCTCTATGGAAACGCTAATCTCCTCATCTCGGGTCAAAAGCCCTCCGCATCGCTCACAGGGCTTCACGCCAAGAAATAAGTCTTTCCATCGAAGGTGGGCGGATTTCACTCCGTCCGGTTGCTGTGATCTCCTGCCTCTCATAGCCATAATCACCTCTCCTAATTGTATTGATGAGTTGCACTCTCTCTGGAAACCAGCTATCTGGCGTGAATGTAACAAGCCTGCTCATCTCAGGGGACTGGCAAACACCCCAGGTCCTTGACGGTTTACCCCTAGTCGCTAATTGAGAGCCGGTGTCCTCACGTCGGCGGGTCGTCGGAGGCGAACAGGCATGGTCAGAGTCACGAGGTACTCACGACGTTCAACGCGTTGTCGAGCGTGAGAAGAATTCGCCTGAGGTTCGTCGTCTCCTCTTCGGTCTCCTCAAGAAGTTGCCATGGCCGCATGGTGAAGGAGGGGAATGATCGTCTACCAATAGGAAGCGGGCAGTCACGGCTGCTTTGCCTGAGACTGCCCGCTTTCGGCCCGAAGCATTTGCTTTATCGTTTGCTGCTGGGGCTGTTACCTTCCAGGCCGGGAGCTTGGCCTTCGGGCAATGCTTGAGAGCCGCTGGCGCCCCCGCGAGAGGTCTCTGCTTCTCCCATTTCTCCTCCCGCGGCGGGTGAACTCGTGGCACTGCCTTTACTATGACCCGCTTTCGGTTGGGATCTCGCTCGTTCAATGTGGGTCATGTGCTCTTGAATGTCCGGTGACATGTCCTTCGCATTTGGCACGCTCGAGGCCGTTTTCAGATCCTCCTTTTTCATATTCAGCCGAAGCTGGTCGTTACTTTCCTGAAACTGGCTCCAGCGGAGAGGGACCGGCATCTTGGAATCACTCGGTACTAGCACAACGTATTCGATGTCGCCGGTCTTCTGATCCTTGAACACTTGCTTGATCTTCCCCACGATATCGCCCTGCATTCCATGGACGGGCTTCTGCAGCCACTTGCTGTCCGTCACTTCCTCCAGCTTCCCCTGCCGAACAGGTGTGCCTGAATATTCGTTGGGAATTCCCTGCTGGCCCCCCGTCAAGTCCGTATGTTTGTCGGTCGGAGCCTTCGCCCGAGTCGAGGAGCCCGATTCGCTCCCCTGCACGCCTGAATCTGCTATCAACAGGGCAGTTCCTTTCGACGGCCCGGCAAACGAGACACCAGAAACCCCCGTTGAAATAACGGCTGAAATCAATCCTGCATACACGAGTCGGCGTTTCATACTCACTCCTTCCTGTTAAAAAGAAGGGGGGGGTGATCCCCCTGTAAAAATTTCTTTGGGATCTTTTGACCCCATCGACATCTATTTGCTGAGTTTTGCCTGCCTCATACCTACTCGGATTCTCATTGGACTCGCCCCGTTGCTTCACCTCCTTCGCTGAATGGACCAGCCGAGATTCATCGTCGATTCTATCGTCGAGATTGTGTACGGGAGGCTAGGACGTTCCCTAGATTCCTGGGGATTTTACCCTCTGAGAATCCGGGAGGCTGAGCGCACGAACGGCCACCTTCACCCCCCCCGATCAATTGGTGCGGTTTAATTAGGCGCTTTGTGGCCTTGACCTTTCCCGGCATTTTTCGTACTCTTCGAAATCATTCTTTCCTCATCGCAACACCCAACAGCCTGGTTGAATATGGGTCGGCAGCATGACGTGGACGGTCACCCATGATTGATGACACGGTCTTTGGTGTGGGGGTTCTCGTCGGAGGTCTCCTCGGCGCGTTGATCGCCGGGTTCGGGATTGCGTCCCGCGTACGCGCGGGTCTGCAGGCACAACTGCTGACCACCGGTGAACGGGCGCAACGGGCAGAAACGCTGGCGGACGAATTGCGTCGGCAAGTACGACAAAATTGCCTAGACCTCGATCGGATCAGAGAGGATCTCTCGGAGGCCTCTCGGGCACGTGCGGTGGCGGAGACCAGGTCGGCTGAGGCCGCGCTCCATCTCAACGAACAAAAGACGCTGCTGGGCCAGGCCCGACAGGAATTGGCCGAGACCTTCCAGGCCCTCTCCGGCGAAGCCCTCAAACAGAACAACGAAGCCTTTCTCAACCTCGCCCGCAGCTCGTTCGAAACGCTCCAAGCCGAGGCCCAGGGCGACCTCGCCCAGCGGCAGCAGGCGATCGACAGTCTCGTCAAACCCCTTCAGGACTCGCTGCATCGATACGACGATCAGCTCCGGCAGTTGGAGCAATCCAGGCAAGCGGCCTATGGAGGTCTCGATCAACATCTCAAGCTGTTAGCCGAGTCGCAGCAGAAACTGCAATCGGAGACCGGCAACCTCGTGAAAGCGCTGCGTGCCCCGGCTGTCCGCGGCCAATGGGGGGAGATCACGCTCAAGCGCGTGGCCGAGTTGTCCGGCATGGTGGCGCATTGCGATTTTTTCGAGCAGGAGTCCATCACGGTCGACGGTAGCCGGCTTCGTCCCGACATGGTCGTCCAGTTGCCGGGTGGGCGGCAGATCATCGTGGATGCCAAGACCGTGCTGGCAGGTTATCTGGACGCGCATGAAGCCTCGACCGAAGAGCAACGTCTCGAAGGGATGCGCCGTCATGCCGCCCAAGTCCGGTCGCGCATGGACGAGTTGAGCGTGAAAGCCTACTGGAATCAGTTTGCGCAGGCGCCGGAGTTTGTCGTGCTGTTTTTGCCGGGCGAACAGTTTCTTGGCGCCGCACTCGAGCATGATCCACGACTGATCGAGGATGGGTTTCTCCGAAGCGTTGTGCTGGCCACCCCCACGACGCTCATGGCGCTCCTACGGGCGGTCGCGTACGGATGGCGGCAGGAGCGATTGACCGAGCATGCCGAGGAAGCCGGGCGATTGGGGAAGGATCTCTACGAGCGGATGGCCGTGTTGACAGAGCATTTGAACGACGTCGGGCAGGCACTCGGGAAGAGCGTCTTGGCCTACAATAAGGCGGTCGGGTCGCTCGAAACGAGGATCTTGCCGGCG
>JANOMG010000368.1:0-17516 GCA_031420175.1 Nitrospira sp.
CACCCGCTTCAGTGCCTTCACACGCATGATGACCCTGTCCTCTCCGACCATCTGGCCCTCCTTGTGAGGGCCGACAGTCTAGCAACAAACAGGACATTGCTACGTTGGCCACAGCGGACATTCTCATGTTGGGATTACCGCGGTTACGGAAGTAACGGACGCTGAATTATGATTCAAATCGATAAGTGAGGACCGTCGAGAGAGACGGTCTGCCAACCCACCAGGTATGAAGTCCACATTCTCGACACCGTAGATCTGCCAGAGCAGGTGCGGTTGCAGTCGATAGGAGAATCCAAGGACCACCTCTGTCGCTCCTCGATCGAGCACCTTAAGCCCTGTTCCATGAAACGCTGAAGAGCACTAGGCGAACTGCAGAGTAAAGGACGCCTGCTCCGACCAGAGATACTCGACAGCCGTCATGACCGACTTGATCGGCTGGGGATGAAAACCGCCAATAGGGCCTCCGGGGAAGACACCGTTAATGCTGACGTATGTAACCCGGCGAGACAGGAGGGGTCTTCTCCAACGCAAGCCCGACTCGCATCTCTGGACGGCGCTTTGACCGCCACCTGCAAAGACACAGCCTGCAAGGCCTCGGTCTGTCGAATAAACTGATACTTGCTCGCCAATGAAATATCTCCCAACCCCAATTGATCTTGCCCGCCATGAAACGCAGTTCTCCCGCCAGGAGAAACCGTATAGGCATAGCCCAAATTCTTCAGGTCTCTCCTCGCCCCTGACAAACCCGTCGTGGCCCGCTCCGTTGCGGTGACCGCTCCATTTAATATGCCTGGCGGTTTCAAGTTCCACGTGCAACGGGTGCATGATGGCGCAGGTGCGCATAGACATCCCGGGGCGTGGCAACGTTGAGACATTTTCTTGGGCGCGTGTTCAGGCGATGGGCGATGGCGTTCAACTCGCGCTGCGTGTACCTCGACAAGTCCGTGCCCTTGGGCAGGTATTGGCGCAGCAGCCCATTCGTCTTCTCGTTGGTGCCGCGTTGCCAGGGGCGGGACGGATCGGCAACGCAGATCTGGATCGCGAGCCGCTGGGCCATCCGCTCGTGCTCCGCCCTCTCTGTGCCCCGATCATCGGTCAAGGTTTTGCGCAGCAGCGTGGGCCCGTGCCGGAGTGTCATGGTGAAGCCCGCTCGCGCACGCCTGGCGTCCGTCCCCTCCATCCTGGCCAGGCTGACCACGCGGGTCGTCCGCGCCACCAGGGTGCCGACGGCCGAGCCATTGCGGGCGCCGTTGATGAGGTCGCCTTCCCCGTGGCCGGGCACCGGGCGGGTGGCCACCGCGGCGGACCGCTCGGCAAGCGCCGTCATATTCGGGATCTGGCCGCGGCGGTTCGTCCCGCGTGCCCGAGGCCGGCGCGCCTGACGCAGGGCGGCCAGCAGTGCGCTCCTCAGCGTGCCACGCGGCAACACCGACAGCCCCGCAGAGATCGTCTCAGCCGAGAGCTGTTTGCTCATGTCGTCAGGATACGCGCGGGGGATCCGCCCGGCACTCTGTTCGGGCGAGCACCCCTGAGTCAGATGTGTCTGGACATACGGCCACAGCCAGGGATTCAAGAGTGTGCGCGATCGCCGCGGCTGACAGGCCCGGGCTCCTGCCAGCGTCTGCGCCGTACAGGCCCGATAGGGGCGGCCCCGCGTGGTGTGGCGGGCCGACTCGCGGCTCAGGGTGCTGGGGGCCCGTCCCAACACCCTCGCCATCGTCCGGAGCGAATGACCGTGGGGCAGGCCCAGACTCACGGTCTCACGGTCTTCCGCACTCAAGTGTGGGTAGCAGTTCCTTGGCATGGCAGCACCGTAGCCCATCAGGGCCGGTTGTGTTGCACTTGGAGTTAGAACTCAAGCCATGATAGCAATACAGGACCGGTACCTCCAACGCCACCTCAAGTCGATCAGCCACGCCGTACCGGACACATAATCCTGACCGGAGCGTTTCGAACTTCATAACCGCACTCGATTGAGGATTCAATTCATCGAAAATCGACGCAGTATCTGCCAACTCTACTCGCACATCGACCGTGCCTTGGCTCACCACAGTCGCACGATCGCCAGGCATTCCAAGAACCAGCATCTGGATAGGTTGAAAGTTCCGAACCGGAAAGGGCCCAAACCCTTCGGCATAGCTGCTGCACGGCCAGACTCCAAGCCCCCCTTACCACAGCCACCCAGAAGAGCCTCACCGCAACCTGCAGGATCAAGAAAACACCTGGGCCACGACAGCTGCAAGGGTTAGTAGGGGAAGTCCAACCCCGCATAGATCGCACCCCCTTCCCGGCTGTAGCCGTAATCGACGCGTCCGACGACATTGGGTCGAACGATTCCACGGAATCCGACACCCGGAGTCATGCGGTAACTCTTAAAGCTGACGTCCTTGTAGTCATTGAAGACCTGTCCGGTATCCAAAAATGGCGCAATCTCAAAATCCGCCGTCACCCCCGCAACCTTCGTCCTCGCCAAATGAATCCGCTCCTCGACGCTGAGCGACACGAGATGCTTGTCGATAAAACGATCGACGCCGAATCCTCGGAGATTGTTTTGCCCGCCCAAGGAACTTTGTTCGAAAAACGGCACCTGCGTCCCAATTGTCGCCTGAAGGTCCGCCCGTACGATGAGAATTGCGCGCTTCGACTCACTCGGGAACAGCTTCTTGATCTCCAGTTCGTACCGGGAAAACACGGGATGATCGCCGTTGCGAATATTTTGATTCACTTCCGCGTAAGCCGTTACGGCCATCCCGTCGGTCGGCGACACGAGATTGTTGCGCGTATCGTAATAAAACGTCGCCCGGTGGCCGAGAATGATCGACTCGCCCTGCACCCCATCCACCGTCGAGAATCGGTCGCCGGTAAAAGGGAGATCCGTGGCGCCCTTCTGCAGACGCACGTCACGAAAGCGCTGGCCGACGGCAATCTGGGTGACTTCGTTTGCATAGACCCCGAATCGCCAGTTGGCCCGCCCCTCACGCGCCGTGTAATTCGTTTGTTCTGGCTCTGAGGTCGCTTGCCCTAAGCCGAAAAACCGAGACGTGGCGTTTTTGAAAAACGAAGCACCAAAATTCAGTGAGTAGCGCCCCTGACTAAAGGCCGGATCTGCGTAACTGAATACCACCTTGCGTTCAATCCGTTCCGTGAAGGATCCGATGAAACGAATCTCACGCCCCCCCGGCTCGTATCGAAAGAGATTGAGCGCCCCGCGCGTCCCCACGATGGAATTGCGAACGACCATCGGAGCGACGATATACTTCAACTCCCCGTCAGGATCCGTGATCAGAATTGGGGTGATCAACCCCACATCGTTCCCATCGTTCTTGCTGGTGGATACGGAAGGGACCGGGAAGTATTGGACGTCGGCTCGTACGTCCTCCGGCAACGAGACGGCACTCGCCGCAAGAAACACGAGGGCAACGGCGATGAGGCCGCGCAGGCTTATCATGGAATTCCTGGAAATCTCTACGGGGTTTTAATCTTATCGGATTTCTTGCGAAGCTGGTCCACCAAGTCGGCATAGGTCGAGGAGCGGAGAATCTTTGTGAACTGTCCACGGTAATTACTCACCAAGCTCACTCCGTCCACCACCACATCGTAGACTCGCCACTCAACACCCTTGTTGAGCAACCGGTAGTCGAGTGGGATTTCGGTCTTGCCCGTCAGCACCTTCGTCCTTACCTCGGCAAAGTCTTTCTCCATCCGTTCGTTGAGGTACTGTACCCCCTCACCGGAATAGGTCTCGACCTTGTCCGAATAGGAATTGGTCAATAGTGTCTGGAACAGTGCGACGAATTCTTGTTTCTCTTTGTCGGACAGCGTATTCCAAGGAGCCCCCAGTGCCCGCCTCGACATTTCCGGATAGTCGAACCGATTCCCGACAACCTGTTCCAATCGCTGCCGGCGCTCTTCAGCTCTCCCCGGCTGTTTGAGTTCCTTGTCCTGAATGATTTTCAGTACCTCGTCGATGGTGCTTTTCATGGCCTCAGTCGCGCCACCCGCCACTGCCGGCTGGATGGCCACTCCACCGAGCAGCAACAGCAGACAGGCCATCCCGCTCGTGGCCCTCCCCCAACTCCATCTCTGCGCTAGTCTAACGGCAGACCCCTTGATCTCCATGGATCCTCCCCCTCTAAATGCCCGCGTGTTCTCCACTATCGGATCATCAGTTCACTTTGCCATGCACATACTGACTCACCAACTCCTCAAGATCGAGGCCCGATTCGGTATCGCGTATCGTATCCCCCGGCTTGAGCGGATCGCCACCCCCTCCCGGAGACAGAGCCAAGAATTTCTCTCCAATGATGCCCCGCGTCTTGATAGACGCAATGGTGTCGGTATAGAGCTTGACGGTATTATTGACCGCCAATTTCACCATCGCACGATCCTCTCTGAGCACAATCCCGCGGACCCTACCGACTTCGACGCCGGCGATTTCGATCGTCGAACCAGGCTTGAGCCCCGAGGCCGTGTTGAACTGCGCCTCGACTTCGTAGACGTCGCCGCCAATCAATTCGAGCTTCCCGAGCTTGATCGACAGATACCCGAGGCACAACATGCCGACGAACACGAACACGCCGACCACCATCTCCAACTTGGCTTTTTCCATCCTTCGTACTCCCCTCTCACCCAACGAGCGATCCAGGCAACGCCACAGTCCCACCGACTGAAATAAATTCATGGATATCCGGGTCGGTGGTCCGCTGGAACTCAGCGGCCTGGGCCATCAACACAATCTTGCCGTTCCGAAGCATCGCCACCCAGTCGGAAATCGCGAAGATCTCCGGAATTTCATGACTGACCATCACCGCCGTAAAGCCGAACCGCCGCTGCATCGTGACAATCAAATCGTGAATCGATTTCGCCATCAACGGATCCAACCCTGTCGTCGGTTCATCAAACAGGATAATTTCCGGCTCCATGACCAACGCCCGTGCCAATCCAGCCCGCTTTCGCATGCCGCCGCTCAATTCGGCGGGAAACTTGTGCCCCATCTTCGCCAACCCGACTTCTTCCAGCTTTTCCTCAACCCGTCGCGCCACCTCCGGTCCCTTCATGCGTAATTTCTCGCGCAACGGGAACGCCACGTTCTCGAAGACCGAAAGGGAATCGAACAACGCGGCACCCTGAAAGAGCATCGCAAAACGCTTCCGCACATCGTTCAACCGTGTGCCCGACAACCGAGAAATCTCCACATCGCCGACCCACACCTCGCCACGATCCGGCTGCATCAGCCCGATCATGTGCTTGAGGAGCACACTCTTTCCCGATCCACTACCACCGATGATGGTCGTCAGCTTGCCGACAGGGATAGCGAGATCAATGCCTTGCAGCACGGGCTGCCCACCAAGCTTTTTTTCGAGGCCGACCAGCCTGATCATAGGTGTTAGCAAGATGCTGAAAAACCATTTCTGCACAGCAGAACTTCGATGACCTGCACGCCTGGGACAAGAGGAGAATACCACGCAGGATGCTCAAAAAGGCCGTCCCGCAAGGCCGCAGCAAGCGAAGAGGCGAGGCGCACGCTTTGGTACGTTGAGCCTCTGAGGGAAGCAAGAACGCCGCTGGTGGAATTTTTCAGCATCCTGATTAGAGCAAGACCGAGGTGAGAAAATAGTCCCATACGAGGATGAGCACCGACGATAAGACTACTGCCTCTGTCGTCGCACTCCCCAGTCCCTCGGCGCTCTGCCTCGTATAGAACCCTTTATAGCAGCAGATCCAACTGATGATCAGCCCAAAGCTGATCGACTTGAGAATGCCGCCATAGATGTCTTTCCATTCCACGGCCGATTCGATCGAATTCCAATAGGCCCCTTCGCTCACTCCCAACAAGTCCACTCCGACGAGGGAGCCGCCATAGATACCGACCACATCAAATATGGCCACGAGCAACGGCACTCCGATCACGCCGGCCACCAATTTTGGCGCAATCAAATATTGCAGCGGATTAATCGCCATGGTATCGAGCGCATCGATCTGTTCCGTAATCCGCATGATGCCGATCTCAGCGGTCATGGCCGAGCCGGCCCGCGCGGTCACCATCAACGCGGCCAACACCGGCCCCAACTCCCGGATCATGCTCAATGCCACCGCGGAGCCCAGCAACCCCTCGGAGCCGAACTTCCGCAAGCTGTAATAGCCTTGCAGCGCCAACACCATCCCCGTAAACCCCGCGGTGAGCACGACCACAAACGTGGATCGATACCCGATAAAGTGGAGCTGCTTCATGATTTGATGGAACCGAAACGGAGGCCGCACCAGCCAGGCAAAAGCCGACAGCACAAACAACAGTATGCGGCCCATCTCCTGCACACGGATGATGGCCCACGCACCCAGCTGTTCAATCACATTCGTCATCAGTTACCTGAACAGGTGAGGCGATTCATGCTGTGCCTCCGCATAGTGCTGAAACCATTCGGTCAATCGATCCGCTGCCACTCGGCTCTGCTTTCGCAGCCGATTCAGCCCCACGAAGCTTGAGGGGCGACCGACGAGCACCTGCAAACCTTTTATCCAGCCAGTGGGCCTGAGAAAGAGGTTGAAGTCAAGAGGGAGATCTTCATCCACGCGATCGGAAACCGTCCGCACGATCGCCATCGGCACGCCGCGTTCCCGAGCCACCGAGGCTAGCGCGGCACTTTCCATATCGAGCCCCGTCGCGCCAGTCAGACGACGCAGCCGACGCTTGTCCTCGGCCTGCCACACCACTGTCGGCCCGGACACGATAGTACCCACTCGCACGACCATCCCGGCATCCTGTGCCACGGTGAGCAGACCTGTGCGCACGGCCTCATCGCACAACATCGGGTCATGCCCCGTCGCCCCCGCCCCTTCACCCTGCACAGACGACACCGCGGTCCCAACGATGAGGTCTCCCACCTGAGCCGGTACGAGTGCGCAGGCAAAACCCGTGGATATGACCAACGACATCGTCTGCTCCTTCAACACCCTTCCTGCAACCATGCTGGCCGCATCGGGACCGACGCCGGTTTGGATGAGCCAATAGGTACGATCCCCTCGGTGTCCAATCTGGCAGCGGACTCCAGCGATTGTCGCAACACGATCCGTCGCGATCGCGCGCCGAACGGCCTGGAGTTCCCAGCGAGTCGCGACAAAAATGGCGATGGGATGCATCGAAGATCCTACGCGAGGCTGCCCCGCGCCAAGAGCGGAGGCCGTGGGAACAATCAATGATCGGCTCGATGACACCCGGATGCCAATACTTGCTCGCGCACTTCATCGGCCCGCATTTTCCCGCGCGTCCGTAGGTTCCGATACATGGCCAATGCCCACAACGGAAAATATTGGCAGTACCAATGGTAGCGGAGATAAAACACCCGTGGGAATCCGGTGCCTGTATGGCGAACCTCTTCCCACGAACCATCCTTCAGTTGATGGCGGAGCAGATACTGGATGCCGCGAGCGACACTGAAGGCATCGGTCCTCCCGGCCGACATCAGTCCCATGATGGCCCAGGCCGTTTGAGACGGGGTGCTGTCCCCCTTCCCGCTCCACGCAGGGTCGTCGCCGTACGAATGACAAGACTCGCCCCACCCGCCATCGGGATTCTGTTTCGACTCAAGCCAAGCGACCGCACGGCAGATATACGGCTCCGACAGATCCACTCCGATCGCACGAAGACCGGCTAGAACGGACCAGGTACCGTAAACGTAATTGACGCCCCACCGGCCATACCAACTGCCGTCGGCTTCCTGCTCTCGCTTGAGGAACCGGAGGGCCGGGGCCACAGCGGGGTGCGTCTGATCGTAGCCCAGCGCTGCGAGCATCTCGAGGCAGCGGCCGGTTAAGTCGGACGTGCTCGGATCAAGCAACGCATGGTGGTCAGCAAATGGGATATAGTTGAAGACGATGCGATTATTGTCCTTGTCGTACGCGCCCCAGCCGCCATCGGACCCTTGCATGGCGAGCACCCAGTTCGTTCCCCGCTGGATAGATTCTTGTAGCTCGGCGGTCTGAGCCATTCGAACTTTCGACAGCGCCATCAGCACCACTGCCGAGTCATCCACATCGGGATAGAGTTCGTTCTCAAACTGGAAATACCAGCCTCCCGGTTCCGCATCGGGAGCCGAGAACTTCCAATCTCCAACCGTTTTCGTTTGGCGAGAGGCCAAGTACGCAGCCGCTTTCTGGAGGGAGGGATGGTCCTGCGGCATCCCGGTTTCGATAAAGGCGTTCATGAGCAATGCCGTATCCCAAATTGGAGAGTGACAGGGCTGAAGATGCAGCGCCTCGACGCGCTGATCGCCGATCGATACCGTGTCGTAGACTTCCAGTGACTCGATTTCTTGGAACGCCTTCCGCACCAAGGGGTCGTCGACCTGATACCCGAGGCAGCGAAGAGCCACGATCGAATTCGCCATAGCCGGATAAATCGCCCCCAACCCGCCACTGCCCTTGATATGGTCCAGCATCCAGGTGGCCGCCTTGTGCAAGGCCTTCTCGCGCAACCAACTCAACGGCATCCGGTCGTAGAGTTTGAGCACCCCGTCCAATTGGACGAAGAAATTATGCGGGGTGAACCACCGTTGATCCTTATTGAAGGGTGGCACGTCGCGATAGCGGATCTGCGGCCTGGGAACGACATAGAGTTCGTCGATCCCCTGCTCCTTGGGAATACGGCAGACCGGCTGATTCGCAAACACCACAAGCAAGGGAATTAAGACGGCACGAGACCAATAGGAAATCGCATAGATGCTGAAGTAGAACCGCTTCGGCAGAAGCATGATCTCCGGCGGCATGCTCGGGAGGCCTTCCCAATCGTACTGCTCGAACAAGGCCAGGGTGATTTTCGTGAAGACGTTCGCGCACACCACACCCCCATGGGCCTGAATACAGTCGCGGGCTCGAAGCATGTAGGGCTCGTCTGCCGAAATGCCGCTCAATTTCAACGCGAAATAGGCCTTGACCGAGGCGCTGATCTCCGAGGGGCCTCCGTAGAAAATCGGCCAACCGCCATCGGCCAATTGCATAGCACGGAGATAGCGGACCGCCTTGCGCTCTCGCTCTGGATCGACCCGATCGAGAAACCTCCGCAGCATCAGATATTCAGAGGTCAGCGTGGTATCGGCTTCAAGTTCCGCAACCCAATAGCCCTCGGACGCATCTTGCCTGGACAAGAACCAGGCTTGACTACGCCGAACGGCGTCGTCGAGCGCATCCACGGGACTGACGGAATGGCTGGTCGGACGGCGCGTCGCAGGATCGATTGGTGCGGAGAGCACAGACTTGTCCGACACCAGGCGTAGCGGCGGGGCCTTAGACAATTCGGTCGCCAACCCCAACTTCTCCGGGACGGAGACGAAGAGACTATCCGATAGACGATCCAGAAACGCTCGAATCAAATTCATTGTCTTGTTCTGTGGAAAGCTGCGGGCGGATAGGACAACGCGGATGACTCGCTTCGTCCCCATGGAGCTCGAACTACGAGCCGTATGCTCATAGCACTGCCCGTGTGGGTATATAACAGACACCCTACCCTGAGTCAAGAAACAGAGAGACGGAAGTCCTCTGAAGTACGCATGTTTTAGCTAATTTACCCTGCCTAGACCGACTGCAAGTTGCCCAGTCTCACCGAGACGATTTTTGAAATGCCCGGCTCTTCCATCGTGACCCCAAACAATGAGTCTGCAATGCCCATCGTCCGCTTGTTGTGGGTGATGACCATGAACTGCGCACCCTCGGAGAGTTCGCGCAAGACGCCGGTAAATCGCCCAATGTTCTCTTCGTCCAGTGGCGCGTCGATTTCGTCGAGAATACAGAACGGCGTCGGCCTGATCAGAAAACTCGCGAAGAGCAGGGCCATCGCCGTCAAGGTCTTCTCACCACCCGAGAGCATCGTCATACTCTTCAAGCGTTTCCCCGGTGGCTGCACCACGATGTCGACTCCAGGATCCTGCTGCCCACGGCTCTCTGCCGTCTCCTCCGCCAGCACCTCAACCAATTGTAGCTCGGCCCGGCCACCGGGGAAGAACTTCACGAACACCTCACTGAATTTCTGCTGGAGCTCGGCAAAGGTGCTGGCAAACATGTCTTTCGTGGTGAGGTTGATACGCTGAATGATTTCTTTGAGCGAGCTGATGGAGGTGGAGAGATCTTGTTCCTGTGTCGTCAGGAATTGATACCGCTGATCCAACTCTTGATGTTCCTGAATCGCCGCCAAATTAATCGGCCCCAGGCGATCGAGCTTCTCACGAAGCTTCTGCAGTTGCTCCCTCAGCGCCACCTCGTTCACGGCTGGACGGTCTTCCGGAATCGGCGCCTCGCCGAGAGACAGCTGCTCGGCCGTCATCTCCACACCCGGTGCATCAAGCAACGTCGTGAGATCGACCTGGTACGTGCCCGAGAGTGTGGACTCGACCGTCCCCAATTGCATTCGATTTTCCGCCTTCTTGACCTCCACCGCCATGCGAGATTCGCGAAGAGACGACACCGCACGACGAACCTCCTCCAGCCCGGCATCGAGCTGGTGCGCCGCCGCCATGTCCTGCGCCTGCGATTCTTGTAGCTCGACCAACTGAGCCTTCACCTGGGCGGACGACTCACCGAACTCACGACAACGCGTTTCTTGATGTTCACGTTCAGCACGGCTCTGCTCGATCGAGACCGTCAATCCTTCGACATGGCGCGTCACGATCTCAATCCGTGCGATCGCGGCCTGTTGCTCCTGCTCAATCCGTAGGAGGTCGCGACGGTGATGCTCGCGGGTCGTCCTGATGTCCTGCGCCACCAATTGCGCCTCGGTGAATCGCTGCTGAAGCTCCTGCATGTCCTGATCGATCTGCCCCACTCGTTCACGCACACGACTGAGCTCGCCTTCCTGGCCGGCCTTCTCTGCCATCCACTGTGCGAGCTGTGCTTCGCCGGAGCGCGTTTCATGATTGAGCCGCTCCACCTCCGCCAAGCCTCGTTGCGCATCACTCATTAACGTATCGATTCGTCGGGTGAGATCTCCCAACACATGCTGGAGTCCGGCTTCGTCCTTCTGCAATGAGAGTCCACGCATTTCTGCATCCCGGAGCGACTCGACGAGTTGCCGACCCTGTTCGCGCAACTCCTGCCCCTGCGCCAGCAATCGTTCCCGCCGCTGCTTGCCCTCGTCAACAGATCCCGTCAGCGCCACGCGCTGGTCGTCCAGATGAAGCACCTCTCGACGCCGTTGCAGCAAGCCTCCCGTTGCGCTGGCCTGTCCACCGATGATCACCCCGGCGGCATCCAAGACTTCCCCTGCACGCGTCACGAGGATGGGCCCATCGGGAGCCGAACACTCCTGTTGCTCCCACAATCTCGTCGCGTCCGTAAGGGTGTCGACGAACACGATCCGATCGAAGAGATAGTCACGGGCCGCTTCGCGCTCGCCCTGGACAGGAATCAAATCCACCGCACGTCCGACCACACCAGACTGGCCCTCCATCGCAGGCCACCACGGCTGAGACGCCGTATCCCGAGCTGTCCATCGAGGGTGCTGAGGAATGAACGTGCCCCGCCCGAGATCTTTCCATTTTAGAAACTCAATCGCTTCACAAGCCGCTGCGGGACTGTCGACGAACCAACCCCTGACCCGCTCGCCCAAAATCGCCTCCACCGCCCGGTCCCATCCAGGAGGCACCACCAACCACTCAGCAATGGCATCGCGAACCCCGGTACAGGCTTTGAGTGCCGTCGACTCTTCGTCGCCGCGCCGTCCATACCCCATATCTTCTTGCAGTACGCCTTGCAGCGCTCGGAGGTGGGAGTCCACTGCGGCCAACTCTTCCGACTGACGAAGTACCAACTGATCGACTTCGACCAACTCGGCCGATACGCGCTCGCTCTCTTCCTCAACGCCTTGCCGCTGCCGGCGCAGATCAGCCACCAACTGCTCTGCCTGATGGCAGGCCTGCTGGAGTGCCTGACGCTTGTCTGTTGCGGTGACATGCTGCAGGCGAAAGTCTTCCCGTTCACGAGCCAGCCGCCCTTCACGATCCGTCGCCTCTTGAATGCGAGCAGCCAATTGAACCAGCGTCTGCTCGGTATTGGCGACCAATACCGCCAGGTTGAGGACGTCCCGACGCCCCCGCTCTTCCTCTGCCAGGGCCGCAGTGCGTTGGTGGACCAGCTCTTTCATCTCCTGCTCGAGCGTCGCGAACGCCTGTTCTCGCTCTGCACATTCACGTTCCAGCGCGACCAGCATACCCTCCAGAGCCGCAACTTCCACCGTGCCCTGGGTTTGCTCCTGGGTGAGGCGCTCGAGCTCCTGCCCCCCCTGACTCTGCTGCTGCACATAGAGCTCTCCGCGATGACGCTCGACTTCTGCGGCCGTCAATGCCTGCGCCTGTTGCTGCTCAACTTTCGACAGTTCCTCGCGCCGCTGTCCAATCGCCTCGCTCGCCGTTGCCATCGCGAATCTGATCTGCTCAAGCTCTGTGTTCAAGCGTGCCAACCCGGCGGCCTGTTCAGACTCGCGATCCCCCAGCTGTTGCAGCTCCGCCTCGACTTCTGTGATCGTCGTTCGGAGGACGCGATATTCGTTCGTGAGCAGCTGAATCTCCAGCGACTTGGCCTCCTGGTGCAACGTCTGATAGGACCGCGCCTGCCGGGCTTGACGCTCAAGCGAATTCAACTGTTTCTTCACCTCAGCAATAATGTCCCGCACGCGCAAGAGATTTTGCTGCGTCGCATCCAACTTGCGTAACGCTTCGGCCTTCTGCTTCTTATAGCGAACGATCCCGGCAGTTTCCTCGATCAACTCGCGCCGATCTTGCGGTGAGGCGTTGAGAATCTGATCGATTTGCCCTTGTGCGATCACCGTGTGGCCTTTTGTCCCGGCCCTGGTATCCAGGAGGATGCTCCGGACATCCTTCAACCGACAGACGGTTTTATTGATAAGGTATTCACTGTCGCCATTCCGGTACAGGCGGCGCGTGATCATGAGTTCCTGATATTCCGATAGCTGGCTGGAAAGCCCGGACAGAGGATCCACATTGAGCCGATCCAGTCCACTGATCACGAGCGACACTTCAGCCAAACCGAGGGGCTTCCGCATCTCGGTCCCGTTAAAGATCACATCTTCCATCTTCTCGCTACGGAGAGCCTTCGTGCTCTGTTCTCCGAGTACCCAGAGAATCGCGTCGACGACATTGCTCTTTCCGCTTCCGTTGGGCCCCACAATGGCGGTGACGCCATCGGGGAATTCGATCCGGGCCTCCGCGAACGACTTAAACCCCGCCATTTCAAGGGATTTCAAATACATCGGCGACTCCTTCGGTAGCGTATATCGAAAAAACTCACACGGAAAGAATGCCCGGCTTTGTAGCACAGGCCTACGGAAAAAATCAAAGAAAAATACTGCCGGTGGTAGGCTCGACGAGAGAGACCTACAACATTTAGGGAATGGAACAATGGGGCCGCGAAGCGATTATCCCGCCTGAGCCCCGACAGATTTGCTGGAAGGCTCGATGGTAATCAGCTCTTTAGGGAGGAGAAACTCAACGTCCTCTTCGATCACCGTCAGGTCTTCGACCTCGGCAGGCCCAAAGGTCTTGAGATACGTCACCACCTCTTCAACCAAGACCTCAGGCGCCGAGGCGCCGGCTGTAATCCCGATCGCTTTCACATTCGCGAGCCAATCGGGATTGATGTCGGAGGCGGCATCGATCAAGTAGGACGCAATCCCGCACCGCTCCCCCAACTCTCGTAAACGATTGGAGTTCGAACTATTGGGAGAACCGATGACCAGGATGACATCCACCAGCGAGGAAAGCTCCTTCACCGCATTCTGGCGATTCTGTGTCGCGTAACAGATATCTTCCTGGTGCGGCCCCTTGATATGCGGAAACCGTTCATGGAGCGCCCCGACGATATCCCGACATTCATCGACACTCAACGTCGTTTGCGTGACGTACGAAAGATCATGTGCATTATCTACTTGTAATTTCTTGACATCTTCTACCGAGGAGACCAGATGGAACTTGTCCGGGATCTGTCCGAGCGTCCCGATCACTTCGGGATGGCCGGCATGGCCGATCAGAATGAGATCGTACCCCTGTGTATAGTCGCGATTGACCTCGTTATGCACTTTGATGACCAACGGACAGGTGGCATCGATCACATGCAGCCCCCGCCGATTCGCTTCGTCCCAGACCGACTTGGCAACCCCATGGGCACTGAAAATCACCACCGAACCTTCCGGCACTTCTCCCAACTCCTCCACGAACACCGCACCCTTGGTGCGGAGCGAGTTCACGACATGCCGGCTATGGACAATCTCGTGTCGCACATAGATCGGTGCCCCATACTTCTTGAGCGAGAGATCGACGATATCGATCGCGCGATCGACTCCGGCGCAAAACCCGCGTGGATTAGCGAGATAGATCTTCATGACGGCCACCTTTCCTTCATACGTACATGACCACATTCGTGCCCATATACTCGCGGACGACTGTCGTCCACTTTACGTCAGCATAGCGGGCTCCGTCAACCCAATTGGCCCGCTCCCTCTTCTCTACCCGTCTTGACACGATGCCTTCTCCCTCGTAGGCTCACGCGACCAACTATGTCCAACCCCACCAGCAAAAAAATCCTTATCGTTGAAGATGAGCACGACATTCTCCAACTGGTCAAACTCTATTTGGAGAAAGAGGGCTTTCGAACCGTATCAGCCAAGACCGGTACGGAAGGTCTCCAGCAAGTGAAACAGGAAAAGCCCGATTTGGTCGTCCTCGACTTGATGCTGCCCGAGATCGACGGCCTCGAGGTCTGTAAACGCCTTCGATCGGCTCCTGCAACCGCGATGCTCCCCATCATCATGTTGACCGCCAAAGCCGAAGAATCGGACACCATCATTGGCCTGGAGCTGGGAGCCGACGACTACGTCACGAAACCCTTCAGTCCCAAGACGCTGGTCGCCCGCATCAAAGCCCTCTTTCGACGACTTGAGCGGAAACCGGACGACAGCCCGGCCCACTATCGCTATGGCGATCTCGTCATGGATCTCGCACGACACGAAGTCACCGTGAAGAAAATTGAAATCCCGCTCACGGCGAAAGAATTCGGCCTGCTTGAGCATCTCTTGCGCAATCCCGGCAGAGTCCTGACCAGAGACATCCTCCTCAATACCGTCTGGGGATACGATTACTACGGCACGACGAGGACCGTCGACGTCCACGTTCGAAGACTCAAGCAGAAGCTCCCCTCGCTCAACGAGGCGATTATTTCGGTCAAATCCCTGGGTTATAAGCTCAAAGAATTGGATAGCCCGGCATGACCCTCTCCATCCGATGGAAGGTCACGATCGGGACCTTGCTGGTCCTCGCCTGTGGACTGCTCATCGCCAGAACCTTGGCGATTCGCTCCCTTGAACAAGAAGAAATCGCGCGAGCGGGCCAGGTATTGGAGACTCGAACCGGTCTCGTCGCCTACGGCCTGCAACCGTTTCTGAGACAATCAGGGGCGCTGGTTTCAACCCCCCAGTTACAGGCAGCCGTGCGGGAGCTCGGCTCACGGGCCTTCGCACGCGTGACCGTCGTCGCGCTGGATGGCCGGGTGCTGGCCGACAGCGCCGTCTCGGACAGTAACCTTTCGACGGTGGAGAACCATCTCGCGCGTCCTGAAATTCAGCAAGCTGTCGCCACCGGACGGGGAACGGATTTGCGCACAAGTCACACCACCGGTGAACGCACCATGTACCTGGCCGTCGCCATCGGCAGCACAAACCAGACGAAACCCTCCGGTTTCTTACGGCTGGGGTTACCCATGACCACCTTCGATCATGAGGTGGCCAAGTTACACCGAAACTTGGCCCTTGCCTTTGGCATTGCATTCTTGATTGCCGTCGCGCTGAGTGTGGGGCTTGCGCGCAGCATCACAAAACCCCTGTCCGATATTGCGATCGCCGCTCGGCAGCTGGCCAATGGCAACCATGCCGTCCGCATCAGGACGGGATCACGGGATGAAGTCGGCCTCCTCGCCGACACACTCAACCAGATGACGGACCAACTGCGAGGCAAGATCGATGAGCTGTCCGAAGACCGGGCTCAGCTCTTGGCCATGCTGACATCAATGGTCGAAGGCGTCATGGTGCTGGACTGCCGAGGCCGCGTCTTGCAAGTCAATCCTGCGCTGGAGCGGATGTTTGACATCAGTAGGATGGACGCACGGGGTCACCATTGCTCAGACGTCTTTCGACATCCGCAGCTGGATACGCTCGTCTCAACTGTCCTGACGAAGCGCATGAACGAAGAAGATGAGATTCTGCTGCACCCGAACGGCCGCTGTCTCCATATCGAAGCCTCGGTCACAGCCTGCGATCGCGAGAACGAAGCCTGCGCCGTGCTGGTCTTTCACGATATTACCGAGTTGCGACGCCTGGAAAATATCCGGAAAGATTTCGTCGCGAACGTGTCCCACGAGCTACGAACCCCGCTCACGTCGATCAAGGGCTATATCGAAGCCTTACTCGACGGGGCCAAAGACGACCCTGAGACCAGCACGAAATTTCTCGAGATTATTCTCAAGCAAAGCGACCGGCTGAACCTGATTCTGGAAGACCTCCTCCAGCTGTCGAAAATCGAATCAGGACAGATTCTCTTCAAGCGAGAACCACTGCAGATCCAGCGGGTCATCGAACGGACGCTGGCCATGATCAAGCCTTTAGCCGACAAGAAGGGGCACCGGCTCCTCTCCTTTGTAGCCCAGAATCTGCCAGCTGTGCTCGGCGATGAAGACCGGCTGATGCAAGTCCTGTCGAACTTGCTCGATAACGCGGTCAAGTATACCCCCGGAAACGGGACCATTACCGTGGCGGCTCACCCGGTTTCGGACGATCTCGAACGGCCCACGATTGTCACAGCCGTGGAGCTGAGCGTGACCGATACCGGTCTCGGCATTCCTGAACGAGATCGCCCCCGCGTCTTCGAACGATTCTATCGAGTGGATAAAGCCCGCTCGCGCGAGATGGGAGGCACAGGCCTTGGCCTGGCAATCGTGAAGCATATCGTCGAGGGGTTGGGGGGGCGGGTATGGGTCGAAGTCAATGCCCCGACCGGCAGCCGTTTTGTCGTCCGGTTACCCGTCCAACAGATCAGTCCCCCGGCTGGCTAACAGGATGCTGAAACAGTCCGCCAGCTTGTCTTGTTCATGTGGTCTATTCAATCTGTCTGGTTTGTGTGATGGCATGAGACTCACCAGACGGACCAGATAACCGGATAGACTGGGCTTGTCCCGGACGTGTGGACCATTGAAGCTCTGCTGCGTGAAATGGTTTTTCTGTAGCCGGCTACACCACTCTCATCCCGATCAGATAGATGAGCGACGCGAGAAGCGCCGCGCCAGGAAGCGTGAAAATCCAGGCATACAGGATTCTCGTGGTGACGCCCCAGCGCACCGCCGAGAGTCGCTTGATCGCGCCGACCCCCATGACCGACGTCGTGATGGTGTGTGTGGTGCTCACCACGAGAATCCTGTATGCCTGGATTTTCACGCTTCCAGGCGCGGCGCGTCTCGCGTCGCTCATCTAT
>JANOMG010000369.1:0-11144 GCA_031420175.1 Nitrospira sp.
ACTCGGCGCCCATATCATTAAGGTCAAGCTTCCCTCGGCGCAGCTTGAACAGGCTGCGGCCAAGAAGGTGTACGAGTCGGTGAAGATTCCGATCACCACTCTGGCTGAGCGAGTGAAGCATGTGGTGCAGAGTTCGTTCGATGGCCGCCGGATCGTTATTTTCTCCGGAGGGGCCAAGAGCGAGGACAAGAATGTGTTTGATGAAGCGCGCGCGATTCGCGATGGCGGTGGGTTTGGTTCCATTATCGGGCGGAACTCGTTCCAGCGTTCCAAGCCAGAGGCGATCAAGTTTCTCCATGCCATCATGGGGATTTATTCCGGCGAGGGTAAGTGAAGAGTCGGCTCGATTCCACGTGCCGCGTCTGTCTGTCGCTTGAGGGATGAAGTATACATGGTACCTATGAAGTCACGTCGGCCCTGGCTCGTTCCGTTCATCTTGATTGCCGTTGGGATCGTCATTGGAGTTGTGGTGGCGTCCGATATGGGATGGCTTCCGAGCAGCACCGCCGGGCCCGACCAGATTCCCGCCCCTCTCGTTCGTCCGGTGGCCACGGCACCACAGTTGCCGCTGTCTGGGGGGAGCGGGAAAAACTTCGTCGAGATCGCAAAATCGGTCAAACCGGCGGTCGTCAACATTGCGGCGACGAGAACGGGAAAAGCCGGAGAGAGTCCTCAAACCTCGCCATTTGACGATCCATTCTTTCGGCGGTTCTTCGGTGACGAACTCAAGCGCGATATACCGAAGGAACGGAAGGAGCGGGGGCAGGGGTCCGGGGTCATTGTGGATCCCAGCGGCGTGATCATTACCAATAATCATGTGGTGAATAAGGCCGACGATATTCGCGTGGTGCTGTCTGATAAACGCGAGTTTAAAGCCAAGTTAATCGGGACGGACTCGAAGACGGACATTGCGGTCATCAAGATTGAGGCCACGGGGCTCTCACCGATCGCCTGGGCGGACTCCGATCAATTGGAGGTCGGCGAGTTTGTGTTGGCGGTGGGCAGCCCCTTTGGCCTGACCCAGACGGTGACGATGGGCATTGTCAGTGCGGTTGGGCGAGCCAGTATGGGGATTGCCGAATATGAAGATTTCATCCAGACTGATGCCGCGATCAATCCCGGCAATTCCGGCGGCGCGTTGGTGAACATCCGTGGCGAGTTGGTTGGCATCAACACCGCCATCTTCAGCCAGAGCGGCGGGAACATGGGGATCGGGTTTGCCGTGCCCAGCAACTTGGCACGTTCGATTATGGATCAACTGGTAGGAACTGGAAAAGTCGTGCGTGGCTGGCTGGGTGTGTCGATTCAAGACCTGTCGCCTGAGTTGGCGGCACAATTCGGCATCACGGAGACGAAGGGCGTGCTCGTCAGCGATGTGATGGACGACAGTCCTGCGAAAAAGGCAGGATTTGAACGGGCGGATGTGATTGTCGAGTTTGATGGCAAGCCGATGGATTCCCCCACGCATTTGCGTAATGCCGTGGCCCAAGCCCCCCTCGGGAAAAAAGTGTCGATCAAGCTGATTCGAGACAAGAAACCCAAGGTCCTGGACGTCACGATCGTCGAGCAGCCGAAGTCGATGACACAGTCTGGATCAGAAGAGAACGGGGAGGCGATTGCGCCGACCGGGGTGTTATCCGACCTTGAGGTGCATGAACTCACGGAGGAGCTGACCAGTCGGTATGGAATCAAGTCGACCGAGAGAGGCGTCGTGGTGACGCGTGTAAAGCCCGGCAGTACGGCAGAAGAAATGGGTGTGCGGGAAGGCGACATGATTCTGGAGGTGAATCGAAAGGCTGTGACCTCGGTGAAGGTGTATGAACGGGTCATGTCAGGCCTGTCCAAAGATCAGGCGGTCCTCTTATTAGTGAAGCGGCAGGGCCGTTCCATCTATCTCACGCTTCGGCCCTAAGGACCGTTCCACCCTGCCTCGTGAGAGGCAGGACATGTGCCGGGAGGTGAAGGTATGGTATCGCGAGCCATATTCGTCCTTCTCAGTGCCTTGGCCGGGATGGTGCTGTTCCTGAGAGCCGAACCGGCCAACGCGTCCTATTGGCTGTATGGAGTCGGTATCGGGGTTCTGACCGGAGGGCTGATCGTTGCCGGAGAGTATGCGTTACGCAACCTGTCATTCGGCATTATTGTGGGAGGAACCGGTGGGTTAGCTGTCGGGCTGTTGCTTACCGGGCTGGTCGAATGGGTTGGCGGTGAGATTTTCGGTGTCCAAACATTCCTCTTTCATGTCGGTGGGCTGGTCTTTCTTCTCGGGCTGCCCTATTTAGGGCTCGTGCTCGGCGCGCGGTTCGGGAAGGAGAAGTTCCCCAGTTCAGAGCCGAAGTTTTTTGAATTATCCGGTTCGACCGTCTGCCCAAAAGTGCTGGATACCAGCGTGATTATCGATGGGCGGGCGGCGGACCTCTGTGAAACCGGGTTTCTTGAAGGTACCTTTCTCGTGCCCCATTTCATTTTGGACGAACTCCAGCACATTGCCGACTCTTCCGACTCGCTGAAGCGGGCCCGGGGCCGGCGCGGGCTCGACATCCTGAACAAGATTCAAAAGATGGTCGGTGTCGATGTGCGGATCATCGACGAGGATTTTCCGCATGTGAAAGAGGTCGATGCGAAGCTGGTCGTGCTGGCAAAAAAAATGAATGCCAAAATCATCACCAATGATTTGAATCTGAATAAAGTGGCTGAGCTGCAAGGGGTGCGCGTCCTGAATATCAACGAACTCTGCAATGCGCTCCGTCCTGCAGTCCTGCCTGGAGAGACCATCGGGGTGTTTGTGTTGAAGGAAGGGAAGGAAGCCGGCCAGGGCGTGGCTTACTTGGATGACGGGACGATGATCGTTGTCGATAATGCCAGGCGTTCGATCGGACGGAACGTGGATGTCGTCGTGACCAGCGTGCTGCAAACGACCGCAGGGCGGATGATTTTCACCCGCCTGAAGGAAGATACCGAGCGAGAGGAGTTGCAAGTCGCTCGTGGCTAAACGCGTTGTGGCGGTCGTTCCGGCAGCCGGCCAAGGGCTGCGAATGGGTGGCGCCGTTCCCAAGCAGTTTCTCGCCTTGGGCGGCGAGCCCATTGTGGTGCATTCCCTTCGTGCGCTCCAGTCCGCTTCCTGTATCCACGAAATCATTCTCGCCGTGCCCTCGGCCGATCTCGACTATTGCCGCAACGATCTCGTGGTCCGGTACGGATTCTCAAAGGTCACCAAGGTTGTGCCGGGTGGCCAAGAGCGCCAGGACTCGGTTCGTCTTGCGTTGGAGCATGTGTCAGAGGAGACGGAAATCGTTCTGGTGCATGACGCCGTTCGGCCGTTTGTGACCGTGGCTATGATCGAGGACGTCGTAGTGGCGGCCCGTCAGCAAGGGGGGGCCATTATCGCGCTCCCGATGAGGGATACTGTCAAGCAGGTCGGGGCCGACCATGTCATTCATCGAACGGTTGATCGGCAGCCCCTGTGGCTGGCTCAGACGCCGCAGGCTTTTCGAATGGATTGGCTGCGAGACGCGCACCGAAAAGCGCATGTGGAAGGTGTGCATGCCACCGACGATGCATTCCTGTTCGAGTGGGTGGGCCATCCGGTGGTGGTTGTCGAAGGAAGTGGAGAAAACATCAAAGTCACGAGGCCGGAAGACATGGTGATTGGCGAAGCCATTCTCGCGTCCCGAGCTACTGTGCGATCTGGAGGGCTGGCATGACGAAGATTCGTGTGGGGTGTGGGTACGATGTGCACCCGCTCGGTGCAGGGCGAAAATTAATCTTGGGCGGGGTCGAAGTCCCACATTCGAAAGGCTTATTGGGGCATTCCGATTCCGACGTGCTCGTGCATGCAGTTTGCGATGCCCTGCTCGGCGCGATGGGGGAAGGCGATCTGGGCCGGCACTACCCGAGCTCCGATCAGAAGTACAAGGGGATTTCCAGCCTGAAGCTGCTTGAGGATGTGATGGGGAAGCTGGCGAAGAAGGGGTACCGGGTCGTCAACGTCGATACCATCATTGTGGCCCAGGCTCCTCGGTTGAGCGCGTTTCTGGCTGCCATGCAACAGCAGATGGCGCAGGTGATGGGGATTGAGCCTGATCTCGTGAACGTCAAAGTGAAGAGCGGCGAAGGTCTCGATGCCGTAGGGCGCGAGGAGGGCATGCAGGCCCATGCGGTCTGTTTGATTGAGGCCTTGTGATCATCGTAGGATAGGTGCGCCATGCTGAAAGACATTCGACTGGACCTTCAGGCCGTATTCGATCGGGACCCTGCGGCCACGAGCCGACTGGAAGTTATTTTCACCTATGCCGGATTTCATGCCCTCCTCATCTTTCGCATCGCCCATTGGTTGAAGGTTCATGATGTTCCGTTTGTTCCAAGAGCCTTGTCCCAGTTGGCGCGTTGGCTCACCGGCATTGAAATTCATCCCTCTGCCAAGATCGGCACCGGGTTTTTCATCGACCATGGGATGGGTGTCGTCATTGGTGAGACAGCAGAGGTTGGAGACTACGTGACTCTTTTTCAAGGCGTGACGCTCGGTGGAACGGGCAAGGAGCGGGGTAAGCGACATCCGACGGTGGGGAATCATGTCGTTGTCGGGGCCGGGGCTAAGATTCTCGGCGGGATTACGATTGGTGACAATGTGAAGATCGGCGCCAATTCGGTTGTGCTCAAGAATGTCGCTGCTAACTCTACCGTCATTGGCGTGCCGGCCCGCGTGATTAAAACGCAAGGCGAGCGGCTGCCTGATGCCACGATGGACCACAGCAACCTGCCTGACCCCATCAGTGATCGCCTATTGGCGCTCGAGCAGGAGTTGATCGACCTTCGCAAGAAGCTGGAGAGTCACGAATCCCCCCGCCTGTTCTAGTTAGACCTCCTCTCCCAGAATTATAGCTAAGCGTCTTCAGGATATTGAGGGGAAGTATGTCTTTTCTGTGTGATGCTTTGTACTGAAGAACGATGGCGCGCTCCAGGTGGACCGCGTCGGATAGTGAGATGATGAGTTAGTTCGAGAGACAGGTGCTCATAAACTTCTTTCGCTCTTCGCCTTTGAGGCTCTGCTCGCCAGCTTCTTTGTTGCAAGTCTTCATTTTGCTCTGCTGAGTCCCACCTGCCTTCTCCGCTTTCGCCGGTTTTGCCGAGAGGCATTCTTTCATAAACGCCTTTCGCTCATCGCCCTTCCCTTCGCCCAACCCCTTAGCCGTAGCTTCTGCATTACACGTTTTCATTGTGCTTTGCTGAGCCGGCGCCGCCATGGCAAACGGCGCGATGCACAGTCCAGACACAAATAAGGATACCACCACGATGCTGGATGTTTTTGTCATATGCATCTCCTTTGGTGAGAGTGGGGGCAAAAGGACTGGGGTAGCATAGCAAATTTGTAGAAGTCTGTCTTCGGGAATATGAGACGTACTCCCTAGGTCAGGCGAAAGAGATGGGCTAGAGGGTGGGGAGGAGACAGACGGAAAGTCTTCCCTCTCGCCTCGTGCCACTAGTGGACTGTAGCGTTTAACATGGGCGTATCATGACGCCGATGGAGGACGTGATGACACGGATCAAGCATGAACGCATGGAACTTCACCGCCACGCGAGAGCCAGCAACGGTCGAGCCGATTTCGCTCGTCACGCCCGTCTGATTCTGCTGCTGGCCGATGGCCTGCCGTGGGCCAAGATTCGCGCCCCACTGGACGGCAATGACAGGTACCTCGCTCGTTGGAGCCAGCGGTTTGCGGCGGATCAGGTGTCGGGGTTGTTCGCCCGCTCCGCCGGGCGTGCGCGCTACACAGTGACGGATCGGATCGAGGCACGCGTCCGGGCCTGGACGACGACACACACACACCGGGTGACGGATCGACGCACGGGTCCTCGCGCACGCTGGCGGCGCAGTGGGGGGGCCTCTCGCATATGACGGTGCCGCGTATCTGGGCCTAGCACGCCCTCACGCCGCATCGACTGGAAGGGTATCTGGCCTCCAACGCCCCGGAGGTTGAGGCCAAGGCGGCCGATGTGATCGGTCTGTATCTGCATCCACCGCAGCACGCGGACGTGTTCTGTGTGGACGAGAAACCCGCGATTCAGGCGCTCGATCGCACAGACCCGGTGTTGCCCCTGTCGCCGGGGCGTGCCGAACGCCATGGCGTTGAATCCGTCCGTCACGGCACCCGCTCCCTCTACGCCGTGTTCAACACCAAGACGGGCGAAAGGTGGTGGACAAGACCGCACCGCGCCACCCCTCGGCCGCGTTCGTGGCCTTCCTGACCGACCTCGTGACCCACTAGCCCACCGGCAAAGAGATTCACGTGATCGCCGACAACCGCTCGGCACACAAGACCGCGCGGGTCGATGCGTGTCTCGCCCGGTATCCGAGGGTGCCGCTGCACGTCACCCCGACGTCCTCCTCCTGGCTCAACCCGGTCGAACGGTGGTTCGCCAAGATCGAACGCGACGTGATCGCCCGTGGCGTCTTGACCTCGGTGTCTGCTCGCAAACGAACGCTCATGCGCTATATCCGGCACGACAATCCGCAGCCCAAACCCGTGAAGTGGCAGTACGTCGATCCGTCACGTCGAATTACTCCCGAATCAATCGTTACAGTCCACTAGCCCCTTGCCAGGTGTCCAGGCTAGTCGTAGTCCACGTGCATGAGACAGAGTCCATGTGGCGGGGCCGTCCGGCCTGCAGCAGACCGATCTCTGGCCCTCAGGACCTCCGCGAGACTGTCGGGAGTTCGTTTACCCAGCCCCACGTCGACCACCGTTCCAACCATCGCGCGAACCATGTGCTTCAGAAACCGGTCGGCGTAGGCTTCAATGAGGATCTGGTCGTCATGGCGAATGACCGCGAGTCGTTGCAGATGGCAGATGGGATTGGTGTTGTCCGTGAGGCTTCCTTCGAAGGAGGAAAAGTCCTGTGACCCGATCAGTGCGGTTGCTGCCTGTCGCATGGCTGTTTCATCCAGCGGCCTGTAGATGTGCCACACGAATGCGCGATCGATGGCGGGTTTGGCTAAACGGTGGAGGATGCGATAGGTGTAGAGCTTCCCGCGTGCGCTATGTTGCGCATGAAAGTGGTCGTCCATGAGCGCGGAGGAACGGACGGCAATATCTTTCGGCAGCACGGCATTGAGTGCCCGCGTCCAGTTGGACGCGGGCCAATCCCGTTCCGTACGAAAACTCGCGACTTGTCCGAGGGCATGCACACCGGAATCCGTGCGGCCTGCACCGATTACGGATACCGTGGCCTGACTGACCTGGTGGATGGCTTGTTCGATGGCCGCTTGGATCGTGGGCTGGTCTGGTTGGCGCTGCCAACCGGCGTAGCTGGTTCCGTCGTATTCAACGACCAACTTTACGGTAGGCATGGAGGTCGCAGCGAACGCGGCGCGGAGATCATCGTTCGGACAGCTTGGTGGAGGTGAGGAACGATTTCACGCCTTCTTCCAGCGCTTCCGCCACGCGCGTGGTGAAGAGGCCAGTTCGGAGCAACTCCTCTTCAGATGCATTCGAAATAAAGGCAATTTCTGCCAGGATGCTGGGCATGCTGGTGTAGCGGAGCACGTAGAATGGTGCCGTCTTCACGCCATGGTCTACGAGGGTATAGTGACTATTCAGGTTCGCCACCATGGCTTCCTTGGCGGTCCAGGCGAGTTCGAGGGATTCCTCGATCTTCTTCGCCGTCAAGAGATCGGCCACGAGATATTCCCATCCCACGCCGGTGCTGCTCAGAGGGGTTCCATTTTCACGGGCCGCCACTTCGAGCGCCCGTTGATCCTTGGCTTGCCCGAAGTGGTAAATTTCAATCCCCCTCACAGAGCGTTGAGGGTGCGAATTGACATGGATTGAGACGAAGAGATCCGCATCCTGTCCATTGGCAAATTTCGCCCGGTCTTCCAATTCGATGAACTGGTCTCGCTCACGGGTCATGAGAACGCGGATTCCCGGCTGCTTGCTTAAGAGATCGCGCAATTTCAACCCGACTTTGAGCGTAATGTCTTTTTCTTCTGTCCCACGCTGACCATGCGCGCCAGGATCTTTTCCTCCATGTCCAGGATCAATCACGATGGTCTTAAAGGACTTGGTTCGTGGCTGAACCGGCTGCGCAGGGGTGGGAAGCGGAGGGGCCTGCTCTGCTGGTAGCTGGATCGTCTGAGTCGGCAGGAGTTCCCTAGGGGGCACGACATCAATGACAAGCCGTGGAGGGTTTGCCAACGTGAGTACTTTGTAACTATGAAATAAACCGGTCGGGAGAGAAATCTCAACAGATTCTTCAGAGGATTGGGTAATGATGAAGGGCTTAGCAATCCTGCCAGCGGCAAGTTTCGTCTTAGCGGAGGGGCTCAACGTGGCGTGTGGAATTGTGATGGTCACCCCTTCAGCCTGGAGGAGGGGATGTTTGTTGGGACGGGCCTTCGCGTCGAGATCGAGGACGAGCCTCGTCAGTCCCGGTGAGCTGGCGGTCCGGAGGTTCTGAATCGTCGTGAGGCCACGAGTCCGTGGCGAAAGTCGCACGTGAGAGGTGTGAGACTGCTTGGACTTCGCTGGAGCCTCCTGTCGGGTCTCGCTCGTTGCCGCAACGGCAGAGTCAGTTTGAAACGGAGTGAGGGCAAGACCTGGGAGGACGGAGAGTCCGACCAGGAAGGCGAGAGAGAGGATGCGCCACAGGGCTGATCGCATGGGTGTGTACTGCCTGTGATGGGATATATAGTTTTTTCTCAGATGTTTGTACCGTTGTCAAGGGGATTGGCCGTAGGAACGCACAACGGGACCGATTGACAGGGTGCGGTACGAGCAGTAGGGTCGTGGGTCATGGCACTTCACTTGATCGTCGATGGCTACAATCTTCTGGCTCAGACGGGCCGGATCGGTGGCGGAGTAAACCTCCATTCCGAAATGGCGCGCGAGGCCTTCTTGCGCGATTTAGGCGCCTACCGCCAACGAAAATCCCATGCGATTACCGTGGTCTTCGACGGGTGGCAGCAGGGATGGGGTACGGAACGGCGTGAGCACCGGCTCGGTCTAGAGGTCATTTTCTCTCGTAGGGGAGAGAAAGCCGATCAAGTGATACAGCGTCTGGCAGCCGAGTTCGGGTCCGACTGCGCAGTGGTAAGCTCCGATCGTGAAGTCGTCGACTTTGCGAGGGCCCAAGGGGCCTTTGTGATGAAGGCTCAGGAGTTTCTCGGGAAACTGCAGGGGCCATCGAGCGTGACTGGCGCATCCCTGCACAAAGAACTGGATACGGGAGAGGATTTGCGACCGAAGCGAGGTCCGGAGAAGCGCGGGAATCCTCGGAAATTGCCCAAGGCGCAGCGGCAGCGCAGCCGGCAGCTCAAGCGATTTTGAAGAGGCGTTTGGCGTTGTTGGTCGTGATGCGTCCGATGGTTTCAACCGACATGCCTGGTGCATCGGCATGCAGCTCCGCCAGCTTGTGGGCGACGAAGGACACATAGGCTGGTTCGTTTCGTGTGCCTCGGTGCGGAATCGGTGTCAGGTAGGGGCAGTCGGTTTCAATGAGCAGCCGGTCCAACGGAGCGGTTTTTGCGATGTCTCGGAGCATCGTCGCACTGTGAAACGTGAGAATGCCGGAGAACGAGAGGTAGAATCCTAAGTCCAGCGCATCCTTCGCCAGCCAGGCATCCCCTGAGAAACAGTGAAATACCCCGCCGATCTCTGACGCCTTCTCTTCTTTCAAAATTGTAATCGTATCGTCCTGGGCCTCTCTGGTGTGAATGATCACCGGGAGCTTCAGCTCGCGTGCGAGCTGGATCTGTTCGCGGAATCGCGAGCGCTGTTCCTCAGGCGAGGAGTGATTGTAGTGGTAATCGAGGCCGATCTCGCCGTAGGCGACCACCTTTTTATTCTGTGCAAGACGACGGAACTCGTCATACCAGCCATCGAGGATATGCTTCACTTCATGTGGGTGGACGCCGATGGAGGCATAGACGGAGGGGTATTGCTCCGCCAGTGACACGGCCGCCTGGCTAGTCGCCAGATCGCAGCCGATGGTGACGAAGGCCTCGACACCGGCTTCCCTGGCACGAGCCATCATCGCCTCGCGATCGCCGTCGTACTTCGCATCGTCGAGATGGGTATGGGTATCAATGAGCATGCAGGTGTCTCTTGGTAGGGGACGATTGCGCTGAAGGCGGAGGGCCTTCTAGGCGGGCTTGGTCACGATCATGTCAGCCAGTTCGTCGAGCAGAGCTTCGGTCTCGTCCCAGCCGAGGCAGGCGTCGGTAATGGAGACGCCGTGAGTCAGGGTGATGCCCTGTTTCCATGTTTGTTTGCCTGGGTTGAGATTGCTCTCGAGCATCAGTCCCATGATGGATTGGCGGCCTTCACGGAATTGGCGGAGGACATCGTGTGCGACAAGGGTCTGACGCGTATAGTCTTTGCTGGAGTTGTCGTGCGAGCAGTCGATCATGATGGGACGGGCGATACCTTCACCGGCCACGGCGGCTTCTGTTTTCGCGACATGTTCCGCATCATAATTGGTTTTCCCGCCACCGCCGCGGAGGACGATGTGCCGGTCGGGGTTGCCTGCTGTCTTGATGATCGACGTTTGTCCCTCAGCATTGATGCCGAGGAAGTGGTGCGGGGCGCGCGCCGAGGTCATCGCATTGATCGCGACTTGCAAGCTGCCTTCTGTTCCATTTTTGAAGCCGACCGGCATTGAGACGCCGCTGGCTATTTCCCGATGCGTTTGGCTTTCTGTGGTGCGGGCCCCGATGGCCGTCCAGCTAATCAGATCGGCGACGTATTGGGGGCTGATGGGGTCGAGCAATTCGGTTGCGCAGGGCATGCCGGATTGATTGATCTTGAGAAGAATCGTTCTGGCAAGTTCCATCCCGGTGGCGATGTCGCACGTACCATCCAGGTGGGGGTCGTTGATGAGCCCCTTCCAGCCGACCGTCGTCCGTGGTTTCTCGAAATAGGTGCGCATCACGATCAGGAGGCGATCGCGCAGGGCGTTGGCAACTGGCTTCAGTTTGGCGGCGTATTCATAGGCGGCCTCCGGGTCATGGATCGAGCAGGGGCCAACAATGACGAGCAGGCGCTCGCGGTCTTGTCCATGTAAGATGCTCCTGATGGCTTCTCGGGTCTCCACCACTAGCGCAGCTGCCTGATCGGTAATCGGGAGCTTGGTCTTAATCGTCCGCG
>JANOMG010000370.1:0-4690 GCA_031420175.1 Nitrospira sp.
GCTCCTCGGCGATCGCGACCACGATCCCTCCGCGCGCGGTGCCGTCGAGCTTCGTCAGAACCAAACCGGTCACTCCGACAGTCTGATGGAATTGACGGGCTTGGGACAGCGCGTTTTGCCCGTGCGGCTGATCGGAGTCGGGGAGTCGGTCGAGGACCTGCAGGATTTTCAGAGCGACGCCTTTGTGGATGCGCTCATCGGGACATCGCCGTCATCAGCGTAACCCCTGTGAAATCACGGCATTTTCTTCTCAGCCGGCATCGTCCGTGGTAGGGTACATTTGCCGATGATCTCAACGTGCCGCGCCATGCATTGTGCTCGATAAGGCTGAAATATGATCAAGATTTTAGTGATCGATGACGATCGCATGAACTGTGAACTGATCCAATCGGTGTTCACTCGACATGGGTATCAGGTGCTGTCGGCGATGAGCGGGATCGAGGGTCTGACGATTTTTCGCCAGCATGCTCCGCGAGTCACCATTCTTGATCTTCGCATGCCGGAAATGGATGGGCTGACCGTCCTCAAAGAAATTCGCGCCTACGATCCCTATGCGCCGGTCATCATCCTGGGAGGCGGGGCGACCGAGGAGCAGGAGAATCAAGCGCGGGGGTTGCGCGTCACCGACTTTATCCGCAAGGGCCTGTCGCTTGATGTGCTGGTCGAATGCGTCAATCGAGTAGTGCAGCTTCCGGTTCGATCTGTGTCCGCGCTGCCTGGGGTGGCGGACAGTGCCGCTGTGGCCGATACGGGGGAAACGATTCTCGTCGTCGATGACGAACCCTTGGTCCGCGACCTCCTCGTTCAGTTCCTCAGTCTCCGTGGCTATCGCGCACTGGGTGTGAAAGATGGCGCTGAGGCCCTCTCAATGGTGGAGCAAGCGCCGCCTGACTTGATCCTGCTCGATCTGATCATGCCCGGTATGGACGGGGTCGAGGTGCTCCGACAACTTCGCCAACGCGAATATACCGGCGGGGTGATCATCATCACCGGGAGTCACGACGAAGACCGTCTCGACGAAGCCTGGGTGATGGGGCCGCAAGAAGTCATCGGGAAACCGATTGACCTGGAGCAATTACTGACGTCTATCCAGCTTGTGCTCGTCTGTCGCGAATGCTAAAACCCTTCCGATGCCAATCGGAAGCAGGATGGTCTCTTTTCCCTCTCTCGTTCTCCTCGCGCTCTTCAGCCACGGGGCGCTCGGTATAGCCTGCGCAGCCGACCCAGTCACATCAGGACGTATCATGACGCATCACGATCTGTTCGTACAGATCGTTCCCGAGCAGCATATTCTTCTCGCGCAGGACCGGTTGACCCTTGAGGTGGCGCAGTCGCAGCATCCGATTCGCTTTTCTCTCGCCTCCACGCTCCAGATCGACCGCATCACAGTCGTGCACAGATCTGCAGGTTCGGAGCCCCTGCTTCACGATGTGCCGTTTGAACTCGAGCATGGTTCTACGCCGGAGTCTGCGCAGCATGTGACCATTCCCTCGCAGGTCGTGGCCGCCGGACTGGTGACGTTGGATATTCATTACCATGGCGTTATTCACGATCCACCGCGCGATCCGCGCCATCTTCGATTTGTGACACCCAGTGAGACGGCCGGGCATATCGGGCCGGAAGGCGTGTATCTGAGCAGTGAGAGCCTCTGGTATCCCAATGTTTCGGAATCGCTGAGTACGTATAGGATGCTAGTCGCCGTGCCCATAGGGTGGACTCCCGTGACGCAGGGGAAGGCCGGTGAGCCACATGCCTGTCCTGCCGGGACCTGCCGTCATGATGGAATGGTGATGACGGAATGGGTGGTGACGCAGCCAAGTGAGGCGATCACCCTCGTGGCGAATACATTTGTGGCCACGTTTCGACACTGGACAGCCAAGACCGGTCAGAGGATTCAGCTCTCGACCTATCTCTTCCCCGATGATGCGCATTTGGCCGAGGAATATCTCGATGCCACCGCACGCTATCTGGACGCCTACATCCCGCTGCTGGGCCCCTATCCCTTTGAGAAGTTCGCCGTGGTGGAGAACTTCTTTGCGAGTGGGCTCGGCATGCCTTCGTTCACCCTGCTGGGGAGCGGCGTCATCAAGCGGCATTATGTGCAGCCCTACGCACTCGGCCATGAGATCGTGCATTCGTGGATCGGCAACGACGTGTTCAATCGCGCCGATCGCGGGAATTGGGTGGAAGGTCTGACGACGTACCTGGCCAATTATTACTGGCTCGAGCTGATGGGAGATCCAGCGCAGGCACGGGACCAACGCCGTCTGATGGTGCAGGGCTACAACCTTCATGTCCCACCGGAGCGGGACTATCCGGTCGCGCAATTCACGCACAAGCTGGATGAGCATGACAATGCCATCGGGTATCAAAAAGCCGCCATGCTGTTTCACCTCCTGCGCCAGGAGGTGGGAGACGAGCCCTTCTGGCGAGCCCTGAAGAGTGTGGTGGGACAGTATCGTGGCAGGCATGTGGAATGGCGCGATCTCGAGCGGGTCTTTGGCGAAGAGAGCCGCCAGGATCTCCGATGGTTTTTTGCGCAATGGGTGGAACAGGCTGGGGCGCCGGTGCTGTCGTTGTCGGAGGCCGTTGCCCGTCCGGTGGCGGGTGAGCCGGCGCAGGCCTTTCAGCTTGAGGTCACGATCGTTCAATCGGGCAAGCCCTTTCGTCTTCCCCTTCAGTTGTTGATTCGCATGGAGGGCGACCGTGAGCAGGCTCTGACTGTGCCGCTACGTGGGCTGCGTGAGACGATCTCCATGACCCTGCCTGCGAGACCGATCGCGATTGATCTCGATCCCGAGTTCATGACCTTCCGACGGATTGCCCGGCAATCGTTGCCGCCGGGGCTCAATCACTATGTCACCGATCGGCGGCGATCGGTACTGATGGCCTTTACGGATGAGCCGGAGCATCTCTCGCCGTTTCGCGACGTGGTCGCGCGCATCGAAGCCCAGGAGCAGCAGCAACCGATTGGCGAGCGAACGGTGATGGCTTCGATGGCGCAGGACGGGCTGTTGCCTCAGGAAGGTTCGGTGTTAGTATTGGGCGGCCCGGAATCCCGCTCGGGGATTCAATCGATCATGGCCAGGCACTGCGGTGAGCGCGCGGCTCTGAACGACAAGGCGGTCACGGTGATGGGGACAGCGCACGAAGGGCCTGGGCTGGCCCTCCTGGTCAGTTGCCACCGGGTCGATCGTCCAGGCAGCGTCGTGACGGTGCTGTATGCGGCCACACCTCAAGCCGTGGCGAAGGTGGCGCGGCTGCTCTTTTTTTACGGATGGAATAATTTCGTGTTGTTCAACGATGGAGCGGTGGTCACCCGTGGGGAATGGCCGTTCGCGAGCGATCGTACGGAGGTGCGTCTCGATGCCAGCAATCTCATTCGGTAAGTGTTGCATGATCGGTCTCGTGTGTTTGTTGCTGGGTGAGCAGCAGGGACAGGCAGAGGGCCTCGCGTCGAAGGCTCGGGTCGTTCCCGCTCACCAGGCGGAGCGACATCTGAAGAATATTCGCCAGCTGACGGTGGGCAGGCAGAATGCCGAAGCCTACTTTTCCTTCAGCGGGAACAAGCTGATCTTCCAATCTACGAACAATTGGATGAAGGATACGTACGCGGCCATGCTCAAGCCTGCCGACGCCGGGCTGGGTTGTTATCAAATGTACGTGATGGACCTGGAGAGTGACACCGTTCGCTTGGTGAGCACCGGCACGGGCGCCACCACATGTGGATACTTTTTCCCGGGCGATCGCCGCGTGCTCTATTCATCGACCTATGCCACGGGGCCGAACTGCCCGCCGAAGCCGAAGCGGGAGGGGGCCTATCGCTGGGCGTTGGACGACTATGATCTCTATGCCGTACGTCTCGACGGTCAGGAGATGCAGCGGCTCACTTCTTCGTCCGGCTACGATGCGGAAGCGACCGTGTCGCCGGACGGCAAGACGATCATCTGGACGTCTGTGAAAGACGGGGATTTGGATATCTATGCCATGAATCTCGATGGCTCCAGGGTTCGGCGGCTGACGAACGAGATCGGTTACGACGGCGGGGCGTTCTTTTCGCCGGACAGCAAGCGCATCGTGTACCGGGCGTCGCATCCGACCGATCAGGCGGAGATTGAGAAGTACCAGGATTTGCTCAAGCAGAAGCTGGTGGAGCCGGGGCAACTTGAAATCTATGTGATGAATGCGGATGGAAGCGGCCAGCGACAGGTCACATCGAACGGCGCCTCGAACTTTTCGCCGTTCTATTTCCCCGATGGCAAGAGGATCATCTTCTCGTCAAACGTTGAAACGAAAGGTGATGGCGGCAAGCCCAGCTTTCATCTCTACGCGATCGGCGAGGATGGCCATGGCCTTGAACGGCTCACGTTCGACGGTCAGTTCAACAGTTTCCCCATGTTTTCTCCAGATGGTACCAGCCTGGTTTGGGTATCTGACCGCGGGACCAAGACTCCTGGTGAGTTTAATGTCTTTCTCGCCGACTGGGTGCCGTGAAGCGGTGATGGGTGATGACAGAAGCCATACCTGCGATTCTGTCTTGACTGCGCATCATCCATCACCCAGCACTCATCACGTCTCCGCGCGGTTGTGCCGCCTCTTGCCGCTTGCCTGTTCATGCGTTGCCCTTATCCTCGTGTTCGTGGGGCTATTTGAGTGGGATGTGCCGCTGACCAGGTTTGTGCGGTCCCTC
>JANOMG010000371.1:0-2440 GCA_031420175.1 Nitrospira sp.
TGCATCGAGCCACTATTGAGGATGCACACCGTAAGGGTTTATTTTAGTAGAAATTGGGAAAGCCTGCCGGCGGCGTGCTCGAAACCCGTGACGCGTCTCTCGGGGATATATCGCGCAGGCTCTGCCACGAGAGACACACGAGGCCTTGAACGAACACTGAGCGTTTTGGCAATCTATCAGAAATACGAGACGGTAAAGGGATTACTGTATGTCAATTCTAGTGAACAAGAACACACGGGTAGTGGTGCAGGGGATTACCGGCAAAGAAGGCTCATTTCATGCCGCACAGTGCAAGGCCTACGGGACGCAGGTTGTCGCGGGTGTGACGCCGGGCAAGGCCGGACAAGAGGTCGAGGGCATTCCCGTATTCAATACGGTGCGCGATGCCGTGAAGAAATCACAGTGCGATACCTCGCTGATCTTCGTGCCTCCGCCATTTTGCGCCGATGCGATTCTAGAAGCCGCCGATGCCGGCGTGAAGTTGATCATCTGTATTACCGAAGGCATCCCGGTGAACGACATGGTCAAGGTGAAGCGCGCGCTCTATGGCCGCGACGTCCGCTTGATCGGGCCGAACTGCCCAGGCGTGATTACGGTCGATGAAGCGAAGATCGGCATCATGCCCGGTTTCATCCATAAGAAGGGGATCGTAGGCGTCGTATCCCGCAGCGGGACCCTCACATATGAAGCGGTACATCAACTCTCAACGCTTGGCTTAGGTGAAACGACCTGTGTCGGCATCGGCGGCGATCCAGTGAATGGGACAGGCTTTGTTGATGTGTTGGCCCTGTTCGAGAAGGATCCAGAGACACAGGGGATCGTGATGATCGGTGAAATCGGTGGCGACGCAGAGGAAAAAGCTGCTGCGTTCATCAAGAAGAATGTGAAGAAGCCGGTCGTGAGTTTCATCGCTGGAATCACGGCTCCTCCAGGCCGCCGCATGGGCCATGCCGGTGCGATTGTTTCAGGTGGTAAGGGTACCGCGGCTGAGAAAATGAAGACGCTCGAAGCGGCCGGTGTCCGGGTGGTGAAGAACCCGGCTGAAATCGGTCATGCGATCAAGCTTGCGCTCGGGCGGTAAAGTCACTTCCTCGTCGCGTCGTCTGTGAGAAATTCAGTGAAGTGGGGATGGGTGAATGATCACCGCATCCCCACTTCGCATATCGACCCTTCTCTCGCTCTTCGCTCTCAATTCATTGGAGCCTAGTTATTTCCCTTCTCCTGCCCTGCTATTCGTGTTAGGGTAGCCATATGCGTGTATTTCTGATCCATGTTCGCGACCCCCAGTTCTACGCCCTCCCGGCAAAAACCCGCGCAAAGAACGGTCGTATCAGGGTCATGGGTTTTCCGCCCATCGGCATTATGTCGCTTTCGTCGGTGCTCAAACAGGCCGGCCATGAATGTGTGATGTTCGATCAGGCGAATCCCGATACGCCGAACGAGGTCATCCTCGAAGAGATTAACCGGCAACAGCCTGACCTGGTTGGACTCAGTTTTCTCAGTACCACCAGCTATCCCTACGCAAAAATCCTGGCCCGTCAGATTCGTGCCACCAACACAAAGGTCAAGCTGGCCTTCGGTGGCGTCTTTGCGAGCTTGAATGCCGCATTGGTCAAACTCCAATGCCCTGAAGTGGATTTTGTCTGTCGAGGAGACGGTGAGCAGTTGCTCCTCGACCTTCTTGAAAAGTTCGAAGATCCCGCTGGTGTCGCCGGATTAACCTGGGCCAAGGATGGCCAGGTGGTGCAGAACCCCGGACGTCCCATGGAGCGCCATCTCGATCAATGGCCCTTCCCGGATCGGGAAGGCCTTCCGCTCGACTTTGTGGAGTCGATGCCGCTCGACGTACCGGCGGTGCTGTCGATGGAGCGCTTTACGACGATGCAAACGTCGCGCGGTTGCCCCTGGCCCTGCGTGTTCTGTGACATTCCGATTTTCAACGAAGGAAAATGGCGTGCGAGGACAGCCGCGCATGTGGTGCGCGAACTGAAGTACCTCGAAGAATGTGGCTATGGGTCCGTCTATTTCGTCGACGACCATTTCCTTCTGCAGCCCAAGCGCATCGAGGCGATTTGCCAAGGCGTGATGGACGAGAAGCTCACGATTCAGTGGGGCATCGAAGGGCGGGTGGACTCCGTCGCGCAGCATTTGTTCCCGGCTATGGCCAAGGCCCATTGCCGGACAGTCATGTTCGGGATTGAAAGCGGTAGTCAAAAGATCCTTGATCGTCTCAAAAAAGAGCAGACGCTGGAGGAAGTGGCGATTGCGGTCAAGAATGCCAAGCAGGCCGGCATCGAAATCGTGCATGGCTTCTTCACCGTGGGTAACCCCTATTAAACGGTCGAAGATATGACCGCCACTTCCGACCTGGCCTCTAAGCTGCCGCTCGACACCTTCGGCTTCAATCGACTCTGTGTGTATCGCGGGACTCCGCTGTGGC
>JANOMG010000372.1:0-2121 GCA_031420175.1 Nitrospira sp.
GCCGCTCGAGCGCCGCATCCTTCTCGACATGCTTCCTGTACTCGTCGAGCGTGGTGGCCCCGATGCAATGGAGCTCGCAGTCTCTTGGTCTTTCTGCCCGGTATGGCGGAAATCCGCCGCGTCGAACGAAAACTGCTCGACTTAAATTTAGGTTCGAATATCCTCATTGCGCCGCTCCATGGAGATCTCCCTCAAGAAGCTCAGGATCGCGCGATCGCGCCCGCTCAACCAGGCACGAGGAAGATCGTGCTGGCCACGTCGATTGCCGAGACCAGCTTGACGATCGACGGAATACGCGTCGTCATCGATGCCGGATTGTTGCGCGTGCCTCGCTTCGATCCGCGATCGGGACTCACGAGGCTGGACACGATTCGCGTCACCCAGGATTCTGCCGAGCAACGTCGTGGTCGGGCCGGTCGTCTTGAACCGGGCGTCTGTGCTCGCCTCTGGACCTCTGCGGAGCACCAGTCGCTCGCCCCACGTCGCCCACCGGAAATGCTCGACGCAGACCTGGCGCCGCTCCTACTCGAATTGGCCCTCTGGGGCACGGCCGATCCAGCCGAGTTGTCCTGGCTCACTCCCCCACCGGACGGAGCTGTCGCCCAGGCGAGAGAGTTACTCATAGGCCTCGGTGCACTCACTGGAGAGGGACAGATCACGGCTCATGGAAGACAGATGGCTGAGTTGCCGCTGCATCCACGCCTCGCCCATATGCTGCTCAAGTCTGTGCCGCTGCAGCTCGGCTATCTGGCCTGTGAACTGGCTGCCCTGCTCAGCGAGCGAGATATTCTGCGAGGCCCCTCCGGCTGGCGCAACGCCGATCTGCGGCTCCGCCTGGATGTCCTGCATGGGCAACATGATCATGCGGCCGGTGCGACCATCGACCGCGGGGCCTGTCAGCGAGTGGCCCGCACCGCCGACCTCTGGCAACGACAACTTCCGCGATCGGCTCGTTCAAATCGACAGGACAACCTCGATGAAGTCGGCCTCTTGCTCGCACTCGCCTATCCCGATCGCATCGCCCAACGCCAACAAGGAAACAACGCACGCTATCTCATGGCCAGCGGACGTGGCGCCCTCTTTCAAAACCCTGATCCACTCGTCGCAGAAGATTATCTCGTCATTGCCGACCTGGACGGCGGCCAGCAATGGGCCAGAATCGATCTGGCCGCACCGGTCAGCCTTCACGATCTTGAAACCCTCTATGCGGACCAGATTCGAGTGGTAGATGCGGTATGGTGGGATGACACCGCGCAAGTGGTTCGGGCGACAAGACAACGCCGATTGGGTTCACTCGCTCTCTCCGAGCAAGGGCTCTCGAAGCCGGACCCTTCGATGATCTCGACGGCCTTGCTGCAGGGCATTCGTCGGGCGGGACTCGACCGACTGGCCTGGACTCCAGAGCTTCGTCAGTGGCGGGCACGAGTGGTATTTCTCCGCAAGATCAAGGAACAAGAATCACGATGGCCGGACCTGTCGGACGAGGCCTTAGCACAAACACTCGACGACTGGCTCGGTCCCTACCTATCAGGGCTAACGACCCTCGACCGCGTCACGCGGCTCGATCTTACCCAACCGTTGCATGCACTCCTTTCCTGGGAACAGGCACGCCAACTCGAACAATGGGCTCCCACCCATCTGACGGTCCCCAGCGGATCGAACGTGCGCGTGGAGTATGAGACGCCGGATCTGCCTATCCTGGCTGTGCGGTTACAAGAAATGTTCGGCTGCAAAGACACACCACGCCTCGTCGATGGAAAGATTCCGGTCATGCTGCATCTCCTGTCACCGGCACGCCGTCCCGTCCAGATCACGAAGGATCTCTCCAGTTTCTGGAAATCGGCCTATCTCGAAGTAAAAAAAGAACTCCGTGGCCGCTATCCCAAACATTCCTGGCCCGACGACCCGCTCACGGCCCGGCCAACAGCTAAGGCTAAACGCCGCGTGCGTTGAACAAAAGGGCCGGCGTTCCCTCTCACCCATCACTGCCTATACCTCCAACCTTTCGTAGGATAGACCGGCACACCTCTACCGCTCTATCGTGATCACCTATGCGTGAGTTCATCGCTCTGGTACTCGGCGTGATGCTGACCGGATTCACTTCCATTGCGTGGGCCAATC
>JANOMG010000373.1:0-3620 GCA_031420175.1 Nitrospira sp.
GGCTGTCCGGCTCGACGCACATCTAACTGGAGGGTCTGCCCTGCCTCGACCCGACAGAGCCGTTTCGCTTCCTGCTCTGAAGCCACGCTCGATAATGCTGCACTATTACACGCCACGACTCGATCCCCTACCTTGAGACCCGCTTTCTCGGCAGGCAGGCCGCCGCGGAGTTCCCGCACGAGGTAGTAGCGCACGCCGGCTGACTCTTGCAAGTCCCAATTGACGCCGATTCGTCCTGACCCGAGTAAGCCGGTTTGCGATCCGAACCGGGCGAGAATACGATGGGCGATGACACGGGCCAAGCCCTCTGGATCATCGGCCGTGGCGTCCGAACCGTGTCCTTCCCCGTTGAATAACACCAAGCCGCTCTCGACATCGATCATCCGAAAGGCTAGCGACACGCGGCTGACTTGCTCTCCCGCGGTTCGCTCCCATTGCTGGACTTCACCCACAATGATCGCATGGGCGCCAACGAGCTTCCCAACTTTCAACACCTCAGCATCGTCGGCATACTTGAGTTGGATGACCTGCTCCTTGAACACTTCGTCGAGCTTGGCTCGCTCGACAATATTGATATCCAGATCCAGGAGTAAGGTCGTCATGATCCCGGCGACACGCGAGCCAGGTCCCGGGGCGGTTGCCGCATCGACGAACGGCATCACGGCCATCGTACGATAGCGATCGATCGTGTCTCGATTGATCGGCCCGACGCCGGTGACGACCGGCTCAGGACGTCCGAGCATTCCGCCGGACCCTAAGGCGGCCGTGCCGGACGAGGCACAGGCGCGGCGCCGCTGGAGAATCGCCGAGGGCGGACCCCAGGCACAGAGCTCGTCGTTCACCAGCACGACGTGGTACGGATATTCGCGTTGATGTTCGGCTGCGACGTTGGTGAAGGGATAGAAAATGCAGCCGCCGATCCAGATCGAGACCGGACAGAGGGCCAACTCATAGAGCCACTGTTTGCGAGCCGTGAGGGAATATTCCCAGACCAGCAGACGGCCATCGTCGCGCAGCACGCGGTCCGGCCGACCGATCTGTTCGATCACCTCGGCCTTCGTCATCGGCACGGCCAGCCGGTCCAGTTTTGATTCCGACTTCACCACGGTATACAGCACACCGCATCCGGAGCAGGCACTGGCGAGGAGCACCAGCACCATCCAACACCCAAGCCGTTTGAGCACCATGCCTGCGACGTTCCAGTGAGCCAACCCGCACGACGAAGCAGGGTATCACCTGCACCGGATGGCTGCAATGGAACAGGGCGATGAGTGGGCCTGAGACAAACAGGTTATTGAGAAACTGGAGGCCACTCACTGAATCCCAACCGCGAGCAACTCCCGGATAACGGAACCTCCCGCAGGATGCTCAAACAGGCCGTCAGCAAAACCGCAGCCGATGGAAGCACCGGAGGCGTACCGTTCCTCACCCGCCCATCCCGAGCTGCCAATACAGCTCGTTTCCCAAGTGGGGTACGTTGAGGATGCTTTCGAGGCGAGAGCGAAGCTGGCGGCCGGTTTCAGCATCCGGCTAGTTCAGGGAGGGGTCGAAGGGCATATCCGCATAATGGCGATAGTCGTCACCCAGGGCGCTCACGATGTCGGGCCAGATACGGGTGGGATCTTTGTCGAAGACGGCATTGGGATCTGCCGGAATGGTAAACCAAGAGCCGGTCTGCATTTCAGACTCCAATTGCCCTGGGCCCCAGCCAGAATACCCGAGATAAGCGCGGAATGCATCGTGCCCTCCGCTGGTAGTCAAAATACGATCAACGAGGTCTGTATCCCCGCCGAGACAGATCCCATCGAAGACATGATGGGAATTCTCAGGCAGTTGATCCAAGCGATAGAGCATCATGACCTGGTTCGTTTGCACAGGCCCTCCGGCAAAGAGAACATGCCGTTGGCCTTCGAGGATCGATACTTGAGGCAAGGCCTCCGACACCGACATCGCCGTCGGACGATTGACGACGACACCCAGCGCACCTTCAGCCCCATGCTCGCAGAGCAACACCACAGTCTGCCGAAAGTTCGGATCGCGCAAGGACGGCGCGGCGATGAGGAAGATGCCTTTTCCCAACGGAGCTTTCATAGATATGATCCTACCCTGCGAGCCTGTGGCGTGCAAGCGGCACGGAAAACCCAGCTCAGAACGATGAACGCGGAACGCTGAAGGGACAATCATATCCCTGCTCATCACTCATCGCTCACCATTTAGCGCTTCCCGGCTGGCGGCCGGTTATCGGTAGAGGGACTCGCGTCGATCGCGGAGTAGATCGTTGTAGGGTGTAAGGGCTTTGTTCCTCGCCTCGGCAGGATCGATCTCGACAATACGGAATTCTTCCTGGTCCCGCGTCGCGCGATGCAGAATCGCCCCTCGTGGAGCGACAACTTGGCTGTTCCCGATAAACGTCAGCTGACCCTTGCTGCCTCGCGATTCACAGCCCGTGCGATTGCTCGTAATCGCGAAGACTCGATTTTCCAGGCACCGAACCGGCATGGAATCCGGGCAATTGGGCAACACGAGGTTCGAGGGGTGGCAAATAATCTCTGCTCCCTTGAGCGCCAACGTGCGGCCAGACTCCGGATAGTACCAATCGAAACAGATCATCACGCCGATCTTGGCCGGGCCGATATCCCACACCTGAAACCCCGTGTCGCCGGGCGTAAAGAACAGCGTTTCCTCAAAAAACAGATGGGTCTTGCGGTAACACCCGATAAACCCGGATGGACCGACGACCACGGCTGAGTTATAGCAGGCATCCCCGGCGCGCTCCGGAAGACCGGCAACGATCACCATCCGTCGCCGCTTCGCAAGGTCGATCAACCGTTGTGTCGTTGGTCCATCCGGCACCGACTCCGCCAGCGCACGCACTTCTTGCTGCGAGACGAACTGGTAACCTGACGCACACAACTCGGGCAACACGATCAGATCGGCGTCAGCCTGGTCGAGCCTCTCCACAATCGTATCGAGATTGCGCGAGACCTCGCCGAACACCGGAGCAAACTGAAAATACCCGACTCGCATGATCGTCATGTCCCCAGAACAAAACGGGCAGGGTCACCCCTGCCCGTTCAAGAGAAATCTCTGACCGAATGACTTACTTCACTTCGGACAAATGGGTGACCGCCCCTTCGGCATGTGTGGTGGCCACATCGGCGTGACCGGCCTTGCCATGGGCCACGGCTTCCTTAAGTTCCTTAATCCCTTCATCCAGATGCGGATTCTTCACACCAGCCGCCTCGGCATGCTTGAGCGCACCCTCGGCATGCTGCACCAGGGCATCGGCATGTCCCTGCTTGCCATGCGCCACCGCTTCCTTGGCATGTTCCACCGCTTCATCCACATGCTTGTTTTCGGCAAGAGCCAATCCGCTGAACAGCGGGAAACCAACGAGTGCGGCAACCGCTGCAACGACCAATACTCCGCCTTGGGCTTTCATTTTCATGGATTCCTCCTCAGTGGTTAAGATTCAATCAACGTGCGAAAGGGATCCGCAGTATCCTCGGTCCTTCACCTTACACAGCCGGTTTTTTGCTGTCAAGAAGGCCTGACTTGTGGATCGACGTTCAGAATCTGCTGCAATCCCTTGGCGTCTTTTTCCACCGGACAGGCAAAGT
>JANOMG010000374.1:0-1688 GCA_031420175.1 Nitrospira sp.
GAATGGGCGTCGTTTCCTTACAGTCGTGGGCTAGATCGCCTGTGCGAATGGTGAAACCAGCGAGGCGTGGGCATCGATGTCCAGGGATGCCCGGAGCCCTGCGCGAAGAGCCTGCCTTCCCGCTGCCGCGATCATCGCGGCGTTATCCGTACAGTAGGCCAGCGGGGGAAGGCTCAGGCGCAGGTCTTCGGATGCGGCTCGTTGCTGGAGCAGCACGCGCAACCGAGAATTGGCGGACACCCCCCCGACAACGGCCAATGCATGGGCGCCGGATGAACGGACTGCGGCAAAGGCTTTCTCAACCAAGATAGCCACGATAGCTTCCTGATAGCCGGCCGCAAGGTCAGCCAATTTATCCGCCCTAGATTGCTCATGCATTGCCTGAACTACATAAAGCAAAGACGTCTTTAAACCACTGAAACTAAAATCTAGGCTCCCCTTCTTGAGATAAGACCTGGGGAACGCAATAGCGTCCGGATTTCCCTGTCGAGCCAAGCGATCAATGGCTGGTCCTCCCGGATATTCCAGTCCAAGCATTTGAGCGCCTTTGTCAAAGGCCTCCCCTGCCGCATCGTCCTTGGTCGCGCCTAGGAGCCGGCAATGACCGCTTGCTTCCTTAAAATATAGATGGGTATGTCCGCCTGAGACAACCAGAACCACACAGGGCAATGGAAATGCTGGGTCCTGCAACCAGGCTGAAGCAATGTGGCCTTCAAGGTGGCTCACGCCGACCACCGGGATAGTCAAAGCATAGGCCAGTGCTTTTGCATAGTTGACCCCAACGAGAAGAGCGCCGGCCAGGCCAGGCCCCTGGGTGACGGCGATTCCAGAGAGATCCGTCCATGCGAGATCGGCATGGTGCAGCGCCTCAGCAGAGACAGCTTCAATCGATTCAATGTGGGCACGGGAGGCGAGTTCGGGCACGACGCCACCGAATCGCTGATGAACGGCATGCTGCGACGAAATAATGTTCGAGAGGACGGCACCGTCTACGGCAAGCACCGATGCCGCGGTTTCATCACAGGATGTCTCTATACCAAGGACGGGCCCCGGTATCCAGGCGGTGAGAGGTTCTCCAAGAGTCGCAATCATGAAATCATTGCCTATCACGTGAACGAAATGACGAAAAATGCATCATGCTGAGAGAAGCCAAATAACACGGCCCTTGTGGCGCCAGCGCCACAAGGGCCGTGTCGTACTCAATGTTATGGCGTCGAACAGGTCGAGGCTGTGTTTCTAGACGCCAGCCATGGCCTCCTGCTCGATGAATGCCGGAGCACCGTCTCGAAGCACCACGCGGATCTTACGGCATTCCTTGAACCGTCCCTTGATCATCTCTTCGGAGAGTGGATCACCGATCGCACGCTGAATTGTCCGGCGCATCGGTCTGGCTCCGTAGAGCGGTTCATAGCCTTCCTTAATCAGCCACTGCTTGACGTCGTCCTCGACCTCGAGCTCCACACCCTTGTCGAGGAGACGAAGGTTGAGCTCACCCAAGAGGATGTTGAGAATATCATAGAGATGCGTCTTGTCCAATTGATGGAAGACCACGATCTCATCGATCCGGTTTAGGAACTCCGGGCTGAATGAGCGGCGCAATTCTCCCAATACTTCTTCCTTCTTATGGCGCTCCTGATCCCCTTCTGTGTTCTGGAATCCGAGCGAGACTCCCTTCTGAATCATCTTTG
>JANOMG010000375.1:0-16022 GCA_031420175.1 Nitrospira sp.
GCCGTCTGCGGCAAGCACCGACGCGGCCGTTTCATCGCATGATGTCTCGATGCCAAGGATAGGCCCCGGTATCCAGGCTGCGGTGGGCTGTTCAACGGTCGTCATCATACAATGCTTCCCGATCGTACGAACTGGAGCAGCGATAAATGCGTTATTCAGAAGAGGAAAAATGACACGGCCCTTGTGGCCGTTGGCGCCACAAGGGCCGTGTCTACTCTATGCAATGGCGTCGCGCAGGCGCTGGGCTAAGTACTAGACGCCAGCCATCGCCTCCTGCTCAATGAATGCCGGAGCGCCGTCGCGAAGCACCACACGGATCTTTCGGCATTCCTTGAATCGTCCTCTAATCATCTCTTCGGAGAGAGGATCGCCAATCGCTCGCTGAATCGTCCGGCGCATCGGTCTGGCGCCGTAAAGCGGTTCATAGCCTTCTTTGATCAGCCACTGCTTGACGTCATCCTCGACCTCAATCTCTACCCCCTTGTCGAGGAGACGAAGGTTGAGTTCACTCAAGAGGATATCGAGGATGTTGAAGAGATGCGTCTTGTCCAGCTGATGGAAGACCACGATCTCGTCAATCCGATTCAAAAACTCCGGACTGAACGAGCGGCGTAATTCTCCCAACACTTCTTCCTTCTTATGGCGTTCCTGATCGCCTTCTGTGCTCTGAAACCCGAGCGAGACCCCCTTCTGGATCATCTTGGTCCCGATATTGGAGGTCATGATAATGACACAATTCTTGAAGTCCACTTTGCGTCCGAGACTGTCGGTCAGCACCCCGTCGTCCAATACTTGCAGCAAAATATTGAACACATCGGGATGGGCCTTTTCGATTTCGTCGAACAGGACCACGGAATAGGGCCGGCGCCGAACCCGCTCAGTCAATTGGCCACCTTCTTCATACCCCACGTACCCAGGAGGGGCGCCGAAGAGCCGTGAACTGGTGAACTTTTCCTGATATTCGGACATGTCGATCCGAATGAGCGAGTCTTCACTATTGAAGAGGAACTCCGCTAATGTCCTTGCTAGCTCAGTTTTCCCGACCCCAGTTGGTCCTAGAAAAATAAAAGACCCGATGGGCTTCTTCGCTTCTTTCAGGCCGGCACGTGACCGCCGAATGGCTCGGGCCACAGCGGAGATTGCCTCATTCTGCCCAATCACGCGTTTATGGAGGAATTCCTCCATACGAAGCAGCTTGTTCGATTCTTCTTCCTCAAGCTTGAAGAGTGGAATGCCTGTCATTTTGGAGACGACATAGGCGACCTCTTCTTTCCCAATCGTCGGTTTATTTTTTTCCTGGTTCTTCTTCCACTCACGCTTGGATTCATCAAGGAGTTTACGCAGCCGTTCTTCTTCCTCGCGATGACGAACCGCTTCCTCGAAGTTCTGCATCGAGATGGCCTGTTCCTTTTCGCGAGAGACCTTCTTCAGCTCTTGCTCCATCGCCTTCAGCTCTGAGGGCAGTGCATAGGTCTGCAGTTTCGCTCGAGAACCAGTCTCGTCGATCAAATCGATGGCCTTGTCCGGGAGGAAGCGATCGCTGATGTACCGATCGGATAGCTTCACCGCTTCAAGAATAGCCTCTTCGGAGATTTCGACACCATGATGTTCTTCGTACCGATCGCGGAGCCCTTGAATGATCAACACCGTTTCATCGATGCTTGGGGGCTGGACGTGAATCGGCTGGAATCTCCGCTTGAGGGCCCCGTCTTTCTCGATATGCTTCCGGTATTCATCAAGCGTCGTGGCGCCGATGCACTGAATTTCGCCGCGCGACAGTGCGGGTTTGAGCATGTTGGAGGCATCAATAGATCCTTCCGCCGCCCCAGCTCCCACCAAGGTATGGAGTTCATCGATGAAGATGATGATATTTCCGGCCTGGACGATTTCCTTCATGACGACCTTCAGCCGTTCCTCAAATTGGCCGCGATATTTTGTTCCCGCGACCAGCGCTCCGAGGTCCAGTGCAATGACGCGCCGTGAGAGAAGATTGTCCGGCACTTCAGACTGGACGATCCGCTGGGCAAGACCTTCCACAATAGCCGTCTTACCGACGCCGGCTTCCCCGATGAGCACCGGATTATTTTTCGAACGGCGGCTCAAAATCTGCAATACACGCTCGATTTCGTCGGCTCGACCGATGACGGGATCCAGATGTCCTTCCTGGGCAAGCTGGGTCAGGTCACGACCAAACTCATCGAGTGCAGGAGTGTTGCTCTTCCGGTCGCGCTCGCGAGGGGCGGACTTCCGCAAGAATGTGACGGTCAATTGTCGGGCGGTCAGGAGATTGGCGCCTAAGCTGCGAAGGATTTTTCCGCCGATCCCTTCCTCTTCTCGGAGCAGGCCCAATAAGAGGTGTTCGCTGCCAATATGATTGTGTCCAAGGAGCCGGGCTTCTTCGACTCCGTATTCGATAACTTTTTTGACCCGGGGGCTGAATGGGATTTCCCCAAAGGTCATCGTGGTTCCCCCGCCGGGCAAATTCCGTTCAATTTCCAAACGGATTTGTTCAGTCGAGAGCCCCATCTTTTTCAAGATCATCAGCGCAATCCCGTCGGACTCACGGAGAATCGCGAGGACGAGATGCTCGGTTCCGAGGTAGTCGTTTTGATGACGTTCAGCCTCTTCCCGTGCGAGGATGATGATCTTCCGACCCTTGTCCGTGAATCGCTCGAACATCCTGCCTCCTTTTAGGTCAAACCTATTACCAGTTCCCTCTGCGCAAACCTATCGAAAAACTTGACCTAATCTTAACTAGAAGGATTTTAGGTGTCAAGGCTACGAGACAATCACACAAGCCTGAAATTGATTCAATCGAAGCACATGCGATGCAGGCCCTCGCTCTGGTTCGTTGACTTCAAAAGAACCCTCCCGATACAATCTCGGAATTTTTCACCAGTATCTTAATAGCGGTACGACAGGGCTCTACAAATGAAGAACAAAAGTATCGGGATTTTAACCAAGCCCAAGTTTCCTGAAATCAAGGACACATTGCTCGATGTGGTCACGTGGCTCAGGGCTCGAAGCATTGGTGTCATCTTGGATACGACATCGGCAGCCTTGCTAGGTGAGCAAGGGGGAGTGCAGAAAACTCAACTGGCAAGCAAGGCGGATGTGCTTCTGGTCCTGGGCGGAGATGGAACCATGCTCAATGCTGCCAGGCTTGCCGGGGAGCGAAGCATTCCGATCCTCGGCGTCAATATGGGCGGTCTAGGGTTTTTAACCGAAGTCCGGCTGGAGAACCTGTACCCCTCACTTGAACGAGTATTTGCCAATGACTTCGTGCTCGACGAACGACTGATGCTCCAGACGCATATTCATCGGCATGGAGAAACCGTCGCACGGGGGGTGGTGCTGAACGATGTCGTGATCAGCAAGGGGACCCTGGCCAGGATGATCGAGGTGAAGATTTTCATTCAAGGACAGTTCGTCACGAATTTGCGTGGCGATGGCGTCATCGTCAGCACCCCAACGGGATCGACCGCCTACTCTCTCTCGGCCGGAGGGCCAATCATTAATCCGGCGGTCCAATCTCTCATGATGACACCGATCTGTCCACACACCCTGACGCACCGTCCCCTGATCGTTCCAGGAACCGCAGAAATTGAAATCACGTTGACGAGTAGAGATGATGGCGCGATGGCGACGTTAGACGGTCAGGTCGGCGTGGCGATGGTCCAGGGCGACACGGTTGAGATCAAGATGTCCGAGCACCGGACGAGACTGATTCGTTTCCCGGAAAGCGGATATTATGAAGTCTTGCGTGAAAAGCTGAAGTGGGGGGACGGCTAGCGTAAGCTGATTGCTCGCAGCCTCGTTACGACTTCCCCTTCTCGATCAGATCGATCATCTCCTGGTTGCTTGCGTATTTGAACTCCCCAATACAATCGGTCGCACCCTGGTGCTTGTGCTCGATCGATTCGAGCGCGCGGAGGCCCTTCGCATCGACCGCGTGGCTCTTATGGTTCTTGAGGGCTGTGGCCAGCTTATCGAGGATGACCTTCGCTCCAGTGTGGCTATGTGAGGCGTTGCTTGAGAGGTAGCGAGTCACAACTTCAGCGCACCAGTCCCCATCCCGTTTGGCAATTCCCACCAACCCTTCGCTGGCCTTCCTAGCCCAGCCCGTCAGGAACACACCGTCCACAACTTTGCCGGTGGTCTCATCGAAGGCCTGAAAGAGCGCATCGTCTGGATCGTTGGTGGTCTTGTTGGGGTTCGTCACAAACAAGCCACTCTTATAGGGGAGCCCGACGGCCTCATCGACTTTGTCGCCGACGGCAAAGACGACCGCGTCACAAGGGAACTCATAATATTGTTTCAAGCCCACAGCCGCAGTATCGCTCCCCTTCGGCTCCAACTTATTGTCTTCCATCTCTAAGCCACGTACGCGATTATTGCAATCCACGAGGATGCGTTTCGGAGAAGCCAAGAACTTGAAGCCCATCTTTGTGTCGCTGACCGTCGGCTCGCACTTTACGAATTCGCCTGTCAGGGCCTTAAGTATCTCGTCTGCGTTCTGGCCGACTGCAGCGAGGCGGTCCTTAATCCGGGCCACTTCCTTGGTGATTCCGTCCACATCCATGTTGGCGCACACCGCGCGAATCTCTTTCGGATTGTACTTTCGCTCGGCAGGTCCACGCCGCACGATTGCAGTCACGCGCTCTACTTTCTTATAGCGAGTCAGCCAATGGGCGATATCGACCATCACATCGCCTGCTCCGATCACCGCCACGTGTTTGCCCATCTCAAATGGACGATCGCCGAATCCTGGGAGTCGATTGAAGTGATAGACCACATCCTTCGCATGGAATACGCCCTGGGCCGAATCCCCTTCCACGCCGATCGCTTTGGTGCCTTGCGCCCCAATGGCAAAGACGACTGCGCTCGCACCAAGGGCACGAACGCCCTCAACTGTGAGGTCTTTCCCCTTGCCGATCGAGACATTGCCGAAGTAGTGGACATTGGGCTGCTGGAGCAACCCCCAATATTGCTTCTTGAGACCGCCGCGCAGCTTGAGCTTGGCCGGGAAGATGCCATATTCGGCCAATCCACCGAACTTGATGTCCCGATTGAGAATAATCATTTCATGGCCGGCCTTTGCCAGAGAGCTGGCTGCAGCCATACCTGCCGGCCCTGCGCCGACTACAATAATCACATGGGAGTTCGTTGCGCTCATGCGTAATTTCCTAGATAAACTTGGCGGATAAATGTCTAGAAGCTCAACAGTTCCGCGGACTTTAGCATAGGGTACTTTGAGCTGTCAAAGGAAAGTCTATCCTCCAGCACTCCCCACTGGTCCGCCAGGCATCGTCATGCGCCAGGGGTCGAGCAATTCTGTGAGGCGCTTGTCTGAGAGTACTTTCTGCTCCTTGGCCATCTCGCGCACGGTCTTGCCAGACTTGTAGGCATCCTTGGCGAGTTTCGCAGCAGCCTCGTATCCAATCTCAGGTGCCAGGGCCGTACACATGGCCAGGCTTTCCTCGATCAAGCTCTTGCAGCGCTCTTCGTTGGCTTTGATGCCGTCGACGCACTTCACGGCGAAATTGGCTGAAGCGGTCGAGAGGAGTTCGATGGATTGTAAGAGGTTGTAGGCCATGACCGGCAGCATGACGATCAGTTCGAAGTTGGCCGCTTGCCCTCCCACGGTGACCGTCACGTCATTTCCAATGACCTGGGCGCAGACCATCGTCACCGATTCGGCAATCACCGGGTTGACCTTGCCCGGCATGATGGACGAACCGGGCTGTGTCTCCGGCAGATTGATCTCCCCGATCCCGCAGCGCGGTCCGGAGCCGAGCCAGCGAATATCGTTGGCGATCTTCATGAGGCTGACGGCGATGGTCTTCAATTCCCCGCTCGCTTCAACCAGCGAATCCTGTGCGGACTGTGCTTCAAAGTGGTTCTTCGCTTCCTTAAAGGTGCAGCCGGTTTCTTTCGACACGATGGCCATGACCTTGGCTGGGAATTTCGGGTGGCAATTGAGTCCTGTGCCGACCGCAGTGCCGCCGAGCGCCACTTCGCTGAGCGCCTCTTGCGCCCGCCTAACTCGTTGAATACCTAATTCGATTTGGCGTGCATAGCCGCCGAACTCCTGGCCCAACCGCACCGGCGTGGCATCTTGTAAATGGGTGCGACCAATCTTGACGATCTTGTCGAACTCTTTGGCTTTGCGCGCGAGCGATTTCTGCAAACAGGTCAGTGCCGGAATGAGCTGCTGCTGCATCATCTCCCCTGCGGCGATATGAATCGCCGTGGGAATCACGTCGTTGCTGGATTGCCCCAGATTGACGTGGTCGTTGGGATGCACCAGCTTGCTGCCTCGTGCTCCGCCTAACAGCTCGGTGGCACGATTGGAGATCACCTCGTTGGTGTTCATGTTCGTCGAAGTGCCCGAGCCGGTTTGAAAAATGTCTACGGGGAACTCGGCGTCAAGCTTGCCCTCGACCACTTCGGTTGCGGCCAGCTTGATCGCATCCGCCGGTTTCTTGTCGAGGAGACCCAGTGACTGATTGACCGTCGCGGCAGCACGCTTGATCATCCCCATCGCACGGATCATGGCACGGGGGAATCGCAGCGAGCTGATCGGGAAGTTCTCGATGGCACGGGCGGTCTGCACACCAAAATAGGCCGTAGCCGGCACGGCCAGCTCGCCCATGGTATCGCGTTCAATTCTGGTGGCAGATGATGAGTGAGTCATTGTTGCGATCTTCTTCATACGTCCTACTCCAGTGTAAGGGTTCTCACCTGTTGCGGACGCCATGATAAACGTTGGCCACTTGCTTGCACAAGGGTCTTGGCCCATATGGGAATTGGTGCGGCGTGAAACGGCTGACGGTTGGACGTAGGGGCACAAAGAAGAGGCCCGCCGAAGCGGGCCTCTGTTCAACCAGGATGGAATGGCTGCCGATTAGCCGACCGTCACCTCAATCGCTTTTGGCTTGGCCTTCTCGGACTTGGGCAGCTTGAGATTCAGGACTCCGTCCTTGAACTCCGCCTTCACCTTCTCCTCATCGACGAAATCGGGCAACGTGAAACTCCTGACAAAGTTCCCATAGGACCGCTCTATCCGATGGTATTTCTTCCCCTTCTCTTCCTTCTCCTGCTTGCGCTCACCCTGGATCGTGAGGACCCCATCTTCGACTGTCACTCTCACATCTTCTTTCTTCACGTCAGGGATCTCCGCCTTGATCTGGTATTCCCCGTCCGTTTCGCTGACATCTACGGATGGCACCCAGTCGGCGACGCTCATCGTTTCTTTGCCGTTCGTCTGAGGTGGAGTCGAACGGTTGTACAGGCGATGTAACCGATTCGACATGTCTTCACGTTCACAAAACGGATCCCACCGTACGAGTGTCATGCGAGACCTCCTTCTGATGTGTGTACTGTTTCAGAATGACTCGGTAACGCGCGCGCCGTTCGTCTATGTGAAGACGAGATAACTCGGGCTGTCGCAGAGTCAAGGGGCGGAGGCTAGCGTTCGCCGATGGGGATATAGGTCTGGTTGTGCTCGCCGGAATAGATTTGATCAGGTCTGTAGAGCTTGTTTTCCTTCAGCTGCTCCAGCCAATGGGCCAACCACCCTGACACCCGAGCCATCGCGAATAGCGGGGTGAAGAGGTCGGTCTCGATGGCCATTTTTTCGTAGACGATCCCGGAGTAGAAGTCGACGTTGGGATAAATCCCCTTCCCCTTCAGCAGCTCTTCTGCGACCCGCTCGACCTCTAAAGCGACCTCGTACAGCGGTGAACTGCCGCATTCCTTGAAGAGTCGCTCACACAGAGATTGTAGGATTGTCGCACGGGGATCTTTGACCTTGTACACCCGGTGACCGAATCCCATCAGCTTCTGTTTCGCGCGGACCTGTTCTTCGAGGTACGAGCGGGCCCGCCCTGGCTCACCAATCTCCTTCAGCATCTGCACGACTTCTTCGTTGGCCCCGCCATGCAGCGGACCCTTCAGGGCCCCAATCGAGGAGGCGACGACCGTATAGGGATCGGCCAACGTCGAGGCGGTCACCATGCCGGTGAAGGTTGAGGCATTCATCGTGTGTTCCGCATGGAGGATTAGGCAATCGTCGAAAATCTCGCCCCACAGAGAAAGCGGCTCCTTCTCCGTCAGCATATAGAGGAAGTTTTCGGAAAAGCCGAGATCGTCACGCGGTGGAATATATTCATTCCCATGCCGCAGCCGCGCCCAGGCTGCGACGATGGTGGGTAACTTGGCCACGAGACGGACGGCAGACCAGTAGTTATTCTCGACGTCCTTCACATTCCTGCCGGGATAAAACATCCCCAAGGCGGCGACCGCGGCTTGCAAGGCATCCATGGGATGGCCCTGCTCCGGCAAGCATTTCAGCAAGTCCACAATCTTGAATTTGATGCGACGGTGATGGACGATATCCTCGTGCCATCGCGCGAGCTGCGGTTGCGTGGGAAGGTACCCAAATAGCAACAGATAGGCGGTTTCGAGATACGACGATCGCAGGCACAGTTCTTCAACACGAATGCCGCGATATTCCAGCACACCCAGTTGCCCGTCCACATCGCTAACCGCGGATTTGGCAGCGGGTACGCCGGCAAGTCCCGGCATGAAATCCTGTGGCATGATCGTGCTCCCTCACCGGAATAAGCGAATACATCAAGATGTCTCGAAAGTCTATCATGTTCCAAGGGGCAGGATCTTGAAATGACTCGTATCGGTTGGCATACTGAAGCGGTCGGCCATTCACGATCGGAGAAAGCTCCATGTCCCTGCGGGTCATGACTTTTGTCGGATTGCTCATTCTTGTTGTGGGAGTCATTGTGCTATGGCTGGTGCCAACGACGACGTCCCAGCCAAGGTCAGCCAAGCCGATTGGCACGAGTGCCGTGAGTCATGGGGGAAGTTCTACTGCCGGCCAGCCGAAATCCCGCATGGATACGTCAGGCGTTGTCAGTTCACGTGAAGAGGCAGGTACACCGAGGAGGTAAGCGATGACTCTGCGTCTGTCGCTACGACTCGCGCTGTTCTGCTTCATCATGGCGATGGGGACATCCTCCTTGGTCCAGGCCGACGGCGAGATTCTTGCTTTTGCTGTCGTGAGTGAAGCACCGAAAAATAAGGCGCGGGTGCCGGCGAGGGTCTCGGTGAATGACGCCGTGTCGGATCTGAAGCTACTTGCGTCGGACACGATCCTCAATAATCTGATTTGGAAAAAACTTGAAATCTGTCATGCAATGAAGCTTCAAGGGCACAAAGTCGCTGAAGGTTTTCAGGTCGTCACGGTGCACGTCATCGACGCCAGCATGCTACCGATGTCCCTGCAGTCCTTTGCTGGCGATTGTTTGATTAAGAAAGCGCTCGAAATCGCGCCGCTCGTCGATTAGTCTGGGGGTGTTAGGCTCGTCGACATTCCGGGCACGCAGTGGGTTCTTCTGCTGCCTCACATTCTTCAGTGGTCAGGGCGAAGAGTTGCTCACATTGAGGGCAGGGCCGAATTTCGAAGTACGCGGTGCCTTTGTCGTCGATATCAGTGGGTAAGAGCAGCTCCAGCGGGTCATAACCGATCGCACCGCCGTCGGAAAATTTGACGATGGCCAAACGGTCGTTAAAGACCTCGAAGATTGCTTCCTGCCCTTTTCTGGTCAATATATGCCCGAGGACGAAGACCGGTTGCCCCTTACGCTTCGTGCGGAGGTCCCGCAGGGTATGTTGCGTGTCTGTGGCGCAGGAAAACTGACCGGTGGAGCTGGTTCCGAAGATTGGTGTTGGCATAGTGGTCATTCAGATGAAGCGATTGCCGATGATGTATCACATGAATAAAAATGGCGTCAAGGCAGACAGGACGCTGGAACAAGGAGTGTAGCATGGCTGAGATAACGATTTACCAGAAACCAACCTGCAGCACCTGCCGTCAGGCGGTGCAGTTGTTAAAAGAGAGCGGCAAGCCCTTTACGGCCATCAACTACTATGAGAAGCCCTTCACGAAGGCGCAACTCAAGAGCCTCTTAAAGAAGGCGGGACTCACGCCCAAAGATGCCTTGAGGACCAAAGAAGATACCTACAAGGTACTCGGGTTGGCGAAAAAGAATCTTTCGGATGATGAGTGGATTGACGCGATGATCGCCCACCCGGATCTCATCCAACGTCCAATTGTCGAAAAAGGCGAGAGGGTGATATTGGCCAGACCGGCGGAGTCGGTGAAAGATCTTCTCTAGCTGATTGTTAAAAAGTCCACCAGCGGCGCAGCGATGGCTGACGCGACGAAGAGTATCTGTGCCTGAAAACTCGCACCTACGGGCTCGACCGATATGCCATCAAACCGAAATCACTTCCTCACCAAGGCGCGCCGCCTCTTTGAGCAGATTGATGGTTTGAGCGAGACGAGAACGACGCTGATAGGCTATTTCAACACCTCACTCGGAACTGCCAAGCATGTCGTCAATGAGAGGGCGATTGATGTCGGTGCACCCGAGGCAGATGGTATCAAAGAGGATATCGTGATTCGTCACAAAGTTTCTCGCGTCCGTGAGTTTATCCTCCATGACCTGGTCATAGCAGGTTTCACAGAGCATCATCAGCCCACGTGATACGGATACGGTTTTTCGTCCTGAGCTTCCAGCCATGAGGTTCTACACCGATCCTTTCTGCCTCGCCAGCCAAAAGTCTTCGGCTTCGAGATCAATCCCACAGACAGCACATTCGTAGACCTGCTCACCGGCAGGAAGTTGGATTTCCGTCCGATCGATTCGCCCGCGGCAGACATGATAAAATCGCCCGCGCGCGTCTTCGTCATCCAGCGGATCGCTTTCGTAAATCAGCACCATCGGTCTATTCTCCCCCTCAAGTGAATCTCAGTATACTGGTGGACAAGATCTATCCGCAACGGCCAGGCACCCGTCCGCGGCACGTGAAGCTCGAGACGAGCGTGAAAGGCGGGACGGGTGAGATGGGCGGGAATATCCTGTCAGACAAGTGCCAACGTATGATATTCAGAGGTTGAAGTTTCAAAAACCTTGAGCTTCAGACCTTAAACTGTTGCCACTCTCGCCTTTCGCGCCAGTCTCGCCCATCTTGCACGACTATCCTGCTACACCTGGAACTGGGCGTCATAGAGTCTGGCATACACCCCTCCCCGCCCGATCAATGTCTCGTGCGTCCCATCTTCGACGACACGGCCATGGTCCACGACAATGATTCGATCCACGCCATGGATGGTGGAGAGGCGATGGGCAATGATGATCGTCGTCCGCCCCTTCGTGAGATCGTCCAGCGCCTCACGAATCTTGACCTCAGTCTCCGTGTCGATATTGGACGTCGCCTCGTCGAACATCACAATCGGGGGATCCTTCAGGATCACACGGGCGATCGACACACGCTGTCGCTGCCCGACTGAGAGCTTGACGCCTCGCTCCCCAATCCAGGTGTCGTACCCTTCCGGAAGCGCCATGATGAAGTCATGGGCACGGGCCACCTTGGCCGCCGCCTCAATTTCCTCCTGTCCGGCCAAGAGATCACCGTACAGGATATTCTCTCGCACTGTGCCATTGAACAAGAATGGCTCTTGCTGGACCAGACCGATTTGGCTTCGAAGAAAGGCCACTGGCAGCTCGCGGATATCGTAGCCATCGATGGTAATAGCTCCCTGCGTCACATCGTAAAACCGCATCAGCAATTTGAGTGTGGTGCTCTTTCCCGCCCCGCTCGGGCCGACCAGCGCAACTCGCTCTCCCGCACGGACCGCTATCGAGACGTCGGCTAAGATCGGCGCGTCAGCTCGATAATGAAACCCGACGCGATGGAAGTCGACCTCTCCTCGTAATCGAGTGACTGGAACACCAGCGTCCGGGCTGTCCCTGACCTCCGGGACGAGATCGAGCACTTCGAACACCCGTTCGCTTGCAGCCAAGGCATGCTGCAGCATGTGGTTGACGGAGTGAATCTGATTGATCGGCACATAGAAGAGCGCGAGGTACGAGGTGAACATCACGAGTTCACCGACAGAGAGACGGTGCTGCAAGACTTCGGCAGTGCCGAACCAGAGCACCATGGCCCCGCCAAGACTCCCGATCAGCATCATGCCCGGGGAGTAGAAGGACCAGAGGTACATGGCCTTCAAGGTATCTTGCCGACAACGATCGCTCTTCCGTCCGAATCGCTCCTGCTCGTAGGGCTGACGATTGAACCCCATCGTCTCCCGGATGCCGGCCAGCACGTCTTGCAAGAGGGCGTTCAATTCGGCCGACCCCTTGCGAATCGCGCGATAGTGCCCATGGATGCGCTTGGTGAACAGGGCCGCTCCCACCACCAGGAGAGGAATCGGCACAAGTGCCAACAGCGCCAGCTTCCAATTGAGCATGAACAGCACGATCATGATTCCGATCAACGTCAGCCCGGCCGTAATGATCTCTTCGAGACCGTCGACGAAGATGCGCTGCATGTGCTCGGTATCGCTCAGCACCCGTGACATAATCTCGCCCGTCGGACGATTTTCATAGAAACTGATCGAGAGTCGTTGGAGCGCGGAGAACACCTGCACGTGCAAGTCATGAACGACTTGCTGCTCCAGCCCATTGTTCAGCCGAATCCGCATCGACCCGCAGAGGTTCCGGAGCATATAGGCGGCACACAGCCCGAGAAATACCCACGACAGGAGCTGGGTCTGACCGGCCTGAATGACGTCGTCGATGATCACTTTGATCAGCCACGGAGGGATCAATTCGAACGCGGTCGCCAACCCGGCAAACAGGAAGGTGCCGACCACCATGGACCGGTGTGGACTGAGGTACTGGAGCACGCGAAGGAGGGTTTTCACAAGGGCTGCATATTCACGGAGAGTTAAATGGCCGGTGCCGATTCCTTTTGCCAATATCGACTGAACTCGGCGAGTTGCGTAAGCGTCGACATATCGGTCATCCGATCCAAGAATAGCTTGCCGATCAGGTGATCCATCTCGTGCTGGATACAGACCGCATAGAGGCCGGTCGCTTCGAGATCGATGGACTTGCCATCGCGATCCAGCGCCTGGACTCGCACCACAGCCGGACGCGTCACCTTGCCTCGCAACCCGTCGACACTCAGACAGCCTTCCCAGTTTTCCTCTTGCTGCGGGCCATAAAAAACAATCTTGGGATTGATGAGGACGGTATTGGGAAATCCGTCCTCGCTTTCGCCCTCACAACCCAATACCACCAATTGGATCGAGCGAAACACTTGAGGCGCCGCTAAGCCAATGCCTGGTTCATCCAGCATCGTCTCAAACAGATCGTCGATGAATCGCTGCAGCTCTTTCGTGCGAATGTCGCGAGGGTCCACCTTCGCCGCTATCTGACGGAGGATCGGGTTACCGAGCTTTGCAATCGGGAGAATAGCCATGAAACCTACCTATAGTCCTTCTATCGAGTCATGAGACGAACAGGCGAGCCCACAAAATATAACACAGCGTTTTTCACCCTCGCAAGGCGATGCATGGACAGATGAGCCGGACAAGACGGGCGAGAGGAGCGAGAGGAGCGAGGCTGGCGAGAGTTCGAAGTTCGCGGTTCGAGGTTTCCGGAACTTCGAACCGAGAACCTCGAACCACGTGCGCTACTAGCGACTGCGAGCAGGCCGCTTCGGATCTGGCATTTCGAAGCTATCCTTCTGGCCGTTCCACCATTCCGACCACTCAATCCTCCACTCCTCACGGTCTTGCTTGGACGAGGTCTCCCAATCGTGGAATTCCGATTCATGCCGGGTCAGAATCCAGAGCGACTGGACCGCTGAGAGTGCGACAAAACGTTCCTCATCGGCAACCATCCCGATCAGGACCGGTACGACCGTTTTCTCTCTGACATACCGTGACTCGAACGCAGCGGCCTTCCGAATCGACGAATTCTGATCCTTGGCCATGACCTCGATTGCGTCCACAGCTTTGGCCGCGTCCAATCGAACGGCCACCCGCAAGGCATGTTCGCGCACCCGCGGAATCTCGTTCGGTTCCTTGGCTGCGGCGACGAGGGCGGGAACCGCCGAGGCCGCCTTCAACATCGAAATCGTTTCAATGACATTGTAGCGAATCCGCGGCCCTGGCATGGTCAAACCTTTAACCAAGACTGGCACGGATGGCTCGCCGAGATGCACGAATTCCCCCATCGCCCAGAACTCTTGTTTACCTTCGAGCAATGGCAGGAGGGCTTCCGCCCGCTGGACCTCGTCGGCCGTCAACGGTTTCGTATTCTGTGGAACGGATTCAGCCGGGAGATCCTGTCCCTTCGGAGGCGCCTCGTAGGGTACCTGGACCGGAATGGCCCATCCCTTGCCTGTAGGCTCAGCCCACAGGGTCTGAGCCGTTCCCAGTAGTACGACCACCAACACGGTTCCCCACGATTGAAAATATCGCTGCTGCATGGTCATCCCCTTTCTCCCTTTCCATCATTCGCACTGCGGTGATGGACAATTTCATACAATACTGGCAACACCACCAGGATCAACACCGCTGCTGTCAGCATGCCTCCCACCACGACTCGTGCGAGCGGTTTCTGCGCCTGCGATCCAATGCCCGTTGCCAGCGCGGCTGGCAACAAGCCAATGGCCGCCCCCAACGTCGCCATGAGAATCGGACGCATCTGCACATCGGCCCCCTTCCGAACCGCTTCACGAAGGGTCAGTCCCGTGCGTCGGAAATCTTCAATTCGGGAGATCAACAATACCCCGCCAAGGATGGCGACCCCCAGCGTCGAAATAACGCCGACCGCGGCGGAGATACTGAAATTCGTATGTGTAGCCACAAGCGAGAGTACACCCCCCACCAAGGCAAAAGGGACCGTGCTCAAGACAAGAAGGGCGTTCTTGATCGAATCAAAGGTGGTGTACAAGAGAAACAAAATGATCACCAAACTGATCGGCACTACCTTCGCCAATCGTTTTTGCTCTTCTTTCAGCTGATCGTATTGACCGGCCCATTCCATCCGATACCGTTCGGGAAGAGTCACCTCCTTGGACAGGAGCGCTTGGGCTTCTTCCACGGTACTTTGAAGGTCACGATCCCGGACACTGAACTTAATCGGAATATAGCGCTCATTGTTTTCGCGATAGATAATGAAGGCACCGGTTTGCGTCGTAATCGAGGCCACCTGCTTGAGTGGAATCCGCGCCCCATCCGGCGTACTAACCAGGATATTCCCGATCGCATCGACATCCTGTCGAAACTCCGGGAGAAACCGGACAACGAGGTCGAACAACCGTTCGCCCTCATACACCTGCGTAACAGCCTGGCCTCCAACTGCGGCCTGTACCACGGCGTTCACATCCGACACTTGCAATCCATAGCGCGCGCTCGCCTCACGATCGACCTGGATCAACAGATTCGGCTGCCCCACGAGGCGGAAGATCCCCAAGTCTTTGACGCCATGGATCTTCCTCATCACATGTTCGATCTCGGTGGCCTTCGCCTCCATGGTCTTCAGATCGGCCCCGAACAGCTTGATGGAGTTCTCTCCCTTCACCCCCGACATGGCTTCTTCCACATTGTCCTGAATGACCTGCGAAAAATTGAAGATGATTCCGGGAATGTCTTTCAGCCGCCCCTCGATCTCTTCGATCAACGCATCTTTACTCAATCCGGGACGCCATTCCTTTTCCGGTTTGAGATTGGCCAGGAACTCGGCATTGAAAAAACTCGTCGGATCGGTACCGTCGTCCGGGCGGCCCAGCTGTGACACAATTGTGGTGACTTCTGGAGACTCGCGGAATAACCGACGAATCTCGCTCGTCAACTTCGCCGCCTGGTCGAAAGAAATATCCACGGGCATCGTGGCACGCACCCAGAGATTCCCCTCTTCCAGCGCCGGCATGAACTCCCCTCCGATCGACTTCAGCGCCACGAACGTCAGTGCCAGAAGCCCGACGCAGGCGCCGACGACGACAGCCCGATGATCTAACGCCCACTCCAAGATGCCGTTGTAGACACGACGGACTCCTCCCACGATCACCGTATCGTCCTCACTGATCGTGCCCTTGAGTAAGAAGGAGCACAGCACAGGAGCCAAGGTAAAGGCCATCAA